>JBNJEK010000195.1:0-8662 GCA_051745855.1 Armatimonadota bacterium
GCTGTCGGATAGCCATCGTACTTCCGGGAGCACGAGGGCGTCGAACCTGCGCAGCATCTCGCGAGAAAGGTCGGTCTCCATGACGGTCTCAAAGGGCAGGTTGCACCGTGACATTGAGTAAAGGAGCCCCTCATACGCGTGCAGGTGCCTCCAGCGTTCGGAGGTTTCGCGCTCCCACGGCTGCTCCATCGCCTCGGTGGTGGTGGAGTAGAGGACGCCCACGCTGGCCTCGATGGGCCGCCGTTGCGCCAGCATCTCCTCGATCTTCTCGACGTCGCGGTAGACCTCGGCGAGTGCATCGAGGGCGGCCGGATAGTGCGGAAGCGGGGCGGCGGGCGTCCAGTAGCAGATGGAGTTGGCGCCCTCGGTGATGGTCAGGCGCGCCATCCGCTCGATCTCCGCCGGGCTCATGTACTGCGTGCGGTCGTAGGTGGGAGCGTAGGGCCCCTCACACTGCATCAGCATCTTCGGCGAGTCGGCGGTGATGTGCGCGCCCACTGCCCCGGGCTGCAGGCCGGTCTCGTCAGCCTCCGGCAGGCGCGCCAGCGGGAAACTCTGGAAGATGGTCCAGTGGCGCGGCTGGATGCGTTCGATGCGCTGAAGTCTGCCGCGGTGGCCGAGCCTGGTGTGCTCCCGCTCAACCTCCACGTTCAGGAAGCGCCCGTAGAAGTACGAATCCGACGGGATGATGAGCATCAGCGGATCATCGGAGACCGAGCGGACGGCTTCGGACTGCGTCCGGAGGTAGATCTGCCAGCTTTCCTGCTGGAACTGCTCCCACAGCAGGATCGGGTCATCATCACGAACGTGTCGCCCGGGCCTGCGAGGCTCGAATGCCGGCGGACTCGCATCGTACTGCTCCTCGAACTGTGCGCGACATTCCGGGCAGTAGCAGCAATCCACCCGCACATGCGGACCGTCGTCGAAGACGAAGCCGGCGAATGCAGGGTACTCAGAAAGCACCTCGGTGAGCGCCACGATGCGGCGGGTCATCTCCGCCCGAAAGTCCGCGTTCCGGAAGCACGCCATCGGATGCTTGCGCCCGAAGGCGTCCACGGCCTGCTGGTCCTCTGGCGGGTCCACGTAGAAGTTGCCCATCACCATCAGGCGCGTGCCGGTGTCGTCGTAGAGCCCGAGCACATGCTCCCACCGCTCCCGGTGGCTCTCAGCGATGACGGGAACGCCGTCGGGGCCGTCCTCGACAGGCGGAGCGGCTGTGTACACGAGGTCCACTCCCGCACGCTCCAGCCATGCGGGCGGGAGCGGATTGTCGAGGTCCAGCAATGTGACCGCATGATAGCAGTTGTTGCCTTGCATCATCGTCTCCCCCTCAGAAGACGCAACGCCCGTGACACTTGCGGCAAGCATGACAGCCGGCGGAGCGAACGCACGCAAAAGAGAACACCCCTGAGTAACTCAGCCGGCGTCAGGGCAGAGATACTTCGCCGGACCCGGGGCGGGACCTCCCGCCGCGACGATCCCTCACATGCCCGAGCTCGTCTGCGCGTACACCGTCACTCGCGGGACGGTGATGCCGTTGCCCTCAGTCCCCACCGCGACTGAGCCGCCGGAGAGCGGGCCGCTCGAGCGCGTGCCGTCGTCGGTGTATGTGAGCACCTCACTGTCCCAGACCTGCACCGACAACTCCGCGCCGGTCTTCACCAGTCGCACCAGCAGCCAGTTGTTGTGACGCTCGGACTGCGGGATCGCGTAGTCGTCGTTCGTGGCGACGATCTCACCGTCTCTGAGCAACTGGGCCCCACGGCCATTGTTCCCGCCGAGTATCACCTGGTAGCCGCCGCCATCTCCGTCGCCGCAGAGGCCGAATTGCAGGTCGCGCAATTCTTCGTAATGCCCCTCGCCATCGGGCCTGGGCATCATCTTCGTTCCGACGTAGATGTCCACGATCTGATCGCCGATGAACTGTCGGCGGCTCTCAATGAGCGCCCGGCCCTCCTGGTTCCACCCCGCCAGCCACGTCCAGTCCGGCGAGCACGACCAGCGGTTGGAGATCTCCCATGTGCCGCTCTCGACGCGCCAGTCGGTGGGCGCCTCCTCGAAGGTCCATGTGCGCACCGCTGATGAGAGCACCTCCGCGTCGGCAGCAACGATCACTGCGTTGTCCTTGCGGAAGCCCACCCGCCGCATCTCGGCCAGCGGCTGCGGATCGCGGAATGAGCAGATCGTCTCACCATCTACCCTGCCCACCACCAGGCTCCCCACGCGCTGCAGGCTTAGCCCCCACCCCTCGGCCGCCCACACGCGCGTCTCCCCGGATGCCACCTCTTCGCCAGCGCGCGTCAGGCTGACTTCGACCGGATCGGCCGATGTCGGCTGACTGGCGCTGAGCGCGTACCCGGCGGAGGCGTCGTCGCCGTCGCCGATCAGAAGCGTCGCGGCCGCCGCGCCGTCGCCGGTGCGGTGTACGCCCAGTCGCGCCTCGGCGTCTCCGACGTACATTCCGCGGTGCCAGAAGAGATCGAGGTCGGTCGGCGCGGGCTCCCAGCCACTGCCCGCGCCCGCCCAGGTGTGCAGGTCGATGATCCCGGCGTGCGGCGGGGTCTCGGGGTCGGCGGCGAAACGTTCGCGGTCGATCGGCCCACATGTCACGTCCCTGAAGCGCGCCGCGCCGCCCTCGCAGGCAAGCCCGAAGCCGCCTGCGGCGAATGTCTCGTCGGCGACCTCGACGCTCACTCCGCTGTCTGTGGCGATCTGCATCTGCCGCCCTCGCAGCGTGGCGGTGATCGCATGCCAGCGCCCGGCCCCGCCCTCGAGCGGCTCAGCCGCCAGCACGGTGTCCTCGTTGCGCCGCTTGCGGATGACCTGAAGCTCCGAGCCTCCACCATCAGCCTCCGCGACTGCCACGAGGTAGTGATCGCCCGGGCTCTGATGGCGCAGCAGCAGGCCGGCGCTGGTCGCGTCGGCGCGCTGCAGCTTCGCTGAAGCCTCCAGGTCGGCAAGCTCGGTGATCGGTGCGATTGCTCGTGCTGACGCCGTCGGCGTCAGCGTGACCTCCCGGCCCTCCGCCGTCACCCCGCCGCGTTCGGCGATCCACGCGCCTCCGTTGATCGGCAGGGGGGCGGCCTGCCACGGCTGCACGCGCACATCGTCGAAGTGCGCGAAGCCGCCGGCCATCCTCAGACCGACCTGCCCTCGTCCGCGCAGGCTGTCATCCGCCACGCGAATCAACTCGCGCTCGTTCAAAGACGCGACCGCGTGGCCCTGCGAGACTTTCAGCCGCAGGCGCTGCCAGCGGTCGCGCGAGGCGCTTGCATCGGCGGTCGCCAGCACAACCTCGCGCTCGGGCAGCCGGCGGATCAACTCCAGCTTCGCCGCCCGATCGTCCGCCTTCGCCGAGGGCATCGTCAGCCGCAGTTCAATGCAGTCGTCTTCGGCCTGCCAGTGTGTCATCAGCGAGACCGAGGAGCAGTTGGGGCGCACCGACACGCCCGCGTCGTAGTCATCCCAGAACCAGTAGCCGCCCGTCGCCAGCGCCGCCTTCTCGGCCTTCGCCCGGAATGCGAAGGGGTTGGCGCCCTGCCCCGGCTCGCCCTCCACCTGGTAAAGCTGCCAGTTTCCCGATGGCGTCTCCCACGGGTTCGGGTCGCCCTCCGCGCGCATGAAGTTGTCCGTGAACTGCACCGGCGCGCAGCCCTGCAGGAATGCGTCCTCCACACCGCTGATCGCCTGCTCGCCCGCCAGCGGATCGAGCGCGGCCATCAACACGCCCCGCCCGTCGATGAACACGGTCACACTCCGGGGCCGGCGCCGGACGTCTATCCGCGCATCCTCGCCGGCCTCGGGCCGCGCGCCCTCCGCCACCACGCTCTCCCGCCCGTCGCTGACCTCCACCAGCCGCAGCTTCCGGCCGCGGATCTCCAGCCGCTGCTGCCACTGCGGGTTGAACCACGGCAGCATGACGGTCGCGTCGCCGCCGGCGGGCAGCGTCCCGGTGATGACGTAGTCTGCGGGCGCGTCCGCAGGCAGGTCCAGCGGCTCGAAGTCCTCGGGAAGGTCGCTCGCCTCGGCATCGCGGGGCGCGGAGCGGGGCATGACCTCGCGGGTCTGAGCCTGCCACTGGATGCTCGGAAGAATCCGGCGCTCGGCGGGGACGCTCGTGAACCTCGGGGTGAGGACACCGTCGCTCAGTAGATCGAGCGCGGTCAGGATCGCAGGCTGCATCTCCGGGCCGCGCAGGGCCAGTGAGAACCCGACGCGAGGGCCGAAGTAAAGCCACGCGCCCTCACCGTGCTCCACCAGCAGCACCGCCGGGATGCCCTTCCTGCCCCCGGTGAGCTTGCCCTTGTACTTGTCCGGCACACCCTGGTCGGTGTACTCGGCGAGCACCGTGACATTCTCCGTGCTTTCCCCGGGGATGATCGCCAGTGCGGGCCGGGCATACGTCGTCACCACGTTCGCGGCGTGCATCGAGCGGCTGATGGGGTGATCGTAGTCGCGGAAAACGATGTTCGCGGCGCTCTCGGGCCCGAGGCGCTTGCCGGGGACAGCTTTTGCCGAGGGCGCGACGCGCTCTTCGGTGATGGCAATGCCGCCCTCAGCGACGAACTGCTCGACGGCCCGCGCGACTGCCTGGTGGTTCCTCGCCGCGGTCACGATCACCGCCCGGTACTCGCGCAGCACCTCGATGTCCGCGAGTTCCTCGTCGGTGAGGTACTCCCGGGGCATGCCCCGGTCGGCCAGCAGGCCCATGTACCCCGTGATACGCCCTCCGCCGACGCCGACCTTCCAGCCGTCCGCGAACGCGGCGGCCGTGATCAGTGCGCTGAGCGCGATCAGTGCGATGGTCCGTCCGATATGCTTGCGCATGTTTCTGTCTCAATCCTAAAGAGACGCACCTCGCTGCACTGCCTCAGCAGTGTGCCCGCCGAGATGCTGGGATGACTGCGTCACGACTTACACCTCTGCCTTCGACGTCCGGGGCATGCGTTCCCGCCATCGCCTCTTCTGATAATGCCTTTGATTCCGAGGCGATCTGATGCTTGCCGTGGTCCCAGCCGTCGTCAGTGCCGTTTGCCGTCACTGTCGTCGCTGTCGTTGCCTTTGTTGCTTTCGTCGCTTTCGTCGCTGCCTTACTCCCACATCTGCTGCAGCGCGTCGATCGTCACGTCCGCGAGCTTGCGGCCGGCCTCCGGGCCGAAGGTGTTGCTGGCCGGCACCGATCCGTAGCCGCCACCCGCGATCGACCGCGCGCTCGGAAGATACTGCGTCGGCCCGGCAAGCTGCACGAGGAACGTCTGCACCGCCGGACTGCGAGCCTTGATGTACACACCGTAGTCGAGATAGTACTCGAAGGGGTTCGTCGCGAAGGCCACGTCTCCGAGCCGCGCGAAGTGAAGTTGCACGGTCCTCGTCGGATCCTCCTGCTGGAGTTCGTATCTCTCCTCGACGCGCTCGTACCATCGCATCCGGTTGAACGCCGACGTCACATCGACGTACCAGCGTGGCTCGTCGCGAAGCTCCGGGTGTTGCTCGAGCTTTCGCAGCTCCTCCTGCCACTTCTCGCGCCACGGCACGGCGTCCTCGAGCGCCTGGCGGACGTCCTCCTCAGTGAGCGGGCGCATCGTCAACTCCACGTCACGCCGCTCGTGCTTGAGCACCGGTGAGGCGTCCTGTGTACCGTCGAGATAGCCGAGCACCTCCTCGACCGCGTCCGCGATGCGATATGCGATCTCCTCGCGAGAGGTGCGGCCCTTCAGTTCGAGCATCCGCTCGTGTTCGCGCTTGCCCCACAGCAGGTGCGGCGACTGATCCCCCGCTGGCGAGGACTGCGGCAGCACGTAAAGGTCCTCCCGCAGGCGCTGCCTCAGTTCCACGCGCGCCTCATGCCAGAAGTCCGCGCTGATTTCGAAGAGATGCTCGGTCTCCTGCGCCGGGCAGGCGATGTTCGGGATGACGCCGGTCAGTTCACCGCGGTCGTCATACGTCGCCAGCACGTTCACG
Source organism: Armatimonadota bacterium (assembly GCA_051745855.1). Classification (GTDB taxonomy): domain Bacteria; phylum Armatimonadota; class Zipacnadia; order Zipacnadales; family UBA5352; genus UBA5352. The sequence continues at coordinate 5,962 of JBNJEK010000195.1, forward strand.
GAGTGATCCTCGTATCCGTCGATATGACTGAACTCGGGCGTGTCGGTGTTGCCATACATCGTGGTGTTCCCGTGTATGTCCACCCAGCGCCGGTTGCGCCCCACCACCGCCTGCCCGAGTCCGAACGCGATCGATCCTTCGGCGCGGCTCTCCCACGCCTCCGAGACCGCTTCAGCGACCCGGTCCGCCGCGAAGTCCACGTACTCCTCCGGGGTCATCACATCAAGTTCGATGCCCAGTTGATCGGGCAGGTAGGGGTGATACTCCTGCCCGTAGCGCGACATCCGGGCATGCGGCGCCTCGTGAGTGTGGGTGCCGAACATCGCGAGCGTGTGCGGCTCAGGCCCGCCCGCCGCCTCCACCCGCTCCCTGACCGCCCCGCAAAGCTCGTCGGAGGCGCTGGCAAGGTCCCAACTGATGAGGACCATGTGTTCATCGCCCTGCTCGAAGACCAGCGCGGTCGCGGTCACCGGGTCGAGCACACCCTCCGATACGCGCGCCGCGCGCTGCCCGCAGATCAGCACCGGTTCATCCGGTGTAATGTCCGCCTCCGCCCATCCGATCTTCAGCTTCGCTTCGCCCATGGCGGCCTCTCCCTGTCCGCTCCGTATTTCAGCCCTCGCCCCACATCTCCAGCAGCGTGTCGATGGTGGTGTCCGCGACCTCCCGCCCGCCCTCCGGGCCGATCGGATTGCTCGCCGGGATCGAGCCGTAGCCGCCGCCGGCCACCGACCGCTCGCTCGGGACGTAGCCACCCGGCCCGGCAAGTTGCACCAGGAACGTCTGCATCGCCGGGCTTCGCGCCTTGATGAGGATGCCGAAGTCCAGGTAGTACTCAAAAGGATTCGTCGCGAACGCCACGTCTCCGAGTCGGGTAACATGCAGCGTGACGGGCAGCGTTGGCTTGCCCTTTCGTTCCTCGGCCCGCTCGCGCACAGCGAGGTACCAGTGCATTCGGCGGAAGGCCTTCGTAACGCCCGTGTACCAGCGAGGTTGCTCCTTGAGCGATGGATCGGCCTCGAGCCTGGCGACCTCGGCCTGGTACTTCTCCCGCCACTCTTCGGCGGCGGCTTCGGCCTCGCGCACATGCTCCTCGGTGAGATTGGCCATCGGCAGGTTCAGTTCGAGAGCCCGATGCTCCAGCAGCGGCGACGCGTCTTCCGTGCCGCCGAGACAGCCGAGCGTCTCCTCGACCGCATCGGCGATTCGATGGCCGATCTCCTCGCGAGAGTCGCGGCCCTTCAACTCAAGCATCCGCTCATGTTCGCGTCTGCCCCAGATCAGGTGCGGCGACTGATCGCCCGCCGCCGAGCACTGTGGGAGGACGAAGAGGTCGTCGTGGAATCTCCGCCGAAGCTCGACGCGCGTCTCATGCCAGAAGTCGGCGCTGATCTCAAAGATGTGCTCGGTCTCCTGTGACGGGCAGGGCACATTGACCACCACGCCCGTCAGATCGCCGTCCGCGTCATACGTCGCCAGCACGTTGACCGAGTGATCCTCGTACCCCTCAATGTGACTGAACTCCGGCGTGTCGGTGTTGCCGTACATCGTCGAGTTCCCGTGAATATCCACCCACCGCCGGTTGCGCCCCACCACGGCCTGCCCGAGACCGAACGCGATCGATCCCTCCGCGCGCCCCTCCCACGCCTCGGAGACAGCCTCCGCTATCCGATCGGCGGCAAACTGCACGTAGTCGGCAGGCTCCATCACCGGGGGGAGGTCCGTCCCGGCGGTGTACGCCGGCCCGTAGCCGCCTCTGAAAAGCTGGCTGAAGGTCAGCGGAGCCGCGTGCGTGTGGGTGGCGCTCATCGCCAGCCGCTCCATCTCGGGGCCATCCTCCATCTGCTCAACGCGACCCCTGACCGCCTCCTGCAACTCGCCGTAGGCACCTGAGAGGTCGCAGGTCACGAAGATCGCGTGCTCCCCTCCCTGCTCAAGCACCAGCGCCGTCGCCGTGACCCGATCGCGCACCCCCTCGGAGACTCGCGCGTGGAACTGGCCCGACAGCAGCACCGGCTCGTCGGGTGTGATGTCCGCCTGCGCCCATCCGATCTTCAGCTTCGCTTCGGCCATCGCAGCCTCTTTCTGCGCGTTCCGCATCTCAGTCCTCGCTCCACAACTCCAGCAGCGTCTCGATCGTCCTGTCCGCCACCTCGCGGCCGCCGTCCGGGCCGATCGGCGTGCTGGCCGGGAGCGAGCCGTAGCCGCCGCCGGCGATCGATCGCGCGCTCGGGACATACGTCCCCGCCCCGGCAAGCTGCACCAGGAACGTCTGCGTCGCGGGACTGCGCGCCTTGATGTACACGCCGAAGTCGAGGTAGTACTCAAAAGGATCCGTCGCGATGGCGACCTCGCCAAGTCGGATAACGTGCAGCGTCACGTCGCGGACGGCATCCTCATGCTTCTGCTGCTCGAAGCGCTCACGGACACGCTCGTACCAGCGCATGCGCCGGTACGCCTTCGTCACCGGCACGTACCACAGAGGTTTATGCCAGCGCGGCTCATGCCGCAATTCCGGGTTCGCCTCAAGCTTCGCAAGTTCCGCCTCGTACTCCGCGCGCAACTTCGCGGCTTCCGCGTCCGCCGTCTGAGCGTCCTCCTCCGTCAACTTGCGCAGCGGCAGGCGCAGTTCCATGATCTGATGCTCAAGCAGCGGCGCATCGTCCTGTGTCCCGTCGAGATACTGCAGGACCTCCTCCAC
>JBNJEK010000196.1:0-8655 GCA_051745855.1 Armatimonadota bacterium
GCGGTTTGGCCGCGTGAGACACTTCCGCCTCACCCGGACGCCGGCTTCTGGTCTGGATGCGAGGGGAAGAACGCTGTGAAGGTCGTGCCCTCTCCGACCTCGCTGGTGACACTCACCCGGCCGCCGTGTGCCTCGGCAATATGTTTGACGATCGACAGGCCGAGGCCTGTGCTGCCCGTCGCGCGATCTCGCGCCCGATCAACGCGATAGAAGCGCTCGAAGATACGCGATTGATGCTCCTCCGGGATGCCGACGCCTGTGTCCGCCACCGCCACCTCGTATCCACCTGGAACCGAGTGACCGCGGAGCGTGACGGCCCCCTCCTGCGGTGTGTACTTCACCGCGTTGTCGAGCAGGTTCAGCAGCAGCGTCTGCAGCGAGGCCGGATCGACGTAGATCTGGTCGCCCTCGTTGTATTCGACTTCCAGCCGAATGCCCTTGTGCTCGGCGGCGGGGCGGACCTGGTTGGCCGCGTCCTGCAGAGCCGTCTCGGCATCGGTCAGTTGCGGCTCGAGCAATCTCGCACCACGCTCGACCCGTGAGAGCGTCAGCATATCGTCGAGGATCTCGGTCAGCCTGTCGGCGGACTCGACGATCTGGCGGCAGAACTTGGGTCCATGCTCCGGATCATCGATGGCGCCCGCCTGAAGGGCTTCGGCGAGTGCCTTGATACTCGCTGCCGGGGTGCGCAACTCGTGGCTGGCATTGGCGACGAAATCCTGCCGCACGCGGGTGGCTTCGCGAAGTTGCGTGATGTCATGCAGCAGGCCGACTGCACCGATGATCTGCCCGTTCTCGTCGGTCAGTGGCGTCGCCACCCCCTCAAGGTGGTACTCCCCGGGGTGGGTAAGGCTGAAGCGACTGCGCTGCACGCTGCCCTGATGCAGGGCCCGCATGACCAGCGCGCTTATCTCGTAGTTGAGCAGCACATTCTCGACTGGAAGGCCTGCCGCGTCCTCGGGTTCAACGTCGAAGAGTCGCGCGGTTGCTTTGTTTATGAACTGGACATGGCCGCGTTCATCGACAGCAACTACCGCGTCCGTCATCTGGTCGAGGATCGCGCCGTAGTACCGGCCCTGCTCGCGGGCGTCAGCCAGCAACGCGGCCATCTGGTCGATCGCCGCGTTGACCGCCCCGATGAGGTTGCTCAGGGCGCCCTGTCGCACCTGCCGAACTCTCGCGGTCAGGTCACCATCGCGCAGCCTCTGAGCAACGCCGGAGATGTGCTCGAGAGACTGATCGATGGAACTCCATCCGGTCGATGCGAGGATCACTGCCAGGGTGGCGAGAACAAGGAAAGTGCCGAGAAGGAAGCGGCGCATCGCGACCTGCGGCTGAGAGATGGCGGGCGGAGACGATGTGAGCAGGAGCGTGGAGCCGTCCTCCAGCCTGATGCCGGCGTGAAGCAGGCCCGGGCGGCTTGTTCGTGTCGTGACCGTCCGCCACAACTCACTTGTGGACGGGCGGCCGGCAGGCTGGGCGGCGGATGGGAGGACGTCGGCGAGCACCTCCCCCTCCGGACTGAAGACGGTGGCGCGCCTGCCGGTGGGGATGGCAACGCGCCGCGCGAGTGTGAACGGATCATCACCCATCCGGGAGGCCGCGATCGCCGCCCGCCGGGCCTCATCGTGCATCGACCGGCGCGTTTGCTCGCGGGTCTGCTGGTCGAGGACGCCCCGGGCATAGATGTCGATCGTGAGCAGGACGGCGCCGATGGCGGCGATAAGGAGAAGGGCCGTGGTGATGCGTATCGAGCGCATCTTCTCACTCCACGAACTTGTATCCCACACCACGGACGGTGATCAGGTGGCGGGGGTTGGAGGGGTCCGTCTCGATCTTCTGACGCAGCCAGCGGACGTGTACGTCCACGGTACGCTGGTCGAGGTATTCCTCCTGATCCCAGACCGCGGCGATGATGTCATCGCGCGTGCGGACCCTTCCGCAGTTGCGCATCAGGTAGATGAGCAGGTCAAACTCCTTCGGTGACAGGTCCACCTGCTCATCGCGCGCCGTAATCTCGTGGCGTCCCATGTCGGCCACGATCTCGCCCATCTCCAGCCGGTCCGCGGCCTCGGCGGCCTCGGATCGGTCGGAGCTGCGGCGCAGCACGGTGCGCACGCGGGCGACCAATTCGCGCATGCTGAAGGGCTTCGGCACGTAGTCATCCGCGCCCATCTCGAGGCCCGCGACGCGGTCCGCCTCCTCGGTGCGCGCCGTCAGCATGATGATGGGCACATCGCGCTGGCGGCGAAATGCGGTGAAGAGCTGCCAGCCGCTCAGTCCCGGCAGCATCAGGTCGAGGATAACAAGCGACGGCTCGCCGGCCTCGAAGGCGTCCAGAGCCTCCCGGCCATCGTTGGCGATCTCGGTGTCAAAGCCCTCCTGCTCGAGGGTGTACGCGATGGCCTCGGCAACGCTGCTTTCGTCCTCGACGATCAGTATTCTCTCGGACATTGTGCAGTCCTCGCAGCAGATCGTGGAGTAATTTCGGTCTCATCCGGCCCGGAACGCAGGCCGCGACCCCCGTGGATTCGAAGCGTTATCCCTCGACCAGCCGGTAGCCCTCACCACGCACCGTCAGCAGACGCCTCGGATTGGAGGGCTCGTCCTCGAGCTTCTCGCGGAGCCACCGGATATGCACGTCGAGGGTCCTCGGGTCGATGTACTCGTCCTCGCCCCAGACCCGGTCGAGGATACGCTCACGCTGGACGACATGCCCCGCGTTTCGAGCCAGGTACTCCAGCAAGTCGAACTCCTTGGGTGTGAGTTTGACCACCTCGCCCCGCAGTCTCACTTCGCGAGCAGCCGGGCGGATTTCGATGTCGTCCACGGTGATGAGCTTCCGATCGTCGCTGGACCAGTGCTCACTGCGACGGAGCACCGCACGCACTCGCGCGGAGAGTTCGCGGGCGCGAAAAGGCTTCGTGATGTAATCGTCGGCTCCCCGGATGAGGCCCTCGACACGATCGTCCTCAGCCGAAAGCCCCGTCAGCATGATGATCGGAACTTCCGACTGCTCGCGGATCGCGGTGCAGACATCCATCCCGCCGATCTTCGGCAGCATCAGGTCCAGCAGTACGAGGTCAGGCCTCTCCGCCTGGAGAAGCCGCAGGCCCTCCTCACCGTCTGAGGCGGTCGCCACCCTGAAGCCCGACGACTCGAGTGCAGCGACGATGGCTTCCTGGACGGGCTCTTCATCTTCTACGACAAGAATTAGTTCTGCCATGATCCGCCAACTCACTATGTTGAAGCGTGGTTTGTAGAATGTCCGCCCATGCGGTCTCTCGCGGCCCGGCCGCGTAGCGGTCCGGGGCTGTGCGCGCTGCCCCAGCGCCGCCTCTCGGCGGGCCACGTTTACTTAGATGCCAACGATGCGCGAGATGTTTCCTCCGAGCACCATCCGCTTATCCTCAAGCGGGATTCGGGCCCATGCGGCCCACCCGAGTTGCGGCGCCGCGTCCCGCATCACACAGTCCGTGCCGAAGAGCGTGTGTTCCCGGCCGAGTTCGCGCACGAAGTACTCAACCAGCCCGTAGAGTATCGACGTGTACGTGATTTCCGCGTAGATATTGCTCCAGCGACGGCACGTGCTGACAAGCGCTTCCGCGAGCGGCCATGAACTGCCCGCGTGGGCCAGCAGGAAGCTCGCATTCGGATACATTGGCGCCAGCCAGGCAAGCTGGTCGGGCGTGACCGAGGTCGCCTCCGAGAGTCCGCCGTGGCAGAGCACCGGCGCGCCGCGGTCGTTCGCCCACTCCAGCATCGGGCGATGACGTGGATCTGTCAGCGGGACCTGCTGCCGGGGCGGGTAGGGCTTGTATCCGATTACCCTGTCGCTGCAGAAGACTCGTCGCATCTCCTCGGCGGCCGTCTCCGGATAGCGCGGGTTGATCGTGCCGAAGGCCAGCAGCCGGTCCGGGTGCTTCTCGACGGCTCGCAGCATGATGTCATTGCTGGCCGGGTCGCCGTGTGTGATGCCGCTCCATGTGCTGACGATGCAGCGGTCGATGCCGAGGCGATCCATGGTGCCGACGAGTCCGTCCGCATCGATCCACGGGAGTTGCATCCGCGCGATACCCATCGAGCCTTCGTGCCCGATGTGTCCGTGGGCGTCGAAGATGTACTCGTCTGTGAGCGGCCGCCCCTCGCGAATGCTGGCGACGATCGGGTCGTCGTCCTCGGGCGGCTCGACCGATGGTATCTCGTCCAGCGGCCACGGGGCGTCGGTCCTGACCGCCTGCAACAGCGCGAGAAGGTTGCCGCCGGCGATCGCGGCGCGCTCCTCGTCGCCGATGTCCTCGTAAAGCGACATCATCATCGCGGCACCGGGGCTGCAGTCCGGGAGTCCCGTGCCGAAGATGAGTCGGTCGGCGCCGAACTGCCGCGCGAACCGCTCGTAGGCGCGGTGTCCCTGAAGGCGGTGGGTCTCAAGGTAGAGGTTCGGCGCGCGCTCGAGCGCCGGTTCGATCTCCCTGTCGGTGCCCCAGGCGACGCCGCAGAGGACGACCGGAAGCTCCGGGCAGCGTTCGCAGAGGCTCACCGCGCCGCTGATGCCCATCTCCGGGAGGTCCACGAACAGCGGCATCCGCCGCTCCTGCAACTCCCGCAGCAGCGGCCCCGCGACCTCTTCGCTCAGCGGCCATCCGTGCATTTTCGGGAAGATGCGGGCCGATCGGACGCCCAGTTCCAGCATCTCCGCGATCAGTTCATCAGCAGGTGCGATCTCGTTCGTGTGGCCGGGCATGACCACCCACTGCGGAATCAGCCCCGGGATGTCGCTGATCTCCTCGAGGAGGACGCGGTTGCCGTGATCCTGGTGGTACTGCACAGCCGACGCGTGATAGACCAGCGCGGCGCCGATTCCGTAGTACTCGTAATCCCGCGTAAAGTCACTCGGCCGCCAGATCGTCTCAGGGTGTGGCGCGGAGCGCCAGCCGACCATCGCGTTTCCGTCGAAGAATCTCAATCGGGGCATCGGCCGCCTCCTCTGTGTGAAGAACCGTCGGCCGCGTCCCTTTGTTCCGCCCATGCGTCCAGGAGCCCCGCGTTCTCAAGTGCCGCCCTCAGTCGTCGGCAGGACGGGCATTTCCAGCAGTGCTCCTCACCGGCCGCGTAGCAGCTCCAGCTCAGGTGCAGCGGCGCGGCGATCTCGACCCCAAGCGCCGCGATCTCAGGCTTCGTCAGATCGAGGGTGGGGGAGATTACGGTGGGATGGTTCTGTGTGCCGAGTTCGAGCATCTCGTTGCAGCGGCGCACGAATTCCGGGGAGTTGTCCGGGAACGTGGCGGCTTCCTCGGCGTTGAACCCGCAGATGATCGTGTCGCAATCGAGCGCTTCGGCGTGCGCGGCCGCGATGGAGATGAACACGGCGTTGCGGGCGGGCACCCAGACCGACGAGTCATCGGCATCGGCGAGATCGCTCTTCGGGTCGCCCAGCGCGTCGGGCATGAGCCGCGACATCCACGGGAGCTTCACGAGGCGATGATCGACGCCCATCTCGGCGGCGATGCACAGTGCTGCCTCGATCTCACGTGGTGCGGCCCGCTGACCGTAGTCGAACGTCAGCGCGAGCCGCGGCGGATGCTGCTCGCGCGCCGCCCACGCCGCCACGAGTGAGTCGAGCCCGCCTGACAGCAGCACGACGCTCGCCATCGTCTCTCAGCCCTCGCGGTAAGTCACGGAGCTTGTTGGTGATTCATGGATGGTGACGGAGGTTACGCGCGCCTGGCTCGCGATCGCTTCCTTCGCCTGCTCGTAGATGTGCCGAGCGAGGTTCTCACTGCTGGGGTTGGTCGTGTCGAAAGGTGGAATCTCGTTGAGATTGCGATGATCCAGTTCGCCGAGTATCTCGTCGAAGGCGGCCTTCAGCTCGGCGAAGTCCACGAGCATGCCACACTCATCGAGTTGGTCGCCTTCCACGCTGAGCAGCACGCGGTAGTTATGCCCGTGCAACCGCGCGCACGCGCCATCGTATCCGCGCATGAGGTGCGCGGCGGAGAAATCGCGTTCGACTGTCAACTCGTACACAGGGCCGCTCCCCCGTCTGAAGTGCATAAAACCAAAGATCCCGACCACACGGATTATAACACAGCCGCACCCCCTCGGCAAACCGCGAGCACACGGCCGCCACGGCTGCCCGGGCTGCAGGTGGCGCCGGTGACAACTGCAGCCAAAGACCGCTGCACTTCGATGAGCTTCTTGCCAGTGCGGGCACATCAGCTTATACTCAGGGTAAGGAGGAAACATGGAAGACAGACCCGCACGCAGAGACAACACGATCGCCGTCATCGTTATCATTGCCGGACTGCTCACCGGAGCGGTGATCACCTACGCCTTCCTGCAGCCGGAGGAGGAGCAGCCCCGATACTCGCCGGAGTATCCGGTGGTCGAGAGTCAGCGCGTGCCCTTCGGCAGCGACGATGAGCCTGCGGAGGCCGTGGACGCTGCTGCGGCCGATGACGAGGAAGCCGATGCGACCGGGGAGCGCGACGAGACTGAGGATGCCGCGCCGCAGGTCGCTGACGAGCCCGAGCACGCCGACAGTGCATCCGACAGCGGCCCGGCGCATGATGAGTCAACCGCGCCCGAACGCAAGGCCGTCGAGCAGGCGCGCGAGCGGATCGAGGAGGAGGGCGTCGAGGACTACGCGGAGCTTACTGAGGAGCTTTTCATCCGCGTCTCGGCGAAGATGGTGCTGATGGCCTCGGCGCTCAGTGAGTCCGTCGAGGAGGGCGAGGAGATCGACCCCACCGAGGTGCAGAGCCTGCTCGCAGACAATGCCGCCGAGGTGCTTGCCCGGGAGCGCGTGGACCCCGAGGACTTCTGGTCGTTCACCCGGGACGTGCACTCCGACCCCGAGCGGGCACAGGAGATCGGTGAGAGGATCCTCCGCGAGGCCGAGAAGCGAACCGAGCGGAAGATCACGGTCGGCGACATGCCCGGGGTCACCCCGGTGCCCGTCCCGGACGGCGAGCAGCAGTAGCCCCGAATGAAAAAGAGAGTTTTTGCTGCAGCACCAGCCCTTCTGCGGGTGTCTTGGAGCCGCTCGCACTCCTTCGTGTCCCGATCCCGGTCTCCTGTCGGCCGATTTCCGGTGAGTTGACTGACGCCGGTCCTACTCCGCCGGCACCAGCGTCAGGTAGTCGAGGTTCAGGCGGCTGTCGATGCAGACCATGCGCAGTTCATGCGAGCCCTCATCAAGACGCAGGGTCAGTGGCTCGCCGTCCGCGCCGATGACCATCATCTGCTGCCACTCCTCCGGCGTGGCGCCGTAACCGCCGGTGTGCTCGAAGCGGAAGACCTGCCATCCATCGCCCGCCGGTTCGCCGTCAAGCATGATGAGGCGGTCAGCCCGCGCCTCGTGGGTCGCGCCCTTCACGACGAGGTGGTAGTCGCCGGGCGGCACGTCGAGGTCCCAGCTCAGCCACATCCCCGGAACGAGCCACTCGCCGACGCCCACTCCGCCGGAGAGAAACTCTCGGTGCGAGTAGCGGCTGGCCTGCCCCAGTCCCTCATCGGCGAAACTTTCAGCCTCGAGCTTGATCCCCTCCGGCGCATCATCGAGGACCCGCGCAGGCTGCGGTTCGCCCTCGAGCGCGAGACGCTCGAGTTTCAGTTGGACCGTGGAGGGCTCCTCCAGCCGCGCCTCGAGTGTATTGCTCTCGCGCAGCCAGATCAGCCCGCCGGCGTTGTCCAGCGGCGCCCCGTTGAGCGCCACGGGGACCTCGGGCGCGTCGCCGGCCAGGCGGTGAAGTCCGGCCTCGGTGCTGAAGTTCGCGAAGAGCAGGCCGCTCCCGGTGTACGCGGGGAGGATCTCCTGGTCGATGCTGGCGGGTGCGTCTCCGTCGATGGTCAGGTCGAAGCTCCCATCGGCGACCGGCCGGGCCTCCGGCGCGGCGATCGAGTGCTTACCCGCGTCGAGGCTCAGGGTGAGCATCTGCGTTTCGGCGTCGAAATCACAGTTCTGCGCGGTCAGCGGCTCGCCGTCGAGTGTTAGGCCCTCGAGGTCGCGCGCGAGCCAGAGCGATACCTCGGTGTGGGCGTCGGCCTCGATGTCGGCGCGGACGAGCGGCTGCGGTTCCGCTATGCCGGTGCTGTGCGCGAGGGCAATGGTGACGGGCTCTGTCGAGCTGAAGAATGTTCTGCCATCGGGCGTGGCGGTGATACTGCGGCAGGCGACCGCCAGCGCCGAGCGACCCGCCAGTGCGATGGCTGTGGCATCGATGGTGGAGTCGCCCAACTCGAAGACTTCATCAGAAGAGCGGACGCCGACCAAGAACTGGTCTGGATTGCCACCAGGCGCGACCTGATCGAGGCCCGCTACGACCGCACCGTCTTCCGCCGAACGAGAGACGAATTCGGCTGCCTCCCCGCCCTCTCTCGCGCGCATCAGCGTGACGAAGCGCTGCGTCTGCGAGGCCTCGGGCGTCTCCGCGTAGAGATGCCAGTTCTTCGGCTTCTCCGCGTGGCGGCCCTGCGGCTCGTGGCCGTCCCAGTCATTGTCCTGCGTAAACGTCAGGCCCTCTGGCGTGGCGAAGGCGATGTCGAGTGCCGCCTCGCCCTGCTCGATGGTGACCGTGCGCGCCTGCTCGTCGATCTGCATCTCCTCAAGCGAATGGGCGGCCCACGTCCATGTCGAGGCCTCGTCGGCCTCAA
>JBNJEK010000197.1:0-8607 GCA_051745855.1 Armatimonadota bacterium
CCCGGCGGCGACGGGCCCGTCGTGCTCAGCGCGCCGATCCCGTGAGCGCAAGCTTGCCCCCCAGCGAAGAATCAGGAGCGCCCCGGATTTCGGGGCGCTTCATCCATGTACGAGGACCGGACCGCGCCCGCGGCGAATGATCCCGCCCGACCTGATAATGTCGCCAGGAGATGACCGCACATGCACAACTACGACCGCATCATGATCTGGGGCGCGCACCCCGATGACGAGATACTCATGGCCGGAACCATCGCCGCACACGCCGACGCCGGAGCGGAGGTCGTAGTCGTTACGATCTCGCGCGGCGACGCGGGCTACTGTCGCGAGGAGTGGGCGGCGACCATCGTCGATCAGCGGAGACAGGAGGCGGCCACCTGTGACGAGATCCTCGGCGTCAGCGAGCGCGTCTTCCTCGACTGGCCCGACCAGGGCGTGCGGCACGACTGGAAGCTCACGCGCCTGCTCATCGAGCAGATTCGCAGGCACCGTCCGCAGGCGCTCTTCACGCTCGGCCCTGACGACCGCAACCGCGATCACTCAGCCGTCCACGAGATGACCGACGAGATCGTCTGGCAGGCGGGCGAGAACATCCTTGCCGATCGCGGAGAGCCATACACGGTGCCGCTGGTCTTCATCTACCACGGACACGAGCGGATGGGCCCGTCGATTGAGGTGGACGTGACGCCGTGGGCCTCCCGCAAGGCCGAGGCGTGGCTCAGTCAGACCACGCAGGTGGAGATGCTCCCGCGCATTCGCGAGCGCATGGCGAAGCTCAAGCGCGTGCAGGAGGAGGGCGGCTCGGAGATCGAGCGCTTCGTGATCTACGAGCGCGACACGCTCACGGAGTTCCCTGCGTTGCCCGAGTGACGCCCAACCGGTCGAAACGGCTTCGGGCCCGGGCAGGCCCGACCTCCGAACGGCGACGGCGCTGATCGTCGCCTTGCGCCGGGGTCTCCCGCTTTCCGATCTCTACCCCGGTTGCAGCCAGTCCTGTTCGTCATCCGCGTAGGCCCTCGCGAAGTTCGCGAAGGTCCCGCTGCATGTCCAGCGCTCGCGCGCAAGCCCCTCCCACTCCCGAGCGCGTGCCGCCACGTCTTCGTGGAGCCCGTCGAGGATGCGCTGCCCCTCCTGCGTGGAGTGCGCGCCACAGCCCTCCACCGCTCGCTTGAGCGTCTCAGGGTGATCGACGATCTGGCAGGGCGCCAGCGGGTTTTCCTGCGTGGCCCGCTGGCCCTCGCGGATCGCCTCGAAGAAGTCGCTGTGCAGCGCATCGAGCAGTGGCGTCTCCGAGTGCATCTCGTGGATATTGTGCTTTGAGTACATCATGAACACGCACGGGCATATGTCCCCACGGTGGGTCACGTGGAGGTAGCCCGACGGCGCCCCTGCCGCCATGCAGCCCTTCGTCAGCGCCCCGGAGTTCCAGAAGTCCGCCGCGAAGATCGGCCTGCCGATCATCCAGTCCCACGTCTTCCGCGCGATCGTGTCGCGCTGCCCTGGCGTTACGACCAGTGACAGGTCCGGATCGCGGCCGACCGGCACATACATGAAGTACCACGCGTACATGCAGCCGAGGTCGATCAGCATCTCGATGAAGTCATCGTCGGCCACCGTCTCCCAGTTCCGCGATGTGTACGTGACCGAGGCGCCGAAGAGCACGCGGTTTTCGCGCAGTGTCGCCATCACGTCCAGGATGCGGTCGTAGACACCCTCGCCCCGCCGCGCGTCGGTCTCCTCGCGATAGCCCTCGAGGCTGATCGCCGGGCTGACGTTGCCGAGTTCCGCCATCTCCGCCGCCATCTCATCGTCGATGACCGTGCCGTTGGTGTACATCAGGAACATCGTGTCCGGGTAGGCCGCGAAAACATCACGCAGGCCGCGGTCCTCACCGGGGATGCGCTCCCAGATCAACGCGGGTTCACCGCCCGAGATTGTCACGAAGCGGCTTCCCCAACCGCGTGTTTCGTCGATGAGACGCGCGATGTCTTCGCTGGAGAGAATCGGCTCGGTGTCGCCGTAGGCCCCCGCGTAGCAGCCCGAGCAACTGAGGTTGCAGCCCGCGAGCGGTGAGATGACGATGAAGGAAGGGGGAGCGAGACCGTGTTCGGCCGCGAATCTCTGGCGCTGGCGCGATCCCTCCCAACTGTGTGTCACGAAGAGGTCGGCGATGGCTGCGCGGTAGTTCGGGTGGCAATCTCGAATGAGGCGGCGGATAAGCTCCACCACGGGGTGACCGGTCTCAACCGCCTCCTCCAGCATCGCCAACTGCTTTCGATGCTGCCACGATGGGGCAATATGCTTCCCAACGCGGGCGATTCTGCGAAGATGGCCTGTGAACTGCTCGTCTTCTCCGCCGAGAGCCACCGCAGCGTCAATGATACGCCTCTTCAGTGTCATTCACATTCCCCACGTTGCGCCCCTGGCAGTCGTGCGCGGTGCCGCGTCTGTCACTTCCGCGGCCCGCCCACGGAAACCTGCCGCTTCTGGCTTCGTATCAACGGTTAAGGATAGGGTCGGGAAAGGCGTGTCACGCCGCGCAGGTGGTTCCGGGTGGCGGGAAACGACGTCCGGGCGAGGCGCCCGGACTCCGATCGGTCTTGCGATTCCGGACTCCAGGCGCCCTCGCCTGGAGAGTCGTTGCCGCGGTCTCCGAATCCTTAACCGTTGATACGAACCTCCGCTTCTCAGGAGTGCATGGGGTGGAGGGAGGCGCCCTCGGCGCCGCGAAGTCTCCCTCAGGAGGTGTCAGTGTGACCGGCAGCTACGTGCTCGTCATCAGCCTCGACCGCGAGCGGGCGATCGAGGTCGGCGCCCTCGGCGAGATCGACTTCCCGGCGGGCGCGTACGCCTACGTCGGCTCGGCGATGGGTGGGCTCGATGCGCGCATCGCCCGCCATCTGCGCGATGACAGGCGCCTGCACTGGCACGTGGACTACCTCCTCCAGCACGCCGAAGTCGTAGATGTTTTGCGCGTGGAGAGCGAGGAGCGAATGGAATGCGCGATCGCCGCGGCACTGGCCGATCGGCTTGCCTGCGTGGCGGGCTTCGGCGCGTCGGACTGCACATGCGAGAGCCACCTCTTCGGCCCCGCGACAGTTTCGACCATGACGACTGAGGTGAGAGACGCGGCCGCTGCGGCGGATCACGCTGGTAACAAACGACCCGCACTCACCGAAGAGGATACAGAGCCTCAGTCATGAGAGGGGAGTTGAGCAGTGGTGCTCATGCGAACCTGTACGCGACTGCCGGTCCTGCTGGTAGCCTTGATCCTGTGTACCTGCACCGCATTTGCTCAGGAAGTACCTGACGCGGAGCAGGGCGCCGCGGCGCTTGCGGCGACGATGGAGGGCACGGGTCCACTGTGGCTGGAGGCAGTCCGGGAGGACCCGCTCGATCCCGACCTTGAGGCATTCGCGGCTCGCCTCGCTGCGCGCGAGGACATCGCCTCCGCCGAGGCCCGTGACAACGAGGTGCTGGCGATCACCGCCGACGGGATCAGGTTCCGCTTCTCCGCCACGCCACCCGGTATCCTGAGTTCGGGTTCCGCCTCAGCGCTCGCCCCCGTCAGGACCATCGCTGACGCAGTAACGGGAGAGCCCCGCTGCCTCGGGGATCAGGTTCCGAAGGGCAGGGCCCTCGTGATCCACGGCCATCATGGCGGCCACGAGGACGTGAGGTCGGCATTCCGCGCGGTGCTTAAGGAGGCGGGCTACACGGTCGAGACGCGCCGGGGCGTCCTCGGGGACTTTGAGGATATGAGCGATGCCGCGATCGTTGTGATCAACGCACACGGCGGCGTTGACCCGCTCAACGGTGGCGGACATTACCACATCGAGTCAGACTACATGGAGGATCTGCCCGCACCGGTTCTTCAGGAATGGTACATGTGGCTGAAGTACGGGGAGCTTGGGATCTATCACAGGATCGAGTGGGACGACAGCCAGACCCCGCGCGTTCCGAAGCGAAGCTGGTGGGGCGTGGACATCTACGACACCTGGCTTGAGAACAACCTCGAGTCGATGGTGCCGAACGCCCTGGTCCTGCTTTTGACCTGCCACGGCGCCGACCTTCAGACGCCGTGGACGGTGTTCAAAGACAAAGGCGCCGGCGCATTCCTCGGCTTCACCGGGACCGTCAACGAGGACTTCTCGACGAAGTGGGGGCTGAACTTCCTCAAGTACATCCTCGGCACAAGCACCGACCGGCCATCGGAGACCGCGCCCTATCACCGCGCGTGGTCGCTCAGGGACGCGTTCGACCGCATCAAGAACAAGCCCGGATTCGCCAGGGGATATGACTATGCCAGCGATCCGGACTATCAGGGTAAGGGTTACCGGCAGTCTGAGCCGGTCATGCGCAAGTTCTGGACAGAGCCCGACAGTTTCTCCGCCGCGCCGCACATTGACTCGGCGATGATCGGGCGCGCGGAGAATGGCACCGACTACGTGGTGGACCTGTGGGGAGGCTTCGGTCTCGCTGAGGAGTGCACGGTGATGGTGGGCGACAGGCAGGTTCGCTGTGAGAGCGTCGCTGGCGGTGGGGGCATGCCACTGAAGGTCACCGTGCCTCCGGATCTTACCGGCGACCTTGTCGTCACTGACGCGTGGGGCCGCAGGAGCAATCCCGTGACGATCAGCGAGTTCGCGACCGAGGTCACTATCGATTACGAGGACATGATGTCCGCCGGCGAGATCACGCTCAACTACCGCGAACTGGTCACAGGATCGCGCCTTTACATGGGCCTGACCGATGAACTGATCTACGCGGGGCTTCCGGCCTATCGCTTCGAGGAGTTTCTGACCTCCGATCCACAGCCGCATGGGCTGCCGGTGGCGGAGATGCTCGAGCAGAGTGTGGATATTCGCGAGATGGGCTACGCGCTGGTGTCGGGATGCGGGGACTGGGATCTGACGTGGCACTTCGACAGCCGGAAGAATTTCGGTGGGCTTGTAGTGCGCACGACCGGCGATGGCGCAGTCAGCGGGCAGGGAACCGATTCGGGTGGCGACGATGAGCCATCCGTGAGTTTCGCTGTCATGCTCGATCCATCGTACGACGACGTCGCGGCCACCACGTGTGACGCGCGGGTGCTCGTCTCCACCAGGGTCCCGGTTGAAATCACGATTGAGGGCGGCTTCGGCGGGGTCCCAATGCCGAGTCCGGCGGTGATGCTCGGGGATACGACCGTGACCTATCGCCAGGCTGAGGGTGCCCTGCCCGCCATCGATCACCAGGGCACGAACGCCCGGTGGACAATGCCCGAGGTCCATCTCTCCCCCGAGCCATGCGGTTTCAGCAAGCGTCACTGACAGAATGTGAACGACCGACAGCTCGAGTGGAGAGTGTGTACGAGGCGAGCATCGCATCGGCGCTCGCCGAACGCCTCGCGGTGGTCGATAGATCTGGCGCCTCGGACTGTGACTGTGCCGGCCACCTCTTCGGCCCCGCGACGGTTTCGACCATGACGACTGAGGTGAAGGACGCGGTCGCTGCGGCGGATCACGCCGGTAACAAATGATCCGCACTGACCGAAGAGAATATAGAGGCCCAGTCATGAGAGGGGAGTTGAGCAGCGATGCTCATGCGAACCCGTACTCGACTGCCGGTCCTGCTGATTCTGATTCTCTGCGCTGCCGCGGGCTTCGCCCAGGACGATCCGGCTGCCGTCGAGGGCGCAGAAGCCCTGCTGGTCACCATCGACGCAACCGGGCCCATTTGGCTCGAGACGATCCACGAGGATCCCGCCGACCCCGACCTTGAGGCCTTCGCGGGCCGCCTCGCTGTGCGCGAGGACATCGCCTCCGCGGAAGTGCGTGACAACGAGGTGCAGGCAACGACCTCCGACGGGATCATCATGTGCTTCAGCGCCCCTCTCCCCGGCACGCTCGGGGGAGGAGGCCCCGTGACCCTCATGCCGGCCCGTACCGCCGCTGCGCCTGTTACCATGGGTGAACCGCGCTGTCTGGGTGACCAGGTGCCGCTCGGCAAGGCTCTTGTGATTCACGCGCTCCCTTCGAACTACAATGACATCCGCCCCGACTTTCGAACAGTACTCGAAGAGGCCGGCTACACAGTTGAAACCGGCGATGGTCACCTGCTGAACTTCCAGAAGCTATCTGACGCCGCGATCACAGTCATTCACTGTCACGGTGGACTGGCGGAAATTGACGGTGTTCAGCATTTCGGCATCGACGCGACCCACTACGAGGATACAGGGTTGATGCTGGAGGAGTGGTATGTGTGGCTGAAGAGACATGAACTGGGGATCTACCACCGGATCGATTGGGAGGAGCAGGGACAGCCGCCCGTCCTCTTGCCGACACGCAGCTACTGGGGCGCGACCATCTTCGACACATGGTTCGAAAACAATATTGAGTCGATGGTGCCGAACTCACTGGTGATGATGTTGACCTGCCACAGCGCCGACATCGACTCTCCGTGGTCCATCTTCAGTGAGAAGGGCGCAGGTGGTTTCCTGGGCTTCACGGAGACCGCGGACGCCGGCTTCGCTCACAAATGGGGTCTGAACTTCCTCAAGTACACCCTCGGCACCAGCACCGACCGTCCGTCGCCAGCAGCACCTTACCATCGGGCGTGGTCTCTCAAAGACGCATTTGACTGCCTCGAGGAGAAGCCGGGCTTCGACCTTGGATACGACTGGTCGACCCATCCGAAAAATGCCTACCATAAGTACAAGCGTGCCACCCCCGTGATGAAGAAGTACTGGGAGGCTCCAGACTTCTTCTCCGTCGCGCCTCATATCGACGACGCGGGAATATCCCGCGCGGAAAACGGCATCGACTACACCATCAACCTCTGGGGCGCCTTTGGCCTCGCCGAGGATTGCGAGGTGCTTGTTGGTGGCACCCCGGTTCCGTTCGAGGACAGTGGAGGCGGCGGGGCGCCGCTGAAGGTAATGATTCCTCCTGACGCGGTTGGCGATTTGGTTGTCGTCGACAAGTGGGGCCGTGAGAGCAATCCCGTCACCATCAGCGAGTTCAACGCGACCATGGACATCGATTACTCGGACATGATGGCCGAAGGTGACATCGAACTTGAGTACCGCGAACTGGTTGTGGGGTCGCGCCTGTATATGGGCCTCACGGAGGACCTGATCTACGCCGGACTTCCGGCGTACTGCCTCGATGAGATGCTGATGTACTGGCAGTTGCAGGGCGGCCTGCCCGGAATGAACACGCTCTTCAAGGGCCTTGACATTCGCGAGATGGGCTACCCGCTGGTCAGCGGCAAGGGTGACTGGGATTTGAGATGGCACTTCGACAGCCGCAAGCGGTTCGGCGCAGCGGTGATTCATGCTGTGGCCGATGAACATATCACCGGGCAGGGCGGCGGTCCCGGGGGCGATGAGGAGCCGGGAGTCGCGTTCCTCGTCATGCTCGATCCCGCGTACGGCGATGTCCAGGCGCCTGAATGCGATGCCCAGGTCAACCTGGCTGTGAATGTACCCGTCGAGATGCGGACCAGCGGTGGCATCGGAGGAGTGAGCGCGCCCCAGCTCGTAGGAATGGGCGGCCAGGCCACGGTGAGATACGACCAGCGCGATGGCGTGCTCCCGGCCATCGTCGAACACGGTTTCAACGCCCGGTGGACAATGCCCGAGGTCCATCTGGTGCCAGATCCCTGTGATTTCAGCAAGCGTCACTGAAGGCTGCACTCGCCGCCCCGATGTGCTATGCTGAATGTATGAGATTATCCCGCCGCACCCGCGGATTCACGCTCATCGAACTGCTGGTGGTGATTGCCATCATCACCATCCTCGCCGCGCTGCTGTTCCCGGTCTTCGCGCGCGCTCGGGAGAAGGCGCGCACTGCCTCCTGCGCCTCGAATCTGCGGCAGATCGGCCTCGCCACCTCGCTCTACGCCGAGGACGCCGGCGGCGTCTACCCGCCGCGCTTCACCGTCCTCGGGGAGATCTACTGGTGGGATCTGGCCGATCCCTATGTTCGCAACATCAACGCCTGGTACTGCCCGTCGGAAAGTCTGCGGGGTCCTGACCTGCGCCACTACGGTCTTAACTGCTACGATCGCACACCCGACGACGGTCGCTTCGAGGTCGGCGTCAGCGGTCTTCCGCTCAGCGAGGCTCGCGCGCCCTCCCGGACAATCGCCATCGCCGACGCGGACCCTGAAGACGACCGCGAGCGCACCCCGCCCTACCCGACCCCGTGGGATCTCGGCGGCAGCCAGTCCGGGCGCTGGTCATGGCCGCTGACGAGTCTCGCCGAAGACCGCCACTCAGGCGGTTTCAACGCCTGCTACCTCGATGGCCATGTGAAGTGGCTGCCCAACGCCGATCGGGGCGATGAGGAGTGGTCGATTGAGGCAGAGCGCACTCCCTGACAGGAATCGATCGCCCCGCGTCTAAGGCTACTGATGAAGGTGCGATCGCGGGTTCGTTTGCGGCGGAGCCCACGGCACGGACACTCATCTCATTGTCGAGAAATCGGCAGGGATCCCAAAAAGGACAGCGCCAGTCGGGCGATTGGGTAGTAGCTGATGCCGTTAAGGAGGGGCGGCCCTCGTGCCGCGTCGTTTGCGGCACGAGGGTGAGGCGCCGCCCGCTGTCGTTTAGCGGCGCGCCGAAGC
>JBNJEK010000198.1:0-8485 GCA_051745855.1 Armatimonadota bacterium
ATCTTCAAGCCCCGCACCTCCCCCCACAGCTTCCAGGGCCTGCGCGAAGAGGGCATCCCGATGGCCCTTGCGGTGAAGGAGGAGACCGGTCTGCCATTCATCACCGAGGTCGTGGATGTCCGCGACATCGAGGCGTTGCACGAGGTCGCCGACATCTACCAGGTGGGCGCACGCAATATGCAGAACTTCGCGCTGCTGACCGAACTTGGCAAGGTCGATCGCCCGGTGATGCTCAAGCGTGGGATGTCCGCGACCGTCGAGGATCTGCTGCAGGCGGCCGAGTACGTGGCGGTCGAGGGCAATGACGACGTTATCCTGTGTGAGCGCGGGATCCGGACCTTCGAGACATCGACGCGCAACACCCTCGACATCTCGGCGGTGGTGGCGATGAAGCGCTTCAGCCACCTGCCGGTGGTGGTCGATCCCAGCCACGCGTCGGGCAATGACTGGATGGTGCCGGCGCTCTCGAAGGCCGCGATCGCCGCCGGAGCGGACGGGCTGCTGGTGGAGACGCATATCCGCCCGCAGGAGGCAATCGTGGACGGGCCGCAGTCAGTCACGCCCTCGGTCTTCAAAAACCTGATGGATGAACTGAAGGCCTTCGCCAGGGCGGCGGGCCGGAAACTCTGACAGGCCACGGGGGGAGTCCGGCCTCGCGCGCCGAATCCTCATCTGAGAGACAGTAATGCATCTGCGTGCGGCTTTCCGCGCAGCAGGATCTCAGAGGAGGATGCGTACGATGATACGCGCGAGGTGGACGTTCATTGCAGTAGCGGCGCTGCTTGTGTTCGGAGCGCTTGCAGGCCACGCGGCGGACCTTCCGCTGATAGGCGAGAAGGCGCCCGCTTTCGAGGCCAACACGACTCAGGGTCAGATCAAATTCCCCGATGACTACGAGGGCAAGTGGGTCATACTCTTCAGCCACCCGGCTGACTTCACCCCTGTCTGCACCACGGAGTTCATGACCTTCGCCTCGATGAACGATCAGTTCCGTGAACTCAACACCGAACTGATCGGACTGTCGATCGACAGCAACTACTCGCACATCGCGTGGCTGCGGAAGATCCAGGAACTCGAGTTCAACGGGATGGAGAACATCGAGGTCACCTTCCCGGTCATCGAGGGCGTGGACATGGAAGTAGCCAACATGTACGGGATGGTCCAGCCTGGTGAGAGCAGCGTCCACGCGGTGCGCGCGGTCTTTTTCATCGACCCGGACGCGACGGTCCGCGCGTTGATGTACTATCCCGCATCGGCGGGCCGGAACTTCGAGGAGATCACGCGCCTGCTGATCGCGTTGCAGACCGCTGACAAGCACAACGTGGCGACGCCGGCTGACTGGAGGCCCGGCGACGAGGTGATCGTGCCGCCGCCCGGCTCATGCGGGACCGCCGAAGCTCGGGTGGAGGGTGCAGGCGATGACTATCGCTGCCTCGACTGGTTCCTCTGTCTGAAGGAACTCCCGAAGGACGAGATCGATCTCCCCAGCGGCGGCGACTGGTAAACGCCGCGGTCGTGGAACGGATAGTCGCGGGAGGGCCGGCGAGGCCCTCCCGCTGTCAGTTCCGGCCCTGAAAGCCGATATCCTCGGTTCGCCTCACTCGTCGCTGACGAACTGGATGACCGAGATGCCGGGCCCGTCGAACTGGATCGCCTGCGAGCTTGAGTTCGGCAGGTCCGCCATGTTCAACTCACCGTCCGAGGTGATGCGCCGCTCGCGCACCATCAGCGGCTCACCAACTCCGCGCGCCTCGATGACAACCGTCCGGGCCTCCGCGCCGAGATAGACCACGAATGCATTGGATGCGCTCGATGTCCAGACCGCGGCGACCAGCAGATCGTCCGTCGGATTCAGCAACTGACTGAGCGTTGAACCCCGCGGGGCGTAGGTGTGCAGCAGCCACGCCGCGTGGTAGGTGGGGTTCGGCCGGCCGCGCTGGTTCGTCAACCCCCAGCCTTGCCCGAAGAGCTTGTAATACAAAAACTTGTCCACCGGGGTGGACGAAGACAGGACCGCCGCTGCCGCCCACGCTGCGCCGAAGTTGTCTGAGGTGCGGTCATCGGCCGATGAACCATCGGTTCTTCGAGCGGAGTTGACCGCCATCGCGGTGACGAAGACCTCGGGGATGGGCTGATGCGCCTCCTCGACGAGTGCTCTCACCTGCGTGAGCGTCAGTTGCTCGGGCAGGTCGGACGTCGATCCTCGCAGTGCAGCCTCGAGCAGCGACGACTTCGCCGCGTCGGGATTGTGCGCGCCGTAGAAGTGCAGTGAGAGGAAGTGGAGCGTGTTCGCGTTTGTGACAAATGAGCGGAGTCTGTCCTCCCACGCGGATGCGAAGCCGGGGCCTCCGATCCGCGCCTCCGGGTCGGAGGCAAGCACACGCAGGGCAAGGTCGTTGTACGCATCCGTGAGCTCCTCGACAGATTCGAACTGGCCGGTGAGCAGCGGGCGGTCGAAAAGCTCGTAGTAGCGGAGGTGCGGGCCGCCGCGGCGCAGGGAGACGACCTTCAGCGCCACCGTCTCAAAGTCCGGATCGGGGCAGAGGTCGTCGCCGTCCTCCTCGGGGACCTGCGCGGGATCAAGGCAGACGAGCACTCGCGCGCCGGTGTCGCCGACCCAGTTGATGGCCCGGTTGAGGCGGATGAGATCGTAATCGCCGATCTGCGGATCGTAGAAGTCCGAAAGCTTCATCCGGACCACACATGGGGTCAGTTGCTCGACCGCGCGAGAAAGTGCGGTCATGGAGGCGCGTCCGTCGAGGATCGGCCCGAGGTCCTCCCCGAGGTTCACGCCGACCTGCCCGCGCATCCGGCCGACAGTGCGCGTGAAGTCGAGGCTCACCGCGAGAGGCTGCTGCTCCGGCGGCGGCTCGGCGGCGCCCGGGATCGGCTCCGCCTTGATGTTGTCCACCCACGCGTTGAGAGTCGGCCACGATCCAGTCTTGACGAACTGCAGGAGGTAGGCGTTGCGGATCGCCTCGGCGTCCGGGGAGTTGCCGTCGGCGTCCTCGAATGCGAAGAGACGGACGGCGCGGTGCTGCCACTCGGTTGATTTCAGGGGAAGCTTGTACACGTATGAGACGTCGCGGCGGTCCTCGCCGACCGTCGAACGCAAAGTGAGGTCGATTGTGTTGTCGGAGCCGTCGCCACGCAGCCACATGGTGATCTGCCCGACGTTGTGTTCCGCCCAGAGGGTGCCATTGATCGGGAGACTGACCGATGCCCACGTCTCTTCCGCGGCGAGGAATTCGACGAGCGCGGCCTGTTCAGTGCGGCCATCGGCCTGCCGCGCGACGGTGTAGATGCCGCAGATATCCGATGGCTCCTCGCCTGCGGCCTCCGCGTCGTTGGTCCGCCATGCGCCGACACCGCCCTCGAAATCATCGAGGACGATCGAGATGGCATGCGCGGGAGCGGCCATCAGGGCGATCGCGAGCACGAAGACGAGGCTGATTGTGATCGGTCCGCGTTCAGGCATCATGTGATCTCTCCCTCGGGGGCGGAAATCGTCCGGAGCGGTCGGAGACGTGCCCATCCCCGTCGTTACGTCGGCAGATCAAGTACGTAAGACGGTGCCCGGTGAGGCGGCGGGTCTTCCGCGCGTCGCAAAAGCGGCGGTTCGGTCTGGCGACTGAGTTCCTCAGGCGGAACTCACGCCCTTCGTGTCCGGCCCCTCCTGACGGCGACCGTTGCCGTCGCCGTTCCCTTTTCCCTCTTCCCTTTTCACCTTTCCCTGCCTCTAACGCTCGACGGACCGCCCTTCCTCGCGCCACATGTTCAGCAGGTTAGACAGGCGCTCCACCACCTCCGGTTCCTCCTGCCACAGGTTCGTGGTCTCCCGCGGGTCGTCGATCATGTGGTAAAGTTGCCCCTCCGGGCCGCCCGGCTGAGGTTCGACAGATCGCGGGTCGGTGAAGCCGCCCGAGCCGAGGCCGAAGATCGCCTTCCACTCACCCTGGCGGAGGGCGAACATGCCCGAGACCGAGTGATGGATCGTGGCCTCATGCAGCGGCTCGGAGAGTTCCTCGCCCTCGAGGCACGGGAGGATCGAGACGCTGTCGGGCGCGCCGTCCTCGGGAATGTCGCAGCCGGCGACATCAGCGCAGGTGGCCATCAGGTCGATCAGGCCTACCGTATCCTCGCAGACCGATCCGGGCTCCACGTGCCCCGGCCAGCGCGCCAGTAGCGGCTCGCGGTGCCCGCCCTCCCAGATGTCCGCCTTCTGCCCGCGCCAGTTGCCGCAGGACTTGTGGCCCCAGTCGTTGCCGTGGTAATCGACCGCCCGGGCGCCGTTGTCGCTGGTGACGAGGATCAGCGTGTCGTCTGCCACACCCTGCTCGTCGAGGGTGTCAAGCACCTCACCGACCACCCAGTCGTAGAGAGCCACGCAGTCACCGCGCAGGCCGGCCTCCGAAGCCCCCTCCATGAACTCTGGCGGCACGCAGGGGCGGTGGGGGACGGAGGGGGTCAGGTAGAGGAAGAACCGATCGTCGGCTGCCACCGAACGTTCGATGAAGTCGCAGGCCTTCTGCGCGTGCATCACATCGACCTGATCGTCCTCCCATCCGGGGACCATCAGGCCCTCGCGCTGCTGGGGCTCGTAAGGGTCTTTCTCCACGCTCGGGATGCCGACGGTCTCGCGGTTCTCCACGAAGCAGTAGGGCTGCATATCGAGGCTTGCCGGGATGCCGAAGAAGTAGTCGAAGCCGTCATCATTTGGCGAATGTGTGAGTGGTCGCTCGTGGTCGATGTTGTGGCCGAACTCGGTGCGGCGCTCCGCCGGATCGTCGGGCATCTCGCCGATCCAGTTCCAACCGAGGCCAAGGTGCCACTTGCCGACAGCGGCGGTCCTGTATCCTGCGCCCTGGAGCATCTTCGCCACGGTAGGGCGGTCTTCGTCGATCAGCGGCGGCGAGTACCCCCACATGACGCCGGACTGCAGACGCGTGCGCCAGCAGTAGCGCCCGGTCAGCGCTGCGTAGCGGCTTGGAGTGCAGACCGCCGAGGCCGAGTGCGCGTCGGTGAAGCGCATGCCCTCGCGGGCGAGGCGGTCCATGTTGGGCGTGGGGATCTTGTGTTCACCTTCGGCGACGCTGTAGGGTTCCGGATCGCCGAATCCCATGTCATCGGCCATGATGTAGACGATGTTTGGTTGGGGCATAGCTGACCATCCTCTGAACGGCGGGAATTGGGAACAGGCAATGGGCAATTGGGAACGGCATCGGCGTCAACGCTGAAGACGCCCGCCGATCCCTTTCATCTGCCGTCACGTGGGGCGGGCATTCCTGCCTGCCAATGCCGTCAGACATTATGCCGTCGGTTCTTCGCGGCTGCGCCGGACGACGGCTCCCCCGGGTGCCGCAAACGAGATGTCGCACGGGGGAGGGGCAAGAACGGCTCACTCATACGCCCGACGCGTCGTACCTCATCTCCATCAGGCTGCGTCATAGAGCCTCACTCCGTATCTTGCGGCCTCGTGAACGACCTGACCCGGGATGTCGCGCAGACGCTCCCAGTCCTCCGGAGTGATGACGACCACGTCGGCGCGCCAATCGGGAAGTCGATCGCGCACAGTTGACATGAGCCGAGCAGCGAGATGGAATGGTCGCTCCGTGTCAGCAACGACGAGGATGTCCACGTCGCTCCCGGAGCCTGCCCGGCCTTCGGCCCATGAGCCGAAGAGGATGACCGACTGCGGGTGCGCGACCTCGATGATCTGCTCGAGTGCGTCCGCAAGTCCACGTTGCAGGGCGTCGGGCAATCGATCAATGGTCATCGGCATGGCTGTCACTCGCCTCCGAAATGATCCCAGCCGCCTCGCGGCAGTGATATCTCCCCGCCGGAGGCGTTCACCGCGACGGCTCCCTCGCCCTCCTCGAGGTGGCCAACCACCGTCAGGCCCACCTCGGCGATTGCAGGCAGGGCCTGCAACGCATCCACGCTCGTCTCATCCAGCGCGATCAGCAACTCGAACTCCTCGCCGCCGGAAAGCGCCCACGTGAGGGCATCGGCGCCCAGCATCTTCGCCACATCCGCGCACCCGTCCGCGACCGGCACCCGGTCGGCCTCGATGACCGCGCGCAGACGGGAGCGCTCGGCGATGTGCCCCGCATCCTGCACGAGGCCGTCACTGATGTCGATGCCCGCGGTCGCGAGACCCGACGCGGCGATGGCGCGACCGGCCGCGATGCGAGGCTCCGGATGAGCGAAGCGCGCGTGGAGGGCCGAGTGCTCCACCAGCCCGTCTGGCCCCCTGTCGCTGAGCAATGCGACCGCGGCCGGCGGCGCACCGAGCGCCCCCGTCACGGCAAGCACCTGTCCGGCGCGAGCGCCGTCGCGTGTGAGTTGCTGGCCGCGAGGCACCTGACCGAGCGCCATGATATCGATGAGCACCCGGTCGGAGGCGATCACGTCGCCGCCGGTGAGCACGCCCCCGACCGACTCGACGGCGCGCGCCACGCCCGCCATCAGCGCGTCGGCGTCCTCGACCGGCCAGTCGGGCGGAAGGCCGATCGAGCAGAAGACCGAGGCGGGGGTCGCGCCCATCGCGCCGAGGTCGCTGAGCGCGCCGGCGGCCGCCCTCCAGCCGATCTCCTCGGGCGAGAGCCAGTCGAGACGGAAGTGGCGATCCTCGAGCATCGCATCGGTGGTGACGGCGACAAGCTCGGGCCCGCCGAGGTCGAGCAGCGCGGCGTCATCGCCGATCCCAAGCACCACGCGCGGGTCATTGCCACCGGACCGCGAGACCGCGGCGGCGATGCGCTCGATGAAGCCGAACTCTCCGATGTCTCGCAGCAGCATGGGCGGGCGGACTCCTTTCGTGAGGGCAGGTTCGCCGCCGGGCGGGCGAGGTCCTGCGATCATCGCAGCAACGAGAGCAGCGAGGTTAATCGCAGCAGGAAGGAACCGGAACACGGCAGGGCGAAGCAGGGTCCCGGAGGTGACGCACATGCGATCAGTAATGATGGCGGTTGGACTTATTGTCTTTGCGCAGGTCTGTGTCTGTGCGGGTGATCTGGTCCTTGATGTTCGGCATGACCTGATGCGGACGGGCGTTTACGAGGCGAACGCGACCGCGGATGGTGCAGCCGATGACAGCCCGGCGATCCAGGCCGCGATCGATCACGCCCTGGAGGCCGGTGGGGGGATGGTGCTGCTGCCCGCGGGGACGTACCGCGTGGCTGACGTGGCCCTCGGCCCGGGGGTGACACTGGCCGGGGTTGGTCGAGACGAGACAATCCTGCGCGCGTGGGACACCTCGCCGATGCTGATCATGGCGGGGGGCACTGTCCGCGACCTGAGCGTCTACGGCACCCCCGTCGAGGATGTCTCGGGCGATGGCTGGCAGATCACCACCAAGTCGGGCAGTGGCGGCACCGCGAAGTCTTCACACCTGATCACGGTCAAGGATGCGATCGATCCGCACATCGAGAACGTGCGAGTCGCAGAATCACGCTATGACTGCCTCTACGTGCGCGGGTCGAGGGGCCTGCGAGTGAGTAACAGCGAGTTCGACCGTGCGGGTCGTAACATCGTCTCGATGGTCGGTAACGACGAGGACTTCGTGTTTACGAACTGCCGGTTCGGCTCGATCTGGCGTCTCTACCACGTCGACATAGAGCCGAACGAGGACAGGTGGGTACGCAACGGGGCATTCGTGGGCTGCGAGTTCGACGGGACGAATGCGGGGGAGGGGGGCTCTGACGCGTGGGGACGGATGCTGATCCTCACCGGGCACGATGAACTGGAAAGTCGGGAGATCACGATCACCGGCTGCACATTCAGGGAAATATCGGTGCGGGTGCGCGGGATCTTCCCCGGCGTGAACGTGCTGCACAACCCGGTGCTGGACGGCTACGGTCCGTTCTTCATCAAGGTGCGGACCAACCCGGTGGGGGAGTTGCGTGACGCGACCGTCGTCGGCAATCGCTTCGTGGACGGTGATGGGCCCGCCGAGAGGATGCGCCATGGCGTGACCTTCACAGGGGACAGTGTGTTCGCGGGGAATGAACCGGCGAGCTTCAATGAGATTGAGATGGATGCGCCCGCGACCACTGACGAAGCGGCAGAGAACAAGGTCGCGGATGAGTAAGGGCGGGTATGTGCCGGCTTAAGTGAACCAGGGCCCGCCGGGAGCGGGCCCTGATTCGCGTCTGCTCTGATGAGGAGCGAACAGATGCATCGTCGGCACGTCCTGAACGTCATGCGCTCACAGCAGCTCTCGACTTCGGAAGAACGTTGGCTTTGCTGCAATAATTGCGAGGGCGGAGGCCTGTCACGTGAAGGAGGGAGGGTTGAACCTTCGCGTGGATCACACAGCCGTCGCTTGTTACAGGTGTTTCCGCCCTCGCATACTATGAGACGTAGTGCGCAGCGGATCGGTTCAATTTTTGAGCGGTTTTTTTCAGAGATTCGCCGGTCTGGAAGGGGGCCGGGCCGAGAGGCTTTTGTGACAGCGCACAGGCCCACGGTGAAGGGCCTCACG
>JBNJEK010000199.1:0-8410 GCA_051745855.1 Armatimonadota bacterium
CCGATCTGCTTCTGATTGCTCAAGCAGCTCGTCTGGCGCGCCTTCTCGCGAGCGCGGGCGAAAACCGGGAAGAGAATCGCCGCAAGTATCGCGATGATCGCGATCACAACGAGGAGTTCGATGAGCGTGAAACCACTGCGTCTTGTCATCTGCCAGCCTCCATAGCACCGCATACATTCGCCGCACGCAAGTGCGGTACATCACTGTTATAGTACCGCACACATCCTGTTTCGTCAAGCTTAAAGCCGCCGCGCTCCGGGGGTGTATCCTGAGATTGTCGGCACCGCAGCAGCGTTCAGCAAGGAACTCGGACTCCGGGCGCCCCCGCCCGGAGAGTCGTCTCAGGCCGACGTCTGAAGCGGAAACGGCGTCCAGGCGAGGCGCCTGGACTCCAGACTCGGGGCGAGATTTCCCTGGAAGGAGATAACACGGAGACAGCCACCGACAGTCTGCGTTTACACCCCGCTCCGGCGCGACCTTGACACGCATGTTTCACTTGATGTACGATTTATCGCCGGGATAACCATTCTTGCGAGGCCCTGGCGGAGCGATCCCCGAGGGTCTCTTTCTATTTTCAGCCGCCGACCTTCCGACAGCGCGGCAGGGAGACGTTGACAATGGCTGCGAAAGTAATCGTGGGCGCCCAGTGGGGCGATGAAGGAAAGGGCAAAATCACCGATATTCTGGCCGAGGGCGCGACCGCCGTCGTCCGCTACCAGGGCGGTAACAACGCCGGCCATACGGTTGTCGTCAATGGCGAGCAGTTCAAGCTGCACCTGATCCCGTCAGGAATCCTGCACGAGGAAACTCTGTGCATCATGGCCGCGGGGACGATCATCGATCCGAACTGCATGAAAGATGAGATTGAGGGGCTGCGCGAGCGGGGCGTCACCTGCGACAACCTGAAGGTCTCCGTCAACGCCCATGTCATCATGCCCTACCACCGCATCCTCGACGGCCTGCAGGAGCAGTCGCGGGGCAAAAAGAGCATCGGCACCACCAAGCGCGGGATCGGCCCCACCTACACCGACAAGACCGCGCGGATGCCGCGAAGCATCCGCATGGCTGACCTGCTCGACAACGACACGTTGCGCGCGATGATCGACGACCAGCTTGCGCAAAAGAACGTAATAATCGCCGAACTCTACGGCGAGGAGCCGCTTGACGCCACGGAGGTCTACGACGAGATCGCACCGGCGCTGGAGGTTATTCGACCGCACATCGCCGACGTCCGCGGGGATGTCCGCAACGCGCTGGAGAGCGGCACGCTTGTCCTGGAGGGCGCCCAGGGCACCTTCCTCGACCTCGATTACGGCACCTACCCCTACGTCACCTCGTCGCATCCGGTCGCGGGCGGCGCGTGCCTCGGCACCGGCGTCGGCCCCACCGAGATCGATGAGGTCATCGCGATTGTCAAGGCCTACACGACGCGCGTCGGCGCGGGCGACTTCCCGACAGAGCTTGAGGACGAGACAGGCGAGCGGCTGCGCGAGCGCGGCGCGGAGTTCGGCACAACCACCGGCCGCCCGCGCCGATGCGGGTGGCTCGACGGTGTGGCCCTGCGCACCGCGGCGGAACTCAACGGTGCCACCGGCATCGCCATCACGAAGCTCGATGTGCTGGACGAGGAGGAGACCATCCACATCGCGACCGCCTACGAGATCAACGGCGAGCGCCAAGAGCGCATGCCGGAGAACCTTGATCTGCTCGGCGAGGTCACGCCGGTCTACGAGGAGATGCCCGGCTGGCAGACACCGCTGTGCGAGATGACGTCGCTGGACGAGATGCCCGCCGAGGCGCGAGCGTACATCGACCGCATGGCGGAGCTTGCCGGCTGCGGGATCTGGGGCGTGTCGGTCGGTCCGGCCCGCGACCAGACGATCATCCTCTGAGGACTTTGACCGACCCGGTAAAACGAACGCCGGCACCTTCGGGTGCCGGCGTTTTGCGTTCTGCGGCCGCGGAGGTCGATGAGAAGGGCGGCCTTTGTCGTTACGTGGCACGGGCGTCCCGCCCGTGCGCCGTTCGGGCCACCCGAAGATGACGAGGGCGGATGCCGTGGTCTGATCCGCCGAAATCGGCCTTGATTAACGCGCCGAAAGAGTGTACTATAGTATCATGTAGTTGGAGGCGAGAGCCTCCGGACGGACCCGGAAGCCCCGCGGAGGCCCGGTTGACAGCACGCCGGGCTTGTTGTAGTATGCAACTGAGCCGTTAGCTCAGTTGGTAGAGCATCGGACTTTTAATCCGAGGGCCGCAGGTTCGATTCCTGCACGGCTCACCAAAAGCCTGTGGGCCCATGGTCTAGTGGTTAGGACTCCGCTCTTTCAAGGCGGCGGCACGGGTTCGATTCCCGTTGGGCCTACCACAATTCTTTTCGTTGCAGGGTGCTCGGCGGGGCGGATAGCTCAGTGGCAAGAGCACCTGCCTTACACGCAGGGGGTCGCAGGTTCAAGTCCTGCTCCGCCCACCAGGGAATTCCGCCGACGCCGGTCGCCTGAAGAAGGTAGCCGGTCAGCGATCGGTGGGGAGAGAAGCGACGAGGGCGCCCCTGCAGCCGGGCCGATCCCGGACAGCTTTTACGCACGGACGGACAAAAGCGTCGTTTGCACATCGTGTGGCGAGGTAGCTCAGGTGGTAGAGCACCGCACTGAAAATGCGGGTGTCGCCAGTTCAACTCTGGCCCTCGCCACCATCTTTTTCCTCAGTCAGATCCTGGGCCGACGTAGCTCAATCAGGCAGAGCAGCTGAATCGTAATCAGCAGGTTGCCGGTTCGATTCCGGCCGTCGGCTCCACTGATCAATTCCGCGGTCCGGGCTGTCGGACCAGGTCCCTGCCAGGCGTGGCGCCGCCCTAAATCACAGCTTCAGTGCGCGCGTATCCGTTGCTGGGTCATCAACTCACCTCGACCGGAGCGTAGCGAGGCAGTCAGTCGACGGTGCGGGGTTCGCGAAGGCAGAACGGTCTCATTCGAGTGTCCCCCACCCTGCGGAGTGTTTGCGTAGTGGAGATCACCAGAGCGATCGTGCCCGCGGCCGGACGAGGCACACGACTTTACCCCATCACGAAGGCACAGCCCAAGGAGATGCTCCCGCTCGGCCCGCGTCCTGTCATCCAGGGCGTGGCGGAAGAGCTTATCGCCGCTGGCGTGACCGACGTCCTCCTCATCACCGGTGAGAGCAAGCGCGCCATCGAAGACCACTTCGACCCCGCTGCCGGTCTCACCGCCGACAACGCCCCCGCCGAGACGCGCCCCTACGCCTTCGACCCCTCCAGCGCCCGATTCTACGCTCTGCGACAGGGTGAGCCCCGAGGCCTCGGCCACGCGGTCGGATGTGGGGCGAAGTTCGCCCGGGACGAGCACGTCGTCGTCGCCCTCGGTGACTGCATCCTCACCAGCGCCGAACCGCTGAAGCGGCTGGTAGCGATGCACCGGCGCCACGAGGCGGACATCTCGATCGTGGTGCAGAGGGTGAGTCGTGAGGGGACCGCTCGCTACGGGATCATCGATCCGGGGCCGGACCTCGATGAGGGATCGTTTGAGATGCGCGACATCGTGGAAAAGCCCGGTCCGGAGGCGGCGCCGAGTCGTTTCGCGGTGGCCGCGCGCTACATCTTCTCCCCCGAGATATTCGACTACCTCGCCGGGGCGAAGCCGGGCCTGGGCGGCGAGATCCAACTTACTGATGCGATCCGGGCGATGATCGCCGACGGAAAGCGGGCGGTCGCCGTGCCGCTGGCCGAGGGCGAGCACCGCCTTGACGTCGGCAACCACGCGAGCTACGGTCGGGCTTTCATCCGCACGATGCTCACGGATTCAGCGCGTGGTGAAGGCCTCCGCGACTACACCGCGAATTTACTTATGTACCTGGATGATTCGTCGCACCCCGATCCCGATCTTCCGCCCGATTCGTAGTGTCGTTATTCGAAGGGAGGCCCGACAATGCGAGAGTTGAGCAGCCTCATCGGCCTGCAGGTGATTTCAACCGGCGAGGGCAAAAAGCTCGGCAGCGTAGCCGACGCTTATGTTGACCTTGCCGCCGGTGAACTGGTGTGTGTGACGCTGGCAAAGACTCCCGAACTGCGCGTGATCCTCGCCGGCGACATCGAGGTGATAGGTGACGACGCGATCATGGTCGCCGATCACAGTAAGCTGAGGGGTCGCGAGGATGTGGAGGAGGAGCTGGCGCGGGGCAAGCGGGTGCTGAGCAGTCCTCCATCGGTGGTCACCAGCCAGGGGAAGACACTCGGCCAACTCGGCGCAGTTCAGATCGACGAGGGCACGAAGAATGTGATCCGCTTTGAGGTCACCGGCGGGCCCCTCAAGGATGTGACCGAGGGCGTGCTGGCCCTGCCGATCCTCGAGGGGATCGTCCACGGAGAGGACACGGTGATTGTGCCGCATGAGGTGGTCGCGCGCCGCCTCGTGCAGTCAGGCGGCCTGCGCGGCGCCCTTCGTAACTTCGGCGAGCGGCTGAAGATCGGCGTGGATGAGATCGGCGAGCGCTCCGGTGAGTTCGTGCGTGAGAGCGAGCAGAAGCTCAAGGAGCAGGCCGCGGAGGCTCGCAAGAAGGCCGGGGACGCGACGGAGAAGGCGAAGAAGCGGATGAGCGAGGTCGCCGAGGACGCGAAGGAGGGCGCGGAGAAGGCTCGCAAGAAGGCCGATGAAGCCGCCGATAAGGCAAAGCACCGGGTGAGCGAGGTCGCCGAGGACGCGAAGGAGGGCGCCCGGGAGGCCCGCGAGAAGGCCGACGATGTCGCTGAGAAGGCGGAAGAGGCGGTGAGCGAGGTCGCCGAGGATGCGGAGGAGGTCCTCGACGCGAAGAAATCTGCGAAGCACCCCGAGGCGCCGGACGACGAGCCGGACTCGCCGCGGATGGAGGATCCGGAGGGCGAACGAGAGGACGCGGTCATCCCTGACGAGGGCAAGGAGACGCACCTTGTTCCTGAAGCAGCCACGCCGCTCCCCGAGGGCGCTGAAGAAGACGAGGACCAGGAAGTCGCGGAAGAGAATGCAGCCGACGAGCCGTCCTCGAACAATGAGGACGAAGAGGAGCCCGATCAGGACCACGCATGACGACGCGAAATGACGTTGATTTGTCGTATGACCTGGTGCAGGAGCTGCGCCGGATCCCGGGCCTGGAGCTGCGGGAAGACGAACCGCTTTCGCGGCATACCTCGTTCGGGATAGGCGGGCCTGCCGATCTGCTTGTGATTCCCGCCGGCCCGGAAGCGCTGTGCGCCGCGCTGACCGCGAGCCGAAGGGCCGGCACCGAGCCGCTGGTGCTCGGCAACGGGACGAACCTGATCGTGCGTGACGGCGGGATTCGCGGCGTTGTGATCAGGGTCGCGGGGGAGATGTCGGCGGTGCAGTTCGAGGGGACATCGGCAGTCATCGAGGCCGGGGCATCGCTGGCGGCGGCCTGCCTGCAATGCGCACATCGGGGTCTCTCAGGGCTGGAGTTCGCGGCCGGCATCCCCGGGACCGTCGGCGGCGCGCTGATCATGAACGCGGGCGCCTACGGGGGAGAGATCGGCGACGTCACCGAATGGGTGGAGATCGCAACCGCCGACGGTGGCATTGAGCGCATCGATCGCGCCGACCTGTCATTCGGCTACCGGCACAGCCTTCTCCGCGAGAACAAGCACATCGTGGTGAGGGCGTCACTGCAACTTGTCGCGGGCAATCCCTCGGAGATCCACGCGAAGATGTGTGACACGATGGAGACGCGCTGCTCCAAGCAGCCGGTCTCCCGGCCGAGCGCGGGCTCGATCTTCAAGCGCCCCGAGGGCGACTACGCCGGGCGGCTGCTCGAGGCCGCCGGCGTTAAAGGCATGCGTGTCGGCCGCGCGGCGGTCTCCACCAAGCACGCGAACTTCATGGTGAACCTCGGCGGCGCGACCGCCGAGGATGTGATCGGGCTCATTGAAGCGGCGCGCGAGGTCGTTCACGAGAAGTTCGGCCTGCTGCTTGAGCCGGAGGTGTGCATGGCCGGCGAGGAGTGTTGAGCGCGCTTGAAAGTTACGAGATCAGTCGGCGTCGGCCTCCGGGCCGGCGTCGTCTCGTTCTGACCGCTCCGTCCCGTCCCCGGCGGCAGCGACCTGATCATCAGCAGGCGGCACTCCGTCCGCGGGATCGCCGGATTCCGCGGCTTTCTCCGCCTCCCCGGCGCTCGAACCGCCGCCCCCCGCGACGTCCTCCTCCCCCTGACCCGGCCGCACGCGCAGTGGACAGCTTCGATCAAGCCGGCGCCTGACTTCAGGGGGAATGTACACCCCGTCAAGCTCCTCGTCCGCCAGCACGCTCGCGAGGGCCGCCACCCGATCGGGTACGCGAAGATTCGCGTCGATCACGGCAACGCGCGAGCCCCTCAGTCGGCAGACGCCGACGCGCCCGGCGGCCGCCTCGTAGCGGATGCTCACGCCGAGGCGCTCCGCAAGCTCCTCGAGATGGTGCAGCATTGTCTCCTGATCCACGTCCTGCGGCCTCCTCGACCCGTGCTCGGCGGAATATGATGGTGTGCATGTGCGGGGGAGTAAGTCTTCGCCGGAGACCGGTCGAATCCTCCACGAAGGTCCGCACGGGTTTGCGGGGAATACCTGCGTGCCGGAGGAATCTACCCCCGAGGGGGGAAAACGATGCTCGACAAGCGTGGCTCGGACCGCCGATCCCCGACGCGAACGCCCCTGATCGCTTCATGCATGATCATTCTGACGGCACTCGTGCCCCTCGCAGATGCCGCGGTGCTGCCTGCCACCATCGACGAGGACATGACGCTCGCTGCCGCCGACTCGCCGTGGCAGATGCGCTCTGACGTCTTCATCGCGGCCGGAGCGACGGTGACCGTGGAGCCGAACGTACACGTCATTGCCGAGGGAGACTGGCGTTTGACCGTCGCGGGCACCCTGAACGCGATGGCGCCGATGGGCACGCGCATCGTATTCCGCGCTCCGGAGATCGCGTCAAGCGGTGTGTGGAAGGGTATCTTCTTCACCCGGGGCAGCACCGGCCGCTTCCAGCGCTGCACCTTCCGCTCCGCCACCACCAACCTGACGATCGACGGAGCAGATGTGCGCCTTTACAACTGCCACGTCCGGAGGGCCTCCGCGGATGGCGTGATGGCCATGGGCGATGCGTTCTTCAAGGCGGCGTACTGCCGCTTTCAGAACAACGGCCGCCACGGTGTGCAGATTCAGACGAGCCGTCCCCAGGGAGCGATCATCTTCTCAGAATTCATCGGCAGCGGCGCCCATCCGGTCCGCGTGAAGGCGGGCTGTCTCCAGATGCTGCGCCGCGGCAACTCGTTCGAGCACAACGGCGTCGATGCGCTGGGCGTGGACTGCGACGCGGCCGTTGACATCACGGACACGGTCTGCTGGCGCGATCAGGGTCTGCCGCTGGACATGACCGTCGGGTCCGCCACCGCCGATCTGATCATCGACTCGGAGGCCGCATTGCGGATAAAGCCCGGCGTTCGCATCTACCCACCCCGCCGCCTTGTCGTGCGAGGGCGACTGCTCGTTGACGGGGAAGCCGACGGCGCGGTGACAATCCAGCCGAAGGGCGAGGCGGTGCCCGGTGACTGGATGGGCATCGCCGTCGAACCCCGCGGAGTCGTGAGGATGAAGAACGCGACAGTGGGCTTTGCCGAGGACGGGTTCCGTGTCGGCGACGCTCGGATCTACCTGAAGAACACGCTTATCCGCGACTGCTCCCGCGATGGCATCTTCGCCGGCGGATCGGCGCATGTCGATCTCGCCGGATGCACCATCAGCGCCTGCGGGCGGAACGGCGTGGCGATCCCGCAGGGCACTTGCTCGGCGAAGATACACTCAACCCGGGTGGTCGAGTCCGGGCAGTACCCGATGCGCCTGGCGGCCACGGTCGTTGAGTCGCTCCGCCACGGCAATTCCTGGCGGGACAATGCGCACAACGCCATCGGAGTCGTCTGCACCACGGACCCCGACATCGCCGACGACGACGCGTGGCTTGCGCAGGGCATTCCCTTCGATCTGACGGCCGACCCGGACGCCACCACGCTCCGGATCGCCCGTGGCGGGCGGCTCACGGTGCGCGAGGGCGTCGCTGTGCGTGGTGGAACGCTCAGAGCCGATGGGGTCCTCGTTGCGTCAGGCACGCCTGACAGGCCGGTCACCTTCGACGCCGCGACGGACGCCCCGGCGCCCGGGGACTGGACCGGCATCGAGTATGCGCCCGGCAGCGCGGGAAGGCTGGTTAACGCCGTCGTGCGCAATGCGCGGATCGGCGTCAACGTGCAGTCGGACGGATGGATCCAGCTGCGCAACACGCGTGTTCACCACTGCCTCGAAGACGGCATCCGCGCCGGCGGCAGCGCCGTCCCGCTGATCACCGGCTGCACCGTGCGGGACAACATGCGCTGGGGCGTC
>JBNJEK010000200.1:0-8347 GCA_051745855.1 Armatimonadota bacterium
TGAACGGGCAACACGTCTTTGAGAACGTCAGGTCGGACAGGTTGATCGGCGGCCAGCGCCGGTAGCCGAACAGGGCGCGTCACCGGCGGCAGACGAATGAGCGCCCGAAGGGAGAGCCCGCCATGTCTGAAACGCTCGCGATCGACGGAGGAACCCCTGCCGTGCCTGAGGGGATGGTGCAGTCGTGGCCACTCATCACGCAGGCCGACCGGGACGCGGTGGCGAGCGTCTTCGACACCGATCCGCTGCATACGCGATGGGGGCCGAAGGCCTCCGAGCTTGAGCGACGCTGGGCTGAGTACTGTGGCGCCGAGCACTGCATCCTCACCAACGGCGGCACGCAGTCGCTGCACATGGCGCTGCTGGGCGCAGGCGTTGAGCCGGGCGATGAGGTGATCCTCCCGGCCTTCAGCTACTGGTCATCGGCCGCCGCCGTCATCCACGCGAACGCGGTGCCGATCTTCGTGGACATCGAGCCGCATACGTTCTGCATCGACCCGGACCTGATTGCGAGAGCTATCACCAGGCGCACCGCCGCGATCATGCCGGTGCACATCCACGGGATGCCCGCGGACGTTGACGCCATCGTGGACCTCGCTGATCACTACGGTCTCCCCGTGGTCGATGACGCCTGCCAGGCCCACGGCGCGCGCTACCGCGGGAGGACGCTCGGCGGGCTGACCGACGTGACGGCCTTCAGCCTCAACCGCCTGAAGAACCTGACCGGAGGCGAGGGCGGGCTGCTGACCACCAACAGCGATGCTGTCTATGAGCGCGCGGCGGCGACGGGCGGGATGGGCAGCGTGACGGTGGAGACTGGTGGGGGAGAGCGCGAGTTCTTCGGACATGGATACAACTACCGCCCGCAGGAACTCATGGCGGCGCTGGCGCTGAGCCAGCTTGACCGCCTCGACGAGTACAATGCCCGGCGCCGGGAGATGGCGCACTATCTGACCGATGCTCTGACGAACTGGCGGGGCATATTCAGTTCCGGGGCGCCGGCGTATGCGGAGCCTGTTCACTTCATGTACATCATCGAGTTCGAGCCCGATCGACTGGGCCTTGACCTTCCCCTCTCTGAGTACAAGTCGAAGGTCTGGGCGGCGCTGGAGGCGGAGGGTGTGCCGATCCTGCAGTGGCAGCGGCAGATCATCCCGGCGATGGACTTCTTCCAGGATCAGCGGGGGTACGCGGCCACGCCGCCGTGGCGCTTCGGCGGCTCGACGGTGAGCTATGATCCGGACGACTATCCGCGGGCACAGCGGTTCGTGGCCTCCCACGCCTACCTCCGCGGCGTCCACCCGCCCAACGGCATGGACTTGATGGATCGCTACGCCGAGGCATTCGCGAAGGTCTTCAGCCAGATCGAGCGGGTTCTGGGCTGATCTCATCCCGCCCGGGTGGTTCCGGTCTACGCCACCCGACGCCGCGCCTCGCCATCGGCCGGCGGCAGGGCGCTCACTCTGAGCGCCTCGCGCACGTTCCCCACGATGATGCTGGCCGCCAGCAGCCGCTCCCGTGACGCGCCGTCCGCCCGCATGGCCCTCACGCAGCGCGTCATCCGCTCCTCGATCTCGTGAAGCGCCTCCACCGACGCGCGGTAGTCTGCAACGCACGCCTGAAAATCTTTCGTGTTCCCTGAGCCCGTCTTCGTCCCGATTCTCGCCATGATCCGGCCTTTCGTTTTCCGGTCGCCTTCGGCCCTCGTCGCACTATCGGCGCAACGCGACGGAACTTGAGTCCGCGTCAGTTTCGCACGCTTGTTACGCTGCGTTGACAGCATCGTTGCGCGGCGGCGTTCATCCGCGGCCTCGGTCCACCGATGTCATGAGTGAGCAATCACCTGACGAGCGGGAGACCAGGGCCAATGCGAAGATTTGCAGTTCCACGACGACTTCGGACCGCCGTCGCAACCTGCGGCATGTTACTCGCGGGGATCTACCTGGCGGGATGTGGCGGAGCGGGCGTGCCGATCAACGAGGGAGGAGTGACGACGCCCAGTGAACCGACCAGAACGCCGAGCAGCACTTCAACCATCAACACACTCGCCGGTGAGTGGATTGACATGATCGACGCGGCCGGCATGACTGAATATGCGCAACTGGGTCGCGAACTGCTCGCACAGGGAGACGTGCGGATTGTGTCGCCGCCCGAACTCGATGCGCGTTTCAATGCATTTGCGCATATCAACACGCGCGAAGTCTGGATCAACACGCCGATGTTCCAGCGCTATCCCGATGTACTTGATCGGGCGACGATCTTCCTCCACGAACTGATTCACATACGTTCCGGCGAGGTCACGCACGGGGGGCCGTGGTGGTCGGCGCAGAACGAGTTCCGCGCGTACTACCGCGACCTCGAGACGAGTGCCGCGATGCTGGACACCGCGGCGTTGCATGACGAATCGATCGGGGTGGCGCGGTAGGCAAGCGGCGCCGCCGACCGGATGAAACGAACGCGGCCGCCGGGAGGCTCCCGGCGGCCGCACTCTCAGATAATCACCGAGCCTCCGGCCGCGAGCGTCTCGCGCAGGCGCGCCGGATCGATCTGCTGGACCGGCACTCCGCCATCAAGTGCCAGCCACGCCGTGACCCCCGCTGCCTCGCCGGTCTGATTCGTGTTGACCATCACCCGCACCGCACTGAAGGCCGCCGCGTCGGCGTCGAGCATCCGTCCGGCGAGCATCAGGTTGGGCACGCGCTCCTGCAGCAGGCTCCTGAAGGGCACCTGGTAGAAGGTCGGGTCCTCCGGGACCGGATCGCGCCAGCGCTCCATGATCGCGGGCTTGCCACGCTCCGGGACCGTCCTCTGCGT
Organism: Armatimonadota bacterium; assembly: GCA_051745855.1. Lineage (GTDB taxonomy): Bacteria > Armatimonadota > Zipacnadia > Zipacnadales > UBA5352 > UBA5352. The sequence goes on from JBNJEK010000200.1 coordinate 2,815, forward strand.
GCCGTCGAGGTAGCGGAAGGTGATCCCCGCGCCATCGCTGTGGTGGGTGTCCACCGGGTACGAGCCGTTCGCGATGGCATCGTCGAAACGCTGCCCACTGAGCACGTCGTCGCCGGTCAGGCGGTAGCTCGCGCAGATACGTTGCGTCTCCCGGATGCCGATGGTTGCCGCGAGGTCCGCCAGATGGACGGCCGCGTCCTCCGGTCCGTATCTGCGCATGACATCGAGTATCGCCCGGATCTTCCGGCGGCCCTCCATCTCCGCGCGGGTCAGTTCCTCCGCGTTGGTGGTGTCCAGCCCGAACACATGCATGTCGGCGCGGAACGAAAGCTCCGGCATTCCCGGGATCGGCCCGCCCCAGCCCCAGTCCGGCTCGAGGCCGAACTCCGCACCGTGCTCGCGCACCGCCTCCACCCAGTCAAAGTCATCGACGCCCGGCAGGCCGTAGAACTTCGCGCAGGTGGTCGGCGGCTGCATCCGCTCGGGCTCATATGCCGGCAGGTCGAGGTCCAGCGCGAGGTCCGCGTCGCCGGTCGCGTCGATGAACTGCGCCGCCCGGATCGCCTGCCGTCCGCTCTTGTTCTCGACGACCACCGCGTCGAGGCGCTCACCGTCCATGACCGGCGCACAGTAGAACGTGTGCAGAAACGGGGTGATCTCATGCTCGACTGCGAGTTCGTCGAGTTCGATCTTCAACTCCTCGGTGTTGAGCCGGAAGCTCACCCTCGCGCTCTCCCACCGAATCACCGCATCACGCGTGTCGAGACGATCGATCACCTCGGCGGTCAGGCCGCCGATGATCGGCAGCTTTTCCTCAGTGTCGTGCAGGCTGTGCCACACATTCACAAGTCCCGCGGTCGCCATCCCGCCGAAGCAATTCTGCTTCTCAACGATGGCAACGCGCGCGCCCAGTCGTGCCGCGCGCACCGCCGCGAACACGCCGGTGCAACTGCCCCCGATTACGCAGATGTCACATTCATGAACCACCGGCACACGTCGCGCCGGCTCCTCGATGTACGCTTCCTGTGCCATGAGTGTACTCCCTTGCTCGTTCTGTGGCCGCCGCGCGCGTCGCAGGCCCTCACCGTCTTCACGGATGCAGTTGAAGCTGTCCGCCGCTGATCTGCGTGCCATCCCCAAGCTCGAATGACTTCGCGATGTCCAGGCCCGCGGGCCGGCGCAGGATCACCGGGTTGCGGAAAGCCACCGTGCCGGTCATGTTGTAACATCGCAGGAGAATCCGTGAGTTGGCGAAATGCTCCCTGTCATCGTCGGGCGGGAAGGGCAGCACCGCCGTCACCCATCCGTCCGTGCTCCCCTCGCCATGCACCGCCAGCCACGTGTGCTTGTTGTCCGTCCCGTAAACGTAAACGCGCACCCCCGCCGGCCGCCGGTACCAGTCGCCGGTGTAATGCAGTTCATCGACCTTCATCTCCACCGCCAGCATGTAGTCGTCCGCCGGGTCCAGGCTCATCCGCCGCTCGGTGTCGAGGTAGACGGTCGCCTCACGCGGCATCGTCGCGGTCACGATGGTATCTCCGTCTTCGTCCTCCGTGAGCGACACCTCCGCCGCGTCCGCGTTCTCGCCTCGAATGTCCACGCTCCACCCGGCCGGCAGGCCGTCTTCATCGAGGTCGCCGAAGTCCCAGGGCAGCAGGTTGCCGTCGCCGCCGGTGGTGGTGGTCTCCGCGCCAGACGCCTCGACCGCGTCCTGCAGCATCTCAGGCGTCGCTTCGGGTACTGCGGTGATCGAGAAGCTCAGCGTGGAGGTCCCGCCGGCGGGGATCGACAGCGGCTGTGACATCCACTCACTGCCGCACATGACCTTCTCGTAGTGACTCCAGCGATAGACATTCATGAAGTTGTCGGGCAGGCGGAAGATCAGTCCCGAGTTGCGCTCGGGGAGATACTCCGCGTAGGCCGGCCCCGTTGCGCCGATGATCTTATCCCGCATCAGCACCTCGGGCTCGAGTTCCTCCGGCAGCCCCTCGGCCTGCAGCACGGTCGTGACGCCACGCTCCGTCTCATGCACGAAGTCACTGCCGACCAGGTGCGCCTGCTCTACGCTCAGCACGTTGTGCGACCAGTACGCCAGTGTCGCCGGTTCCTGGTCGACGCGGTCATTGCGCAGAGTGACCTCAACGCCCAGCGTTGTGCCCTCCGCGGCCACTCGGAAGGTCTTGCGCAGCAGGATCCCCGGGGCGCCTTTGTCCATCGCGCCCTCGTAGACCACGCGCGCCTCCCGCCCATCGTTGCTGCATTCGACGAGCGTCAGTTCATCGACCTCATCGCCGCTCCAGCGCGCGCTCGCGGGTAGCCACAACATGTCCATCGCCACGCCGTCGGTGCCGAAGTCATCGGCGGCGACGAACGACTCCATCCCTTCGACATCCCATCCGTAGACCCGGCCCCCGCTGTCGCCGAACGAGAGCGTCTGCTCCGGCGTCCGCACCTGAAGGGTGACGCGCTCCTCACCGCCGAACTGCGTCATGCCGTAGGCGGTGGTGATATCCCCGACCGTGCCGAGCTGAATCTCCGCTTTCGCGTCACTTTCGAGGAATGTCTCGCGAGCGGTCGCGAATCGCGCCTCCACGCTCTCCGCATCGACCTGCTCACATCCGTCGATACGCCGCTCATCGTCGGTCGCGATCCACAGCCCTGGCGACTCGGGCGCGACCTCGACCATCGCTCGCCCCGCCCCGTCGGCAGTCTGATAGACGCCCTCCACCGGATTGACGAGATATCTCCCGCTCAGGTCGCGGGCATCGACACGGACGAAGCACGCCTCCGAGCGATGGTAGTTCATCAGCGTCAGCAACTGCTCGCCATCGTACTGATGCGCGAAGGTGATCAGCGATGCCCGCCAGTCAGGGGCCGAATGTTCGAGCGTGCGGTTGCCAAGCTGGATCGTCTCCTCGCGGTAGGGCACGCCTTCGAGGCTGATTCCCTCCGCCTGCGCTCCATCGAGGTAGAACTCCTCCACCATCGCGATGCGCGCCAGGCCCTCGTGGATGCCGAACCACGCCGCGTCGCAGTAGGGCATGTTCGGCCAGTGCGAGACGCTGCCGCAGCCCGCCGCGGCGGTCACGACCGTGTCGAGGACGTACTCCTCGGGGGAGCTTCGATGCACCCCCACGCGGCTCCACCCGATCGTCATATCCGGCCATAAGTTCGCCGACGGCACATCGGTGTTCGCCAGCGTCTCCAGCAGATTGCGGGCGTAGCCGAGCGGACTTGGCCGGTAGATCATCGGCGTGATCGCCGGGAAGTCGTGGCCGTAGACGTCGTAGTCAATGTGACTGCTGGAGCCTGAGCCCTGCTCGATCCGCAGCGGGATCGGCTCCACCGCGTCGATGGTGTCGCGCATCGCGTAGAGCGGTCGCGCGATCTGCTCCATCCGAAAGCGCGCGTAGGCCTCCCGGTGGTTCTCCTTGATCTCCTCGGCGGTCAGATCGCCCGCGAGGCCCTCGCTCTCGGCGAAGGCCGCGATCGTAGCGGGGTCATCGTAGCCGGGCCAGATGTGCGGCCCGGTCGGCTCCCAGTCGAAGAGCGCCATGTCGAAGTGCCCGTGGGCGGCCTCCCAGTCGGCCAGCGCCTCCTCGCTCCGCAGGCCCTCGACGGCCTCGTCCATCGCCGGCGCGAGCCCTCCATGCTCCATGACCTCCTCGGGGCGCGCGCCGTACATGCTCGCGTGCTTGCGGCCGAAGAGCGTCATGTTCGCGATGTTGTTGATGCCGTGGCGCCGGTTCGCCTCGAATGTCAGGTGGTACCTCGTCGGCTCATCATCCTCGGATGGCAGGCCGGCCGTCCAGTGCGCCTCCATGCCGCTTATGCCGAAGCGGCTCCAGAAGTCGGCCATGCGGTCGTAGTCGGCGCCCGGCACCGTGTGGTGAATGCCGTAGGGGTAGAAGCCGAAGCGCTCGGGAAGCTCCCGGTCACCGTCGATGACCCCTGCGGTGAGGAGGCGACTGTCGCCGGCGGCCAGTTCGCGGTCGCCGTAACTCAGTTCGTACTCCACCGTGTCATCGAGCGTCTCGGGCGCGGTGAACCACAGGAGCACGTGAAAGTAATATCCGCCGCGGATCAGCCGCTCGTGGAGGCGGTCGTTCGGCAGTGGTATGCGTATCTGCTGGTAGTCTCTCCCATCGCGGCTGAGCGCCGTGGCCTCGAAGCCCGTGCTGACCTCCGCGCCGCGCATGATGTTGGCGCCGTGAAACTCGACGGCGTCCGGCAGCGTCACCGTCAGCACCGTCGGCTCCACGAACTCCTCGGGCAGTTCGACCCGGTGCTTACCCCAGTCCTCCGGGTAGATGCTCAGAAGCATCCAGTTCCAGTCATCGCCGTAGCAGTAGAAGGTGTTGTTGGCGCGGCGCTCGGAGGGCCAGATCTCCATCGAGGCCGCCCGGACCGCCGCGGGCGTCATGGCGACGATGAGCAGCAGGGCGGCGAGAGTCGCGAAGATCCGTTTCTGCGTCGAGGCGCCTGTCATAATCAGCTCTCCCAATTTCTGCCCGGTTCTTCCTTAACGACGAGCGCAGCTTTTCGCGGCGCGTCTCTCAGAAGCCGTAAACGTTCGGCGGGACTTCGACGTCAACGTCCTCCACCGCCGCGTGGACACGGACAAGCGCGTAGATGAGCGTTGATGTGCCGAGGTGCGCGTCCTGGTACCACAGGTCAGGCGTGCCGCGGAAGAGACCGTTGAAGTAAAGAGTCTCGATCGCCCAGCGGGCATACTTCTCCGCGGCCTCAAGCCACTTCTGATCGCGCTCGAACTCGTACATGTCCATCATCAGGTTGATGGCCACCCCATAGCTTTGCGCTCGCAGCGGGATGTCATCGGGCATCTCTTCGAGCGAAAGGTAGGGCATCGCCATCCGCCGCGCGGCCTCGAGGAAGTACTCGTCACCGGTGATCCGGTAGGCCTGCGCCCAGAAAGTCTTCGGGCCGCCCATCCCGCGCTCCACGTGGAAGATCGGCGGGCGGTCGGCGCTCGGCAACGGCTGCTCGGCGCAGAGCGTCAGCATCTCCTCGCCGAATTCGCGAAAGCGATCTGCGGTCGGTGTGTCACCAAGCAGCGGTGCGTACTCCAGCAACGACATCCCCACGAGCATCGTGCTCGTCCACCAGGCGCTGTCAGGCTGCGGGCGGGTGGAGAGGGCGCTCAGCACCGGCAGCGCGCCGTCCCCGTCGATGCGCGTCCACTCGAGGTGGTCGAGAAGCCGGTTGGACCAGTCGAGGTAATTCTCATCGCCGGTCTTCGACCACGCGAAGGCCCACAGGCGGAGGTAGCGCGAGGCGGAGTTGGGGAAGTCCAGCGACTGGAGGTCCTCCGGGCGCGGGTCGGGCAGCACTTGCGTGATGTCGGCGTGGCGGTTGAAGACGAATGTGTCCATGTTCGTGATGTGATTGATGATCCCATCGGCCTCGCGGATGACCGCCTCGGGATTGAGCTCGTACGCAAGCTCCCAGAACTCGAGCGGCACGCAGAGCAGGTGGTGATTGGTCCTCGCGAAGGTTTCCTCGAAGAAATCCC
>JBNJEK010000201.1:0-8343 GCA_051745855.1 Armatimonadota bacterium
GTTTCGCGATCAACTGGGAGCCTCCCGGCGCGTTCCGACTCGAGGACTACTGCTGGGACGACCGCTGCCTGGAGGCATTCGCGGCGCACTCCGGCATCCGGCTGGCGACGCTGAAGGGACTCGGCCCCGCGCGCATCCTCGAGGAGTACAAGCTGCAGTGGGCGCGCTTCCGCGCGGAGACCGAGGGGCTCATCGCGAAAACGTACTTCGACAAAATGCGCGAGCTTGAGGATCAAGTCGGCCGCGACCTCATGTGGTATCCATGGACCGGCCCCGCGCGCTTCGAGCCGCCGAACCCGACGCAGGGCGACATCGACGAGTTGATCCTCTCCGGGGACGTCGAGCACCCGTGGTACTATCGCAACTTCATCGATGCCTACGGGCCCTTCACCTACGCCTACTACGACGTGCTGGCCGAACAGTGGCGCGGGCGACACCCCGCAACGCTCGATCGCACGAAGGCGGTCGTGGATTTCGCGAGGGCCAATCCGCGCGACGGAGAGACTGTCCCGGTCTGGCTGGGCATCGAGGGCATTCAGAAGGGCTCGCACTCGACGCTGTGCTGGGCGACCACGCCAGGGCAGATGGAGGTCGAGATCATCGGCGGCCTGCTGCAGGGCGCCGAGGGAATCTACGTCTACACCGCCCGCGGGATGGACGGGCACTTCTACATCGCGATGGCGCGGGCGGTGCGACGCGCGGCCCTTCTCGAGGAGTTCATCGACGAGCCGATGGAGGGGCGCTCAACGCTCGTGGATGCGCACGGGAACATGCCGCCGGAGTACGTGACCCACGTCGCGCGCCACTGGCTCTTCGCGGACGGTGATCGCCTGCTGCTGGTGCTGGCGGGGCTGGACTTCACGCGCGACTTCGACCTGAGGTGGAGCCTCCGCGGGATCGAGGCGGGCGAGTACCGAATTACCGATCCGATCACAGGCGAGTCGCTCGGCGACGGAGCTTTCACCGCGCAGGAGCTGGCGGCGGGCATCCCGGTGACGCTTGGCCCGGGCGACCTCGGGACGTATGTCATCGAGCGTGAGTGAGGCGTGCCGTTCGGGTCGTTGTGGAGGGGCCGGAGAGCGTGAGTTCGCGTCGTTTGCGAACTCCACGCAACGCCGGTCCGGCCGTTCTGTCGTTCGTCGTTGTCGTCGTTCGCTCAGACGACAACGGCGAACGACAACCGCCAACGGCCGGGCCGGCATCAGGCGAGCCAAACGACGTCTCGCCCTCTCCGGCCCCTCCACAACGGCGAACGACCGCGGGCTGGAAACCCGCGCCACATGTCATTTGGAAGCCCGCGCCGGATGGAGAAGGTCGCGCCGCACCCTGCGCGGAATCACACACTATCTGATGCAACTACGTGAAGAGGGAGATGGACGAGATGGCCGTGAAACTTGGCTTTGTCGGCACCGGCGGGATCGCCAACCGGCACCTTGGCTGTGCCCAGAAGCGCGATGACATGGAGATCGTGGCAACCTGCGACGTCGTCATGGAGCGGGCTCAGGAAGCCGCTGAGAAGTACAACGCCACCGGCGGGGCGTACGATGACGCCGTGGCAATGCTCGACAGCGAGGACCTTGATGCGATCGTCATCTGCACCCCGCCCTTCGCCCACGGGGACATCGAGGAGGCCGCGTGCGAGCGCGGGATCCACTTCTTCGTAGAAAAGCCCGTGGCGATCAGCATGGAGATGGCCGGCCGTGTGCTCAGCGCCGTCCGCGAGTCGGGCGTCATCACCCAGGTCGGCTACATGTTCCGCAAGTCGGCGCCGATCATCGCGGCACAGCAGATGCTCTCTGAGCGCGCCGTCGCGATGGTGCAGGCTCACTACTACATGCCCGGTCTGCCGAACAAGGGCTGGTGGACGAAGATGGAGATGGGCGGCGGGCAGCTTGTCGAGCAGGCCACGCACATGCTCGACCTGGGCCGCTTCCTCGCGGGTGACGTGAAGACGGTCATCGGCAAGACCTCTACCGTGCATGACTGGGAGCCGCCAGCGGACTACGAAGAGCCCGAGAGCGGCCTCGTCGCGCACAAGGAGGGCTTCGAGATCCCGGACACCACCGCGCTGATCCTCCAGTACGAGTCAGGCGCGATGGGCACGCTGAGTTGCTCACTCGTGCCGCAAGTGGCATGGGACAATGGCTTCAAGGTTGTTGCAGAGGGTGCGCTGCTGACTATCGACGGACCGAACGCGCGCTGGACCACCGATGAGGGCGAGACCGCCGAGGACGCTCCGGAAAACTGGCACGATGCGGTGCTGGTCGAGTTCACTGACGCCGTCGCCGGACAGGGCGAGACCACGATCCCCTACGAGGAGGGCGTCAAGTCACTGGCGATCTCACTGGCCGGCTATCGCTCGGTTGAGCGCGGGAACGCACCGGTGGACCTGGCGGAGATCATGCCGGCAGGTATCTGAGAGATCCGCTCAGATATGTGACGAGGGCGCGGCCATCGTCGGCCGCGCCCTTTTCGGTATGTGCAGGATATCCCGCCGGGGAACGCATGGATGAGGCCGCACCGGTTCAGTACTCGCCGCCGTCATCCGCCTCTCGCTCGTGCTCCTCGACTTCCTGCTGATACTCCTGCTCGACATCCTCCGCGGTCTCCTCGATCTCCTCACCGGCCGCCTCGACGTCCTCCTCGATCTCATCGCCAATCTCTTCGGCTTCATCAGACGCCTCATCGACGGCCTCTTCGGCAGGCTCCTGGTAATCCTCGAGCGCAGGCTCGGCCGCTTCCTCCTCAGCCGGCGGGCAGCCGGTGAAGCTCACCACCACGACGAGCGCTGCGACAATCGCGATTCCGATCATCAACGTCTTCGTTGCTTTCATCGCATCATGCCTCCCTGACACATCTCCTATGTGTTTCAGAGAATTCTTCGACAATAGCCCTCAAATCTCCCTTGAGGGATTGTCCTGATATCTACGCGTAGAAACCAACTACTCGGCGACCGCAAGCTCAAACGTCTGCTCTGCACGGTCGTCGAACTGATTGCTCACCGCGACCGTGACCTCGAATTCGCCCGGCGCGGGTGGTGTGCCGGTCAGCGCGCCTGTCTCCGAGTCGATCGTGAGCCAGTCCGGGCCCTCGGCAAGCTCCCACGCAAGCTCCTCGATGTCCCAGAACTTGTACGTGTAGCCGCTGTCGTCGGGATTCTCCCGGCGCGCGTGCACGTCGCCCAGTGACCGGATGCTTGTCGGCTCGTAGCGGTATTCCTCTCCCAGCGTCGCCTCGGTCACCGGCGCGGTCACGATCAGCGGATGCGGGGCCTCGGCGGAGTCGGAGTTCGCGCTCTCCGTCCCGTTCGCGTCGATCGCGACCACTCGGTAGAACGCGCGGTTCGTGTTCGGCCCCTCCGCGTCCGGGCCGATCACGACCATCGACGTGCCGTCGGTCTCCCCCACCAGGTTCCCCGGCACCTCTCCGCGCTTCCACGAGTTGTGCGACTCGCGGTTCGCGGTGAAGCCCTTCTCGTCCGAGCCGAAGACCGCGTAGCGCACCGGCTCCGCCCCCTCACGCGGGTTCGGCTCCCAGCTCAGCGTCCCCCTCGCGCCATCCATCGCCAATCTGACATTCACCGGCACGCGCGGGCCCCGCCATGTGAAGGTCCGCGGGGCGCTCCAGTCGCCCCACGCCTGGTAGCCGTCCTGCGTCCGCAGCCGCCAGTAGTACGTGACGCCCGGCGAGTAGATCCCGGTGAAGGGCACACGCCACTGCGTGTGCGGGATGATGACATCGAGGCTCGTGCGGTAGGGCCACGCGAAATCCGGGCGGCGCGAGACCTGCAGGTGATATTTCCGCGCTCCCTCCACCGGCTCCCACTCATACGTCAGGATCGAATCGCTGACTTCGGCCCCGGCCTCGGGATAGCGCGCGGCCGGCGGATCGAGCGGCGTCACCGCGTCGGTCTCCCGCCACTGATGCGTCAAGCGCACCTCCCGCGGGCCCTCGGTGGCGTCGGTGTAAACGACGCGGTTCTCGCCGAGGCTCAAGCGCGGGAGCGATTGCGGCGCCGCCATCACGTCCGTCTCGATCTCCAGCGCCAGCAGGCGCGCGCTCCCCTCCTCCGCCGAGTTCAGGTCGATCCGCACATAGTACTCGTACTCCGCGGGGGAGTTGTAAAGATCGAGGTGTTCATCAAGCGGGACCTCGGCCGTGTACTGCGCCGCGCCGTCCGAATCCCACAGCCGCTCCCAGTGCTCACCGTCGCGGGAGAGCGCGATTGCGTAGATGTCCGTCGGATCCGCGCCCTCGAAGGTCGCGCGCACCGTCGCACCGCAGATCAGCCACGGCGTCGCCACGCGGTAGACGATCTGCCCGCGATCCGTCGCGCCACCGATCACGTCGCCGACCTGCACGATGTCCGTGACCGACTCCGCGTCGGCCTCCACGCGGTCAACAGTCAGGCGTGGCTCGAAAACGAGTTTCGAGTTGCCGAAGTACTTCGGCAGGTGCTTGCGGGCCGGTTCGCTTGAGGCGACCTTCCCGATGTTGTCCCAGCGGAACTCGGCGCGCTCCCCGGGGCGAAGCGTGTACGCGATCTCGTGCCCGCGCAGTGTCGGGTGTGCGTAGCGGTCATCAGGACCGAAGAGGGCGGCCGGGGCGTCGCTGGCCTTGAACGCGCTTACCTCCGGCCCGTAGTTCAACTCGCGGCGCGCGAGGTCATGGTCCTGCGCGATCACATCGCCATCGAGCGGCAGTTCGTTCTCGCGGTCGAGGTAGAAGCAGTCCATGTCGATGTCCATGAACTGGAAGCCGAACTCGGCGTCCGGATCAACCAGCGCCTCGCACTGGACATGCCCGTAGAGCGCGCGGTTGCGCGATCCGGGGAAGCCGCCGTGGTGGTAGAGCGAGCAGCCCGCGTTCCCGGCGTCGTCGCAGAGATTGAGGCCGAAGATGTTCATCAGCCGGACGGGGTCATGAGGCACGCTGTCGGCAAACAGCGGGCTCTCGTGATACAGGTTCTGCCGCATGTTCTCCCAGATGAGGTAGACTTTATCCTGATCCGTCGTGGCGCCCCGCGTGAATTCCTCCAGCATCGACTCGAAGGTGTACCAGTTCCCGCGATCATTGATCACCAGCCTCGGGTTCACCACCGGGGTGCCGCCGGTGTTCTCGATGGTGAGCTGGATGTTCGGCTGAAAGCCGATCCGGTAGTTACCGCTCGCCACCGTAAGCGTGTTCTCCATGTCCAGCGTGCCGCCCATCTCGATCGCGTACTCCGCGCTGGAGGACGTGATCTTCTCGACGTGCTCGTGCTCGGTGCTGTCAAGCGCCTCCGGTCCGCCGAGGGTGCTGTGCGGGTTCGAGGAGGCGACCTCATACGTGCGCCCGTTCGTGCGCGGGTCGGTGTTGTCCGAGGCGGACATGTAAAGCCCCTCGCGCGTCCAGTGCGAGTAGCGGCCCTCGCCCTTCTCGCGGATGTCGCGATGCAAGGCCTGCGGCGGCCCAAGCTGCTTTCCGTCCTCGAAGACCATCAGTTGCGAACTGTTGTTGCTGAACTTGTCGCCCTCCTCGCCGAAGTCCATGCTCACGGTGTAGCAGAACCCCTGCTCGTGGCGGAAGTTGTCCGTCGGGATCGGGTAGCGCTTCGCCTCCTGGGCGGTCGCGCTCATCAGGCACGCCCCTGTCAGCATCATTGTCAGTGCGGTGCGAAGCATCGCGGACACCTCAGATCTACGAGTGAGTGCGGGAGCATCGCCGGAGTATTGACCGCCTGACGCTGCGAAACCTGCCGCCGGCGAAGGGAAGATGCGGCCGACGCGCGAACTGACCGGCGGTTTGCGTCAGGCGCGGGAGGTGCCGGGATGCGAGTACTTGTGGCGTACGAGACGGCGCACGGGAGCACCGAGGAGATCGCGGGGGCGATGGCCGAGACGCTCCGCGAGTGCGGCGCGGAGGCGGACGTGATCCGCTGCCGCGAGGTGCGCGACATCGAGGACTACGACGCATTCATCGTGGGCGCGCCGGTCTGGGGCGGGAACTGGCTCAAGCCCGCGCGGGCGTTCGTGGCGCGCTTTGAGAAGATACTGGCGGAGCGGCCGGTCGCGTACTTCCACACCTCCGGCGCCGCAGGCGAGGCGGGCCAGCGGGACGACGTCATCCGCATCATGAACGAGCGCCTGCCGGAGTACGCGCCGAACATCGCCCCGCTGGCGGTCGAGGCGTTCGGGGGCGTGATCGACTACGATCAGTACAATGTCGCGCTGCGGCTGGTGATCAAGGCGGTCGTGGGCCGGGGAGGCGGCCCCACCTCCGGACGTCACGACATGCGCGACTGGGATGCGATTCGCCGGTGGGCCCGGGAGATGTGTCGGACTTTCGAAGAGCGCATGGCGTGAAAGTTGATCGAAGCCCGTCGCGGCCTCATGCTTGTGCCCATCGAGCGCTCATGCCATCGCCGCACCGACCTCCCGCGGAAGGAGCCCGCGGACTTTCGCCGAAATGCCCGCCGCGCGCCACCACACCGACGGGAGAGATCGCCATGCTCACCGCCTGCAACACATCGAAGGAGATCGCGGACGCCGATCCATCGATGGCCATCATCCCGGTCGGCTCACTGGAGCAGCACGGGGAGCACCTGCCCGTCGGCACCGACTGGATCCGCGCCGATGACATGGGGAGGCGCCTTGCCGAGGCACTTGCCGAGGACCTCGGCCCCTGCTACCTGCTCCCCGCACTCCCCTATGCGAACTCGCAGGAGCACATGGACATGGCAGGCACGATCACGCTGCGGCCCTCAACGCTGGCCCTTGTGATCGAAGACATCGTGCTGTCGTTGCGCCATCACGGCATCCGCAGGATTGTCATTCTGACCACTCACGGCGGCAACTGGATCCTCAAGCCCACCATCCGTGACCTGAACTTCCGCTACCCGGACCTGCGCGTGATCCACGCCGATGGACCGCTGCAGTCGAGGGGCGAGGATATGCCGCGCGAACTCCATGCGGGCCGCGGCGAGACTTCCGCTATCCTCGCGATCCGCCCCGAGCTTGTGAAGGGACGCTCTCCCGATCACCGTGCGCCGTTCGGCAAGGAGTGGCTGGACTACGCGGGGATGGGCGCCCTCACGCAGGACGGAACATGGGGCGAACCATCGAAGGCCGACCCCGAAAGCTACGAGGAGAGCATCGAGACGGCGGTCGAGCACCGTGTGGCGTACATCCAGGAGACATTCGAGCGTATTGATGAAATGCTTGACGCGACAGGCGACGAATCACCGGAGGCAGGGCAATGAGCGACCAGTGGGAACCGGCCATCACCGCGTTCGAGGAGCGCGACCGCCAGTCGCCGCCCTGTGAGGGAGCGATGCTCTTCACCGGCAGTTCGACGATCGTAAAGTGGGAGACCCTCGCACAGGATTTCCCCTTTGCTCCGGTGCTCAATCGCGGATTCGGCGGCTCTGAGGTGCCCGATCTGCTGGAGTACCTCGACCGGGTCATCGTGGCCTACCGTCCTCACGTGGTGGTCGTGTACTCCGGTGACAATGACCTCGCAAGGAGAAGATCGCCCCGGAAGGTGCTGGACGACTTCGCCACACTCCAGGCGCGCATCCACGCCGCCCTGCCGGAGACGGCGCTCGTGATCGTGGGCCTCAAGCCCAGCCCCAACCGCTGGGCGCTCGCTGATGCCATGCGCGAGGTGAACGACGGACTGGCCGAGTGGGCGCGGGCGATCTGTCGCGCCGAGGTGGTGGACGTCTGGGACGAGATGCTCGGCGATGACGGCCTGCCGCGGCCCGACTTGTACTCCGACGGCCTCCACCTTACGCCCGAGGGCTATCGGGTGTGGACCGAGCGCCTCTCACCGCGCCTCAAAGCGCTGTGGGCGAACGGGGCTCAGAGATAGCCGAGCGACTCGAGGCGCTTTTTGACCATCTCGAGTTCTTCATCCGAGTACTCGTCGCTCTCGGCCATGGCGTGGGTGGAGACAAGGTCTCGCAGCACGTAGACCACGAACTCGGTGACCGAGTTGTAGCCCGCGCCGTCGATGATCTGCCCGATCCGCTCGTAGAGCGGCCTCGGTATCTTCAGAGTGACCTTCTCGCCGCCTCGCGACTTCTTCGCCATGGCTTCGCTCCCGGTGACGGTACCTCCCGACCTTCCGGCCGGATCTTCACACCCATCTTCGACGTGAAAGGAGGGGCGTCCTCCTGCCCCCGCGTTCAAAAATATTGAAGGTGACGCATGAGCACATCGCGAATGTTGGAATGTCAAAGACAACATCTGCACAGGAGGTACGTGTCATGCGTCGTGGTTTTACCCTCATCGAACTGCTGGTCGTGATCGCCATCATCGCGATCCTGGCCGCCATCCTGTTCCCCGTCTTCGCCCGCGCCCG
>JBNJEK010000202.1:0-8198 GCA_051745855.1 Armatimonadota bacterium
CAGTGAAATACCCCCGCCCGCTTGAGTCGCGGCGGCCCGACCATGCGTGGGCAGGCCGCCTCTCGGCCACACAACGTACATCGTGAAGAGATCGCGCTGTGAACGGATCCTACCAGGAGGTCAGCAGTGAGATTACTGACTGTTTTCGCGCTTATTGCCGTGCTCGTGCCGTGCTATGCCGCAGAGGTCGCCACGCTCAACGCCTGCGACTCTCTCGAAGATTTTCGCATCGATCTTGGAAAAGACTGGGAGCACTCGGACCTTGAGGTGGTCACCGACCCCGGATTCGCAGTTGAGGGCGACGGGGCGGTTCGCATCCACGGGACCTCGCCCGCCGACCGCGACGGCAACAGTTACCTGAGCGTTCGCGTCGCGATCCCCACCACCGACTTCGATGCAAAGGCGCTCTCATTTGACGCCGCCACGTCCACGCCCGATGAGTCGGAGGCGCTCTACGTCCGCGGCTTCGACGCCGACGGCAACGCCGTCCTGAGCTGGACGAGCTGGAACGGGCAGCTTGAGGCCGGGAAGAAGACCTGGACGCTGCATCCCGGGCTGTCGGATCAGGGCCTGGCGTGGGAGAGCAGTTACATCGAGAGCGACGATCGCTCAGCGGTCGCCTCTCTGGTCTTCATCGTCGGCACACACAACGCCGGCGCGGATTTCGACATGGTCCTCGACAACATCCGCATCGAGCCCTCCACGAAGAAGACGTTCGCGGATGTGACCGAGCCCAAGCCGCTCTACCCCGAGACCACGCTGGTCGAGGACGGCGATGCGCGCGCGATCATCGTCGCCCCGCAGGATGACGAGTGGGCAGCCTTCGCGGCGGAGGTCGCCGGGGCCGTCGAGCAGGCCACGGGAGTGGCGCTGCCGGTCGTCGCTGGTGATGAGGTGACCGACGAAGACCTTGCCGCGACGAACGCGATCGTCGTCGGCAGCATCGTCAACAACAGGGCGCTGCTCTACCCCTACTCACACCAGCTCACGTTCGCCGATGGCGTCTATCCCGGCGACGGCGGTTACGAGGTGCGCACGGTGCCCGACCCGTGGGGGACCGGCCGCAACCTCATCGCGATCGGCGCATCGGACATCCCGGGCGCGCGGGCGGGGCTGGAGGCGCTCCGACCACACCTCGCGGAGGGCGAGACGCTCGTGCTTCCCTCGATCCTCGAGGTCGAACTGGCAGGTGGCGCGCTGGAGAGCTACGGACATCTTTTCACGGAGACGCTCGATGACGACTGGGCGGAGAAGATCCGCGAGGAGTGTGAGACGCACCTTGTCCGCGCGGGGACTCGCGGGCTCTTCTCACGCGCGCAGACGCAGGGGCGCAACTACGCGCTGACCGGCCGCGAGGAGTACGCCCGGATGTACGTGTGGATGATCAAGCGCACCTACGAGAACTACCTCTCCGACCCGGACACTTACGGCGGACCGTGGGGGATGGACTCGGACTTTCACATCTATCACAACATCCCCGCGTGGGATGCCGTCGAGGAGTCCCCGGTGGTGACGGACGAGGAGCGGCTCGAGATCACGAAGATACTCTTCCGCTGGGTCAGCGAACTGGGGCCCGGCAAGTCCGCAAGCCCGACGAGCAAGAGGGTTCGCTTCAACCACCAGACCTTCCCCGCGCTCGGCTGTCTCTACGCCGGACAGTACTTCAGCCGCTACTACGACGCGGTGGAGGGCGAGAACTGGATCGACATCGCAGACGGCACCTTCCAGTTCCAGTTGGATGCCAGCAAGGCGCATTGCGACTGCAATACCTACCAGTGGCTGACGCTTAATCACACGATGATCTACGCGATGGCGCGGCCGGATCTGCGCTACTTCGAGAACGGCAACGCACGCCTCAACGCCGACTACGCGGTCATGACGATGAACAACCTTGGCTACCAGGTGCCCTACGGCGACATCGGCGGCTGGGGGCCGCTTGGGACCGAACTGCGCATCCTGCGCATGGCCGAGTGGTACTACCGCGACGGTCGCTACCAGTGGGCGATCGACCGCAAGATGCAGGTCCGCCCCCGCGTGAACCTCTCGAGTTTCTCGCTCGGTGACCACCACGCGGTCAAGCCCGACCACCTGCTCGGGACGAAGGGCTGGGCGGTCGATGAGAAGTGGTACGACAGCTTCAGCGGCGAGGAGCACGTGGCGCTGGAGCGCGCGGTAGACAAGATCTCCTTCCGCGACAGCTACGAGCCTGACGCGGACTACCTGCTGCTCGACGGGCTGACCCTCGGCGGCCACGGGCACATGGATGGCAACGCGATCCTGCAGTGGACCGCCGATGAGCGCATCTGGCTCGCGGACGCCGATTACATCAAGTCGCTGCCGAAGTATCACAACTCGATGCTGGTGATCCGCGACGGGCAGTCCGCGCCGGTTCCCGCCTACGCGGAGCTTGAGAACCTCGCGGACCTCGAGACGCTCGGCGCCTCACAGACGGTCGCGCGCGACTACGCCGGCGTTGACTGGCACCGCAATGTCATCTGGATCAAGCCGGACGTGTTCGTCGTCGCCGATCGGATGGTTGCGAATGAGCCCGGCGACTACAGCTTCCGCGCGGTCTGGCAGACCATCGGGGAGACCGAGCTTGACGGCTCGCGGCTCTCGGTTGAGCAGGAGGGCCGGTTCGCCACCATCGCGATGACGCCCGACACCCAGTGCATTCTCAACGAGGACGCTGCCACCGGCAGTAACTGGGGCAGCTACCCGTACATCGCCGAGCCGCTGGTCAAGTCCATGCAGGGCATCGTCAATGCCGAGCTTGAGGCCGGCGAGGAGGCCGTCCTTTTCACCGTCATGCACGCGTCGGGCGAAGAGCCTGCCGATCTGCGTTTGCTGCGCCTGAGCGACAACTCCGCCGCTATCACGGGCCTCGGCGATCCCGTGCTCGTCGCAGTGAGGGACGAAGCCGGCACCATCGAGGTGCCCGGCGCGGGGACGATCGACGGGCAGATGGCGGTGGTGACCCCGACGCATATCAGCGCACTCGGCGCAACGGCCGTCCGCACTGCCGATGACACGCGGCAGTTCGCCGAGCCCACCGATCTTGAGGCCGACCTTGCGGCCGGATCGGCCACGCTTCGGTCGCCGGCGGTCAACTCGATCGGCATCGAGCAGAGCGTCGCCACCGAGCAGTTCGGCGGCGGCATCTCGCGCCATGAGATCGAGGCGCTGATCAACATACTGATCGCATCGGCGCCTCCGGTCGAGGGCGGGGCGGCCGACGCGATGGATGTGCCGGAGATGACCGGACGCTGGGCGTACATGGAGCGTCCCGACAACTTCCTGCTCACCGGCAATCCCGGCGAGCCGGCGTCGGTGAACGCGGTGGCGGATGTCAGTGCCACGCCCGACCCGCTGGAGGCGAACGTGTTCTCGGGCGAGGCGGGACGCAATACGCTCGGCAATATCTTCGACGGCCGCGATGACGGCACGTCCGACGCGACGATGTGGGAGGACGACCAGGAGGTCACCATCGACCTCGATCTGCTCGACAGCTATCACATTGAGCAGCTCAACCTCAGCGCGTGGTTCGCCACCTCGTCAAGCAAGGGCAACACCTTCCAGCTTGGCCGCATCCAGGTGCTCGCCTCGGACGACGGCTTTGCCGACGATGAGCGGACGCTGGTTGACTTCACCGACGAGGAGATGCACCCGAACTGGGGGCTGCCGATCCATCAACCGATGGAGTACGACTTCGAGCTTGATGCCAACGCCCGAAATCTGCGTGTGATTCTCACGCCGCGCCCCGGGAGCGCCGTCTACGTGGCCGAATTGCAGGCGTGGGGCACCGGTGATGGCCTCGAGGAACTCGCCGCCTCCCAGGCAACCGGAGGCGAGGCGGCGTACACCTTCAACTCGGTGCACAGCGCCGACCTCGACGGTGACGGCGCGCCTGAGGTGATCGGCGGCAACTCCAACGGACATGTCTACTGCCTCGATGCCGACGGCGAGGTCCGCTGGAGCCACGATTGCGGCGTGGAGGTCAACTCGGTCACCACCGTGGACTTCTCCGGCGAGGACCGGCCGACGGTCGTCGCCGGCACGATGAACGGCTTCGTGGTGGCGCTCAACGCCGACGGTGAGCACCTGTGGACGTACGAGGTGCCCTACTACAAGCGCACGCCGCATGTGCGGACGGTCTTCAGCGCGGACCTGGCCGGCGATGGCTCCGACGCGGTCATCGCGGGCGCGGATAGCTGGCGCTACTACGCCATCGACGCGCAGGGCAATGAGCTGTGGCACTACGAGAGTGTGCACGGCTCAACCGCTGGCGCGGCCGCGGACGTGGATGGCGACGGCCGCGACGAGGTCATCGCGGGCACCGAGTACTACCGGTGGCATGTCGTCAACCCCGACGGCACTCGGCGCTTCCGCGTGCGCACCGTGAGCGGGCCGTGCGCGAATGCGGTGGCCGCAGGCGACCTCGATGGCGACGGCCGGCATGCCGCCATCTTCGGCGGCGCGGACAGCACTGTGCAGGCCGTGAGCCCGGACGGCGACCGGCTGTGGACCGTCAACACCGGCGACGAAGTAACCGATCTGGCGTGTGTGGACGTGGATGGCGACGGCGCCGATGAGGTCCTCGCAAGCAGCCTCTCATTCAACGTCTACTGCATCGAGGGCGACGGGACCATCGCATGGCGCACCGCCCTGCCCAACCAGGTCACGACGATCGCCGTCTCCGCGGGAGAGCCGCTGCGGCTCGCGGCCGGCTGCGACGATGGCGCGGTCTACGCGCTGGACGTGTCCGACGGCTCCATCATCGGTCGCTTCGAGACAGGCGGTCGGTTGATCGACATCGCGCCCGCCGGCCCGGGCGAGATCGTCGCCTCAAGCCGCGACGGCTACGTCCACGCGATTAGCCTGCCGTAGTCTCAGGCCGGCCTGCAGATCGACATCGACGCCCGCGTGGCGCCGCTCTGGCGGGGCCCACGCGGGCGTTTCCTTCTATGCGGGCGCAATACTTCTTCGGATTGGCGGGGAGGAGCCGTATCAAAGATTATGGGTTTGCCTGAACCAGCGTAGTTGTCGTTCTCCCCCCTCGTCCCGCCCGACGCTGCGCCGTTTGCAGCGTCCAGGGAGAGGGGGAAGCGATGTCGTTTATCGCAGGGGGTGAGGCCCGGCTTTTCGATGCAGCGTGGCGCCTATTCCTCAGACTTTGATACGAAGTCCGCGGCGGCGGCTTTGTATCAGCGGTTAAGGATACGATGATAGAAGCCATGGCGCGCAGCACGGGAATACCAGCGGCGGGAACGACGTCCGGGCGAGGGCGCCCGGACTCCGGGTCTTATTGTGATACTGGACTCCAGGCGCCCTCGCCTGGAGAGTCGTTGCCGCTGTCACCCCAATCCTTAATCTTTGATACGAAGCTTTGGCGGGGAGGAGCCGATTTGCGCCGCGGTGAAATGGCTCGCGCGAGATTTGCCGAAAAGCTGCTCAGGAGTGATCGACTGATGCTCAGGACAGTCGCAATCATTGCAACGCTCAGTCTCGCCAGCGTCATGTTTTCACCGGCAACGCACACCGTGATGGCGGATGATGAACTTCCCGCCGTCGAGCAGGTCGAGGCGGCGATGATGAATGCCGCGGAAGCCTTCCACCGCCTGTCGTACGAGGGCGCGCATGTCGATTCTTACTCGGTCGACCTGCAGGAGCGCTACGATGGCCGCCACGGCACGAGGCGCGCCTTCCCCGCCGATGAGCCGGACTGGGCGGAGACCGAACCACCTACCGGCGGCACCATCGGCCAGGCGCTCCTGCGTGCGTGGCGTGTGACGGGCGATGAGCGCTACCTCGAGATGGCGCAGGAGATCGCCGACGCGCTGGCGATCATCCAGACCGACACCGGTGGCTGGCCCGCCCGCGCGCGGCTCAGCCAGCCTCCCGGCTCCGGCACGCGCAGCGACCTCGACGACAACCGCACGCAAAGCACCGTGCGCTTCTTCGTCGATCTTGTGGCCACGGGCGAGAGTGAGCGCCATCGGGAGGTCATGCAGCGCGGCCTCGATTTCATCCTGGAGGCGCAGTACCCCAGCGGTGGCTGGCCACAGTACTATCCCGCCCCCGAAGATCAGAACAACTACCAGCGCTATCATACACTCAACGACGCGTCGATGCCCGACAACATGCGGACGCTGCTGACCGCGTGGCGGGCGCTCGGAGAGCAGGAATACCTCGACGCGGTGATTCGAGCCGCCGACTGGCTGCTTGAGGTGCGGCTGCCGAACGCGGGGTGGGCCCAGCAGTACTACGACGACTTCGTCTCCGGCCCGCTGATCCCCAATCATCCCGCCCCCGCGCGCTGGTTTGAGCCGATCGCGCTCGTTTCCAGCGAAAGCGGCTCGGTCATCCGCATCCTCACCGAGGTCTGGCTTGAGACCGGCGACGACCGGTACATCGCGCCCTTTGACGAGGTCGCGGATTGGTTCGAACGGTCGCGACTGGACAACGGCCTTTGGGCGCGCTTCTATGAGCTTCACACCAACCGCCCGCTCTACTGCACGCCCGACCGCATCATCACGCACTCCGACGAGAATCTGCGCCCGGGCTACGCGTGGCAGCGTAACTGGGGCGAGGACGTGTTCCGGACCGTCGAGCGCGTGAAGACGCTGGGGCGCGATGGGCTGCTCGCCGAGCGCGAGACGATCCCGGATGATGACCGCGTGCGCTCACTCGGCGAGCGAGCGCAGCGGGCCATCGACACGTTGGACGATCGCGGCTACTGGACGTACGAGCGCTTCGTCGGCGCGGTGGTGGATCATGATGACGAGCGCATCTGGACACGGGAGTTTGTCAGCAACATGAACGCCATGAGCGCGTACCTTGAGGCGCTCGAAGACCGCGGCGAGCTTGACCGCTGACCGCGCGGCGTTGATCGGCAATTGGAGGAAAAGAAACATGAGATTCGCGCTGGTGACAGTCCTGGCAATGATGATCTGCGGATCATGCGCGTTCGCGCAGGACGACGACCTTCCCTCGGCCGAGGAGGTCGAGGCGGCCATCATCGAGGCTGCGACGGCCTTCAGCGATCTTTCATACCAGGGAGCCTATCCCTACCTGCTGTCGGGCGATCTGCAGACACGGTACAACTGCGGACATGGCAACAACCGCCCCTTCCCCGATGAGACCTACCTTTGCATCGAGCCACCGGGCACACCGTGGGTCGGCCGCGCCTACCTCCGTGCATACCGCGCCACCGGCGACGAGCGCCTGCTGGCGATGGCGATGGAGGTCGGCGACGCGCTGGCAACCACCCAGCTTGCCGTCGGCGGATGGCGGATGCGCCAGCCGCTCAGCGACGAATGGGCGGATCAGCCAATCCCCGAAGAGGTGACCGGCGCCTACCAGCGCGGTGCATTCGCAGACCTCGATGACAGCCGCAGCCAGGGGCCGGCGCGCTTCTTCATCGAACTGGTGCGCGACGGCTCTGAATCGGAGCGCCATCGCGAGGCCATGGAGCGCGCCCTGCAGATGCTGCTCGACGCGCAGTATCCCTCCGGCGGCTGGCCGCAGATCTACCCGCCGCCCGAGAACGAGGACGACTACCGCCGCTATCACACGCTCAACGACGCCAGCATGCCCAACACGATGCTCGTGCTGCTTGAGGCATGGCGGACCTTCGGCGAGCAGGAATACCTCGAGGCGGTCGTTCGTGGCGCGGACTGGCTGCTTGAGGCGCGACTGCCCGGGGCGGCCTGGGCGCAGCAGTACTACGACGACTTCGTCACCGGCCCGAAAATCCCCAACCACCCCGCCCCCGCCCGCTGGTTCGAGCCGATCGCTATCACCGCGTCCGAGAGCGGCGCGGCTATGAACGTGCTCAGCGAGGTGTGGCTGGAGACCGGCGACGAGAAGTACATCGAACCTTTCGACGAGATCGTCGCGTGGTACGAGCGGTCACGGCTCGACGACGGCCGCTGGGCGCGTTTCTACGAATTGCATACCAACCGCCCGCTCTACTGCACGCCCGAACGGATCATAACGCACTCCGACGAGAGCCTGCGGCCGGGTTACGGATGGAAGGGCGGCTACGGCAACCGGGCGTTCACAATCGCCGAGCGCGTGAAGACACTGGGGCGCGAGGGCATTCTCGCCGAGCGCGAGGCCGCGTCTGATGCCGAGCGTGTTCAGCAACTCGGCAAAGCGGCCGCGGGGGCGATCGAGGCCCTCGATGAGCGCGGATT
>JBNJEK010000203.1:0-8170 GCA_051745855.1 Armatimonadota bacterium
GTCATAGACGATCCAGACGGTCCCGGTCTCGCGGTCCACGACCATGCACGGATCGCCCGCGGCCATCTCGCCGCCGTCATCGATGAGGATCTCGACCTCGGACCACGTCTCACCGAGGTCCTCGGAGCGCTTGAGCGCGAGGTCGATGTTGTTGGGCGCATCGCCGGGCCTGTCGACCCGTGCATCACAGGCCGCGAGCAGTGTGCCGTTGTTGGTGCACACAAGCGCTGGGATGCGGTATTCGCAGACCCCGGCTTCGCCGGCGGAGAAGACGGGGGTTTGGGTGAGCAATGGTGATTCGGTCGGCATGGGTGGTCACCTCCAAAATGTGTTTCCGACGACAACAGCGTCGGGCGTTGGCGCGCCGACCTCCGGACGGCTACGGCAGCCACGGCCGAGCCGCGAAGGCCGCCGTCCGTTGTATGCCGTTGCCTTTGTCGTCCGGAGGGATGGCCTGCCCAGGCCATCCTCGCGCGAAGCGCGACTGGCATTACGTCATCACCGGTGAAGAGCCCCACGCGACGGCGACGGCAAACGGCGTCGGGCGTGGGCACGCCCGACCTCCGGACGGCTACGGCAGCCACGGCCAAGCCGCGAAGGCCGCCGTCCGTTGTATGCCGTTGCCTTTGTCGTCCGGAGGGATGGCCTGCCCAGGCCATCCTCGCGCGAAGCGCGACTGGCATTACGTCATCACCGGTGAAGAGCCCCACGCGACGGCGACGGCAAACGGCGTCGGGCGTGGGCACGCCCGACCTCCGGACGGCTACGGCAGCCACCGCCGAGCCGCGAAGGCCGCCGTCCGTCGTATGCCGTTGCCTTTGTCGTCCGGAGGGATGGCCTGCCCAGGCCATCCTCGCGCGAAGCGCGACTGTCCATTATGCCATCATCCACGAGTATTGCCACTCCTCCCAATGCTGACACAGGCGGGCCCGAACTGGGTTCATCATGACATAGTAGATCACGTTATTCACCGCCTCACCTCTGCGCACATGACGATCCCAGTAACTCTCCTGCCAGACACCGTTGTCCGCGGCGAATGAGGCCATTGTCACCGAAGTTCTTCGCTTGAAGCCATCGATGAAGCTCAGGAGATCGCCGCCATCAGGGCCAACCCGCGCTACGAGATGGAGATGGTCGGGCATGATGCAGTAGGCCATGATCTGACAGCCATGGCTGCGGGCGTTGTGACGGAGTGCCTGCACAAGCCGCGGAGCGATCTCCTTCCGTGTGAGTGCCAGGCCGGCCGATGTTCGGACAGTGAATATTACGGGATGTCCCGGCACACGGTACCGGTCGCGAGGCAATCGGTGAGGTCGGCGCATGTCAATGCTCCCGTCGACCCAATCATTTGAACGGCGTCGGGCGTATGCCTCCCCGATCTCCGGACGGCAAAGGCGACGACAAGCAGCGTCGGGCGTGGGCACGCCCGACCTCCGTACGGCAAAGGCGACGGCATAAGGCGTCGGGCGTGGTCACACCCGACCTCCGGACGGCAAAGGCAGCTACGGCCGAGGCGCGCGAAGGCCGCCGTCTGCCGTACGTCGTTGTTCTTTGCCGTCCGGAGGGATGGCCTGCCCAGGCCATCCTCGCGCGAAGCGCGACTTCTCACTCCCCCAGGTACCCCAGTATCTCCCGCGCCATCAGCAGGTTCCCCTCCTGGCTCATGTGCACGCCGTCGCCGGTGAAGAGCGAGGGCTTGTCAGGGTGCGTGCGCGTCGGCTCGTAAACGTCGAGATAGTCCGCGCCCGTCGTCTCCGCAACCGACTGCATCCGCTCGTTGAACGCCTCCAGCGCGTCCGGTTTGCCGAAGTACGATCCTCCGTTGCCGCGCTCCTCGATGCGCTTGACCACCGTCGCGCGCGTGATTTCATGCACCGACGAGGACGCGGAGACCACCGTGACCTCCGCGTCGGGAGCCTGCTCGCGTATGTGTTCGATGACCGTCACGTAGGTCTCCTCGAACGTGTCCAGCGGCACCACCGGGTCGAACGGGTAGTCGTCCGGCGTCTCATACTCGGGCTTCGGCTTGAGCTTGCTGTCATTGTGCCCCGTCCAGATGAACACGCGCGCGGGGGTCGGGTCGAAGAGATCGTCGTACATCTCCTGCCGGTGCGCGCCCTCGCCCTGCAGCCGCTGCCACATGCGCGTGATGTAGTCGCCGCCCACGCCCGCATTGCGGTAGCTCACATCACCAGACCGGGTTCGGTCGAGCCAGTAGCCGACCATGTCGGTGTAGTTGTGTCCGCGGCGCTGGTCGGTCAGCGAATCGCCGAGGAAAAGGATATGCGCCGGGGTGTCGATCTGCGCGGCCTGCGCGAGGCCTTCGAACTCCGCGAAGGTCTGGTCATCGACCACGTCCACCCACACGGTCGCCCCGCCGCCGACCTCTGCGTTCACGATGGTGAGCTTTGCCTCACCGGGTTCTGCGCCGGCGGGGGGAGCCACGGGCAGCGTAGTCTTCTCGCCGGTAATCGGGATCTCGCCGCTCTCCACGTGCTCGCCGAATACCAGCGTGACGGTCAGTGCGCCCTCGGTGATTGGGCCTGCGTCGCATCGCGCGCTGATACGCACGTCGGCGCTCTGTCCAGGCGTGACCATGACGTAGCCCGGCTCAACAGTCAGTTCGCCGCCCGGGAGGCCCTTCGAGGTCAGAATGGCGTCATCGAGGTAGATTGCCGCGCCCTCGCCCTCAAGCTCCACGACAATTCCGATCCGTGTCACCAGCGGGTCGCGGGGGGAGACTTCGATGGCGAGTTCCTGCCACTCGTCGTTCAGTTCAACCGGCGGATCGGGGCGCTCGATGATGTATTTGTCATCGGAGTGGTTCCGAACCTGCGTCGAGCGCAACTGCACGCTCCCGGTGCCCCTCGCCTGGACGGTGAAGCGGTAGTCGAGACCGGCCGTGGCGGGGACGTAACCGGTGTACGCCATCGCGCTTCCGTCCTCGGCGACGAGCTTTCCGGCGCTCTCACCCAAGAGGACCGGCTCATCGACGACGCTCATCTCACCCTTCCATGCGGGCGACTGCGGCCACGGTCCGTCTTCGAAGCCCGGGTTGTCGAGCATCTGATCGCCGGGCGCGGCAAGCCCGGCCGTTGCGGTGAAAATCGCGAGAGCGATCGTGAGATGTGCAAGCGCGCGCATGGGTGGTCAATCCTCCATGGTGATCTGATATCTGAAGACGCGGAAGTCGTAGCCCTGTCTGACCGGGCAAAACTCGGACATGTGAAGCTGCATGAAGAGCAGCAAATCTCCGCTCTCTCTTTCTTCGATCTGCGACCAGTTGGACAGGCGGACGAGCGGATGGTGCTCCGGGTGCTTGCGTTCGATGGTCGCCATGCTGTCACGCCGGACTGTGAGCGTCGCCGGGTCGAGTTCGCCGATCTCGACCGATGTGCGCGGGTCGCAGTTGACCGCCGAACTTCGGGCGGTGTTGACGATCACGAAGACGCGGTCGGTCGTCCGCGAGCGCCAGACGCCCGGGAAGCTGCGCGGCGAGTAGAGATAGGTTCCGTCCTCGTACCTGAGAATCTTTGGCCTGCTGAGCGTCTTCCCGGCATCATCCGAGACGCACCAGCGCTTCACCGAGGGGACGCCCGGGGAATTCTGCTGCGGTCGCACGTCGCCGGCGCGCAGCAGGATGAAGATACGGCCATCCGGCAGTTCCACTGCCGCGGGTTCTGCGAGGCCGCCGCTGCTGATATCCGGCCCGGCCTCCGCGACCCCGCCGTCGGACCACGCGTAGCGCCCTCCGTTCCACTCGCCCAGCCGGAGGCGCAATCGTCCGTGATGATGCCCGGCGCCGCCGACGTGGTCGGTGTACGGCCAGACGAGGGTGCCGGTCGAATGTACGAGGGGGCGGAAGTAGTAGGTTCCATGATCGATGACCTCCGACGACCACGAGGCGCCGCCGTCGCGAGAGGTGTCGAGGATGACTTCATGATCGCGACGACCGTGAGCGCCGTCCGGGTCGAAGTCGGTGTGGCGGGTATACCAGCGCAGCAACACTCCGTTCTGCTCGTCAAGAAAATGATCGGCGAGTCCGATCTGACGGCGGGTGCCGAGCATCTCCCGGCGCCGCCAGGTGCGTCCCGCATCATCGCTGGTGATCGTGCAGACCTCGTTGTCCTCCGAACGTATCACGCCCACCGAGTCCTCGCGGGCAACGATCATGCGGGCTGAGTCGGTGGAAACGTATGCCGGCTCACCGATGGCGCGACAGATGCGCACGGTGCTTCGCAGAACCGGGATGCGGCGGACGGTCAAGGGCCTTTCTTGCCGAATGCTCAGCGGTGCAGCGTAGCACAGCGGCCCGGGCTCTGCCGCGTGTTCGACCTGGATCCCGACGGTCTCGATCATTGGCTCGTCGTCGAAAAGCGGGCGGAAGCAGCGCTCACGCACGGCCAGTTCAACGTCGCCGGACGGCGCGCCCCTGCCGCCGAAGTTCGCGATCAGCAAGCGACCATCCGGGCTGACGGCAAAAGAATCGGACGTTCGGCGCACGGCATCGATGCTCGCGAGTTGCCGCAGCGGCTCGCCGCCCACCCACAGCGCGCCGCGCGTCTCGGGCAGATGCGGGCCCTCACAGGGGCGGACCGGGTCGGTCTCGTTGATGACGGCGCTCAGTTCCCAGGGGTTGTACGCGTCATCGGCAAAGAGCGCCTCGGGTAACGGCGCGCGGTGGGTGCCGTCTCCGAGCGTATCCCAGTCGGCATTGAATGGATCAGACCCGCGCAGCCAGACGCGCTCGCCGGGAGCCGCTTCGTAGCGGATGATCGTGTGCGGTCGGTAGCGGTGACCGTTGCGCGGGAGAGGGACTTCCTCCCGGTAGACTCCCTCGTGGATGATGACGCGGTCGCCCATGTCCGCCGCTGCCGCCCCGGCGGTGATGGTCAGAAAGGGCCGCTCGGCGGTGCCGGGGCCCTCGTCAGAGGCGGCAGGGCTTTGTTGCGCCACATGCCAGGTGGCGCCGAGATGCGGCTCCGCATTGGGGCGGAACTCGCGTGTACTCATGGCGGTGGCCTCTCAAGTCGTGGCATTGTCATCTGAACGACACGTCGATTCGTCGTGCTCGCCTGCAGTCAGTCGTATGTCGGCGGCTCCCAGTAGTCCTCGTTGAGCACGCGCTTGAGCCGCGCCCCATCGACCTCGCGAGGCTCGATCCCGGCTTCTACGGCCCAGGCGGCGGCGGTCCCTGCGGCTTCGCCGAGGTAGACGCAGGTCGGCATCACGCGCAGCGAGCCCTGCGCCTCGTGATCGCACGAGATGCAGCGGCCCGCAACGAGCAGGCCGTCCACATCGAGCGGCACCTGGCAGCGGTAGGGAATCTCGTACCAGTCGCCTGGCTTCGGACGATTGGCCTGTACGAACTCCAGCGTATAAGGGATCGACGGGCCCGGCTCAGGGTCGTGCAGATCGATCCAGAACCACGCGGGCACCGCGCCGTCCTCAAACTTGCTCCCTGCCAGCACATCCTCGCCGGTGACGGTCGCTAGGCCCCTGATGCGCCGCGATTCGCGCGTGCCGAGCATCGTGTCGAGCTTCTGAATCTCGGAGTTTTCGTAGCCCGGGACGCTTTCGCGCAGCATCCGCACGATGTCGAGCGCCGCCCGGTGGCACTGCAGGAGTGTCTCGGAGATGTCGGTCGGGTCGGTCGGGTCAACGTGCTGCAACTCCCAGCGGGTCACGATGCCGCCATGTTCATCGCTGAACGGGAACGCGGCCGGATCGATGCCGAAGATCGCATCCGGCGGCGTCACCTTACCTGCAGCGACGGCATCGACGCAGATCTGCCTCAGTACGGCCTCTTCGGGGCCCTCGGCGTCGAAACGTTCGCGGTCAACGCCGCCGATGATGCAGCGGAAATTGCACTGCTGGATGCGGCCGTCCTCGGGTGCGCCGACCGCGAAGTCCGCCCCGGCGCTGGCTGCCACGTCGGCGTCGGCGGTGCAGTCAATCACGATTTTCCCGCGCGCGAGCGTACGACCGGCTTTGTTGGCGAGGAAGACGCCGCGCACCGCATCGCCCTCGAGCCACGCGCCCTCGGCGATGGTGCCGAACAGCACATCGACGCCGGCTTCGTCCACCATCTCGGCGGCGGCCGCCTTGAACATCTGCGGGCGGTAGCGCATGCGGCCGGGCGGGTAGTAGCGTTCGCGGTTGTCGAGGTAATGCGCCGAGTCGAGTTCCGCGAGGCGGTCCATAAGTTCATCGTAGATCGGACCGCCGGGCGTGTCGCACATAGTTGCGAGGATGCTGGCGAGACCGCCGAGGTGCTGAAGCGCCTCGACCAGCAGTGTCGATGCTCCCTCACGCGCCGCGGCGATGGCGGCGCCGATCCCGGCCGAGCCGCCTCCGCATACGATCACGTCCCAGTCGCCTGCGACAGGCACCTGCTCTTCGACGGATACTCGGTCTTCAGACATGCTGGATCTTCTCCCGGTGCGCCAGTCTTGTCCTGATTTCACGGCTTGAACTCGATGTTCACGGGTTCGCCGACGAGGACGTCCGCCATAACGTAGACGTCGCCACCGTCCCGCCGGTAGTCCTCGCCCTCGGTGAGCGGCTCAATGTCGAGGTGGACGATGCCGCCGCGACAGCGCCCCTGCACGCAGTGGGCGTCGAGTACTGCCGCGAAGCGCACCCATGGAATCGCCACGGCGAGCAGTCCGTCCCTCTCGTTGGGTTCGTCGCTTTCAATATCGGTATTGAAACTCGCCCAGTTTCCGGCGACGAGGTTCATCAACATTCGCGCGTCCATGAAGCGGTAGACAGTTTCGGCCATCGCGCGCCACTCCCAACAACGAGCCATGTTCCTGTGTGTGGGCGTAGATTCGACGCCGGTGGGGCGGAGGCCTTCGTGGTGTGCCGATGGAGGTGGCAACTGCGGTCGGGGCGGGCAAAGATCATCTCAGCGTTTCCCGGTGCGCGTCGATGGGTAGGCTTGACGTGATGGGGATTCTGAGGTCTCACCGCCTGGCTGGGCGATTGCGCACATCTGACGGAGTACGCCAGGAGGAGGCGGACGCTTGTGAGCGTTGAGTTCTACGTGTACGAGTTGCGGGACGATGAGCAGCACACCCCCCCGCGCCGGGTTTCATGGGAAGGCTGGGAGCCGGCGGGGACGTGGCTGGGTGATGAGGGACTCGGGGCCGATGAGCAGATGAGCCGGCAGTTCGACTACCGGCAGATAAGCGAGGTGCTCGATCAGACGGCGGGGGTCGACGTGGACGGACAGGATGTCTACGTCGCACCACTGCCTGATCTGAGGGGTCCGACGATGATGTGGGGGGTGTCGGCGGAAGACGCGGATTACGTGGTGGCGAGCGTTCCCCTGCAGTGGCTGCTGCAGCAGGCGCTGAACGGATGGGAAGTCGCGATGAAGTTCACCGTCGAGCGCGTCGGCGGCCGGGAGACAGAGGGGTACTTCAACGACGACGCGTAAGAGGCGAGGCGCCCCGGCAGGCCCTGCACTGCGCGTGGCCGGTGAAGGTTGGACGCGACATCAGATACTTCACTCCACCGGCCGCGCGAGCAGGTCCATCGCCGCTTCAGCGTGCAACCACTTCGCGTGTCCATCGGCGTAGAGCACGTTGATGCCGCCATCGTGTACGCCCTCAGGCGGAACGTCATTCGCGCCGCCGACCGGGGCGTCAGCGCCACCGTTGCTCTCGAATACCAGTACGACTTCCGGCAGGCCGCTGAGATGCGCGCCCAGCAGCTTCTCATTGAGGCGTAGCCGACATTCAGATCGGGGCGAGACGGGCAGACGAAGACCTGTGCGTTGTTGACATAATGCACGGGGCGCGCGACCTCGCATCGTCGCGCGCCCGTGGTTTCTCAGACCGCCTGTGCGCCGGACTTACTCCTCAGCCGGCGGTTCCTCGGTCGGCGGTTCCTCGGCCGGCGGTTCCTCGGCCGGCGGAGCCTCGCCGGGAGGCGGACCCTCGGGCATTCCCTGTTCGCCCATCATCGAGGTCATAAGCTTCTGCATGCCCTCTTCGATCGTGTCCGCCTCAACGACTTCGGTGCCCTCATCAGGCTGGAATGTGAACGTACCTTCGGGGGGCTCCTGGCCCAGTTCGACGGTTTGCACGTCGGCCTCGAGGCGGGTCTCCATCTGCCGGACCTCCTCCTGACGCTCCTCGGGCAGACTCTCGATCTGCTGCTC
>JBNJEK010000204.1:0-8105 GCA_051745855.1 Armatimonadota bacterium
CCGCCACGCCGTCGATCCGCTTCGCGCGTGATCGACCGCCCCCGCCTCCCCTTCACCGGCGGGCCGCCACAGCGACCACCACGCCGGGGCATCCTCATCACGCTCTCGCTCGCGTGAGATCAGCCAGGCGTATTTCGGGTCGCGGTAGCGCTCCCACGCCAGTTCGTAGATCGGATGATACGCGAGGCGCCGGGTGCCGCTGTCATTGATCCGCGCGAAGCTCAGATCGGGGAAGGCCTGGTAGAACTGCGCGTCGAGCATGTACTTGATCGAGCGCGCGCCCGGCGGCCCGAACTCCTCGTGATTCGCGCCGCCCTCGAAGGGCCCGAGTATCCCCGGTATCTCCGCATGCCAAAGATCGATCCCCGAGTTCTCAGCCGCCAGCAGCACCCACTGGAGCGCGCTTGCGGTGTAATACGAGTACCCCACCGAGCGCTCCCAGTGAATGCCGTCGGCGAAGATCGAGTGCGCGATCTGCTGCACCGCGCCGTAGAGATAGGCGTTGCGCTGCGGGTCCCACGCACCGTTGACGGCCTCGTCGATCAGTTCGCGGTCGCCGGTTGCGAAGCCGCATGACGCGACGATCGCGAGCGCCCAGCTTCGCCAGTTGCTCGAGTTGCGGTGCCCGCAGCGGTGGCCTGACTCCCACCCGATCCGGCGAAGGAGGTCATCCTCGATCTGTGCGCGCTGCTTTTCGGTGATCCACTCCGCGCCGGCGATCAGATCCCACGCCATCGCGGCATCCACCGCCAGCGGTCCCTCCGCAAGGGTGCTGTCGGTGAAAAGTCCGCGCGCGCGGGTGGGCTCAAGTTCCGGGGCGATCTCCGCCGCATGGAGCAGACGCTCGAGCGCCATGCGCCCGAAGCGCTCATCGCCGGTCAGCGCGGACGCCTGGGCCAGCAATGCGGTGCGCGCGAAGTCATGGCGCGTGGGACGCCCGGACTCATCCACCGCCGATGCCGCAGCCTCCGCGCGGCTGACGATCTCGTCCACGCACAGCCGCGTGAACGGATCGCCCGCCTCGTAGTCGGCGCGGATCCGATCGATCTCCGCCTGCGTGCAGAACACGCGCGGATGCGGCGGCAACTCGTCAGGAAGCGGCACGCGATGAAGCTCCGTCCACGGCATCACTTCTCCCTGCGAGTAAGCCGTCCCGGTGAGGATCATCACCGCCACGAGCCCGACGGCTACTGTGCGCATTGTTTGCCCCACCCTTCGCGAGCGTCACTCCACGGGCGTGGTTGTGCGACTCGGCGTCGGGAAGACCACCAGCGCGCGCATCGGCACGTCACCGGTGTTCACCGCGTAATGCGGGACATCGACCGGGCACCGGATCATCATGCCCGGCGTGAGGTGTGCGACCTCTTCGCCGAGCGTGTGGTCACACTCGCCTTCGAGCACCAGGAACACTTCCTCCTCGCTCGGGTGGAAGTGCTCACCGCCTCGCTCGCCGGGATTGAGCGTCATCACGCCCATCGTCAACGTGGCGTCTTCAGCCATCTCTCCGCTGACAAGCCATCCGATGCTCCCCCACTCAGTCTCCGTCTCCTCCATCTCGTTGATATCCGCCAGGTACTTTTCAATCACGCTGCTCGTCCTTTCCGCGCCAATGTGCCTCGATCTCGTCAGGAATATACGTGTTGATCAGGTCCGTGCGACCATGTCCTCGACCGCTGATGACCTCCGGCCGATCGTCCATCGGGTAGAAATGCAACTCAAGCTCTCCGTCCTCAGAGACCGCTTTCACGACGATCCTGTGCCAGCCCTTCTCAAGCTCAAGCGTGAACCGGTGCCGCACCGGCCTGACCGGTGGCGGGTCGATCACCTCGCCGACCTGCTCGCCGTCCACGGAGATGCGGAAGCTGCCGCTGCAATCAAGCCCGAGGTTGACGCTCGTGTCCACGGAGATGAAGAGCCAGGTCGCCGCGTAGACGGCACCGGCCTCGCTCGCAAGCACATCCTCAAAGTGCATCTCACTCTCGGGGAAGGACCTCTTCTCGAAGCCCACGGGTCCGTCACGCCCCTCCCACTCTTCCACCGCCAGCGCGGACGCATCGAGGTCGCTCTCCGGCCCATCATCGGCATCCAGGTCAGTCGCGAAAGGCCCGGCCACGAGCCACGTGTGCTCTCCGACCAGCGGGAAGCGTTGCACGATCGGGTCATACCCCTCAAGTTCGATGCGCACCGTGATCGGGTTGCTCACCTGCAGCTTCACGCGATCGCGATCGGCGGCGAAGGTGCATTCGAAGCTCTCAGTAGCGTCCCTCCGCCCCAGCGCGAAGTCTCCCCCGCCGGAGACCTCCCAGCCATGCGGCGCGAGAACGTTCAGTTGCCCGGTCACGGCAACATCCGAGCGGCTCTGCAGGGTCAGCGTCACCTCCGCGGGGCCCTCGTAGCCGATCGTCGGCGTTTCACCGTAGGCCACGTGCAGCGCGACCGGTCCCAGTTCGTAGATCGCCGTCATCGGATCGGCCGACTCGACCTCCCGCATAAGCCCCGGCGCCTTCAGCGCGTCGATGTCATACTCAGCCACCGTGGGTTGATCGATGATCCGCACGTGTGCCGCCTTCGCCTCCAGGACTTTGCCGGTCATCGCCAGCGTCTGCCGGGTCAGTTCCTCAAGCTGGGTCGGATAGTCAAGCCCCACGATCCCCCAGCCGACCGCGATGCCCTCACTGACCGGGTCCTTCCACTTCGCCGGGATCGCCTCCGCACCGTGCACGATGCCCATGATCGCGCCGAGCGTCGCGCCGGTGCAGTCAGTATCCTCGCCGCAGTTGACGGCCTTGAGGATCGAGTCGCCGAAGTCGCCGTCGCCGTAGAGCCAGCCGAGCGTAACAATACCCTGGTTCTGCGGCGAGTCCTGCGGGTTGTAATGCCCGTGCTCATCCAGCAGAAGCTCCCGGCAGCGCGTCCACTCCACGCCGTCGCGGTGCCACTTGAGCACATCCCGCACGGCACGGGCGGTTCGGCAGTCCTCCGGGATCAGCGACAGCCCGATCTCGATGAGTTCATGCGGATCGTGCACGATGAACGCCGCGCTCTCCAGCGCCGCGAGATACATCTCCCCCCAGACACCCTCGCCGCCAGCGTGGTCGATGATCGCGTCCATGTATGCGTAGCGGGCAGCAACCTCCGGCGCGGCGGGAGCCACCATCGCCCAGATCTCCGAGCGAATCGGCGAGCCCTCGCAGTCAACGTACCAGTTGTCGAAAGCGCCAGCCACCGGTGGCGCGAGGCCTCTGCGGAGGTTGAATGCGCCGAGGCCGTATTCGTCCCACGGGTAGATCACATGCTCCAGCCAGTAACGCCCCAGGTCATGGGTGGTAAGCTCAGGTCCAAGCTCCTGCAGCGCCCGGAGCCAGACAAGCTGGATGTCGAGATCGTCGTTGAAGATCGCGCCCTCCGGCACCGGATCATAATACGTGAGGTCGAAAAGACCCTTCTTTCCCTCCAGTGGCATTCCGAGCGTGCCGCCGATCGACTTGCCGAGCCAGCATCCCATCACGCGATCGAACATCTCGTCGCGGTTCAGCTTGATTGTCATCGTTCAATCCCCTTGCGTTCGACAGGGTTGAGCGGCCCTCGCCACTTCGCCGTCGGACCCGCGGGACCTGCCTGACCGCGTACACGAAAGCGGGCCGACCAGAGTCGGCCCGCACGCTGCAGGTCTCACTCGTCACCGGCGTTACTCCCTCCGCCAGCGTGGTCCCTGAGGGGTGTCCTCGATCACGATGCCCTGCTCGAGAAGCTCATCGCGAATCTCGTCGGAGCGCTCGTAGTCGCCGGCCTCGCGGGCCGCCTGGCGCTCCTCGATCAGCGCGTCTATCTCCTCGTCGATTGATCCCTTCTCGTGCTCGATCAGGCCCAGCACCGTGTCCGCGTCCTCGAAGAACTCCAGCACGCGGTCGCGGCCCTCGGCGCTCACACCGCCCTCGGCCAGCAGCGGATTGACCTCGCGCATAAGCTCGAAGACCGCCGCCATCGCGCCGGGGACGTTCAGGTCATCATCCAGCGCCGCGTCGAATTTTTCCAAAGCAGCGCCGACTTCGTCCGAGAGATCCTCACCTTCCACATCGTCCGGAATCTCCGCCACACGGTCGGCGAAATCCCACAGCCGCGAGAGCGCCTGCTGCGACTGCTCAAGTCCCTCCATCGTGAAGTTAAGCTGCCGCCGGTAGTGCGCGGTCAGCAGCAGGTGGCGCACCGCGATCGGGTCGTAGCCCTGGTCGAGCAAATCGCGGAGGGTGTAGAAGTTGCCCCTGGACTTCGACATCTTCTCGCCCTCGACGATCAGGTGCTCGGGGTGGACCCAGTAGCGCACGAACTCCTTGCCTGTGTACGCTTCTGATTGCGCGACTTCGTTCTCGTGATGCGGGAAGACCAGGTCCACGCCACCGAGGTGAATGTCCAGCGTCTCGCCGAGGTACTCGATGGACATGGCGGTGCACTCGATGTGCCAGCCGGGCCGGCCGGGCCCCCACGGGCTCTCCCAGCTTGGCTCGCCCTCCTTGGAAGCCTTCCAGAGCACGAAGTCGCGTGCATCGTCACGATCGTACTCATCCTGGTCGAGGCGGCCGAACTGCCGGCTCTCATGCTCCTCGGGCACCACGCCGGACAGCTTCCCGTAGTCCGGATAGCTGGAGATGTCGAAATACACGCTGCCCTCATGCTCGTAGGCGTGGCCCTCTTCAACGAGGCCCTTGACGACCTCCAGCATCTGGTCGATGTGCTCCGTGGCGCGCGGGTACTTCCACGCCGGCTGAATCCGGAGGGTCTCGAGGTCCTCCATGAAGTACTCCGTGTACTTCTGCGTGTACTCGCTCAGAGAGACACCCTCCGCGTTGGCGCCGCGGATGGTCTTGTCGTCCACGTCGGTGATGTTCATCACATTGTGCACATCGAAGCCGCGGCGCTTGAAAAAGCGGGCGACGATGTCCGCGAAGACAAAGGTGCGCAGATTGCCGATGTGCGGGACGTCGTAGACAGTTGGCCCGCAGGAGTACACGTCCACCTGCCCATCGTGCAGAGGCTCGAATTCTTCCTTCTTTCGCGTCTTCGTATTGTGAATCTTCAGCATCGGGACCGTCCTCCCGTGAATTATCCGCCCGCATCAAGACGAAAGCGCAGCGGGGATGCCGCTGCGCCGGTCTGCCGTGGTGTCGTGCTGACGAGTCAGTGATCAGCGACCGCAGACAGGGGCGCACGCGCAACGCCCGCCTGATTGCATCGGCAGGACACGCACACCTCGCCAGTCAATCGTCGGGATATCACAATCACGTCTTCTGCTCCATCGTTCGCTTCTCTGAATCCGCCGCGGGTTCGTCTTCGTACTCAGCATCGATGGGGGCGGAATCCTCACCCGGCGCCGGGTCCTCCTCCGCCAGTCGCTTGATCTCCTCCTGCGCCGAGCTTGACGCGCTACGGAACTCACGCAGGCCCTCGCCGATGCCACGCATGATCTCAGGGATCTTCTTCCCGCCAAAGAGCACGAGCACGAGAATCAATATGACGACAAGTTCAGGTGTTCCAAGACCGAACATGACAGGCACCTCCGGACGAACATCCTCCGTCAGCACTCAGTTCGACGATGGGGCCCGGTCCTCCTGCGTTCCCTCACCATCGAGGCGGTCAAGCGTCACGTCCGCCTCAAGCTCGGCGACCCGCGCGGCTGTGACGTTGCACGCTCCGAACGTCTCCGCATTCGCCGCGCCACAGGCGGCAGCCAGCCGCAGCCGCTGCTCGAAGGGCCGCCGCTGCATCGAGCCCACGGCAAAGCCCGCGACGAATGCATCTCCGCAGCCGACGCTGCTGATGCGATCGACCTTCGGCGGCCGCGCCCACCAGATCCCGCTGGAACGCGTAACTCCGATGGCGCCGCGCGCTCCCAGCGTCACGAGCACCACGCGGATACCATCCTCCAGCAATTCCGTGCCGGTGGCGATGATGCCCTCCGGCACCGTGAGTTGTCGGCCGACGAGACGCTGCAGTTCGCTGAGGTTCGGCGTGACTACGGTAGGTCCCGCGGGGACCGCGCGGGCGAGCAGTTCATCGTGAGCGTCGAGAAAGACCGGTTTCTTCATCGACCGCGCGATCTCGACAAGTTCGGCGTAAAGCTCGAGGTTTATCCCGCGAGGGGCGCTCCCCGCGATGATGCCCATCGCACTGCCCCGCAGATTCCGCGTCCACCTGTCGCGGAGCCTTCGGACCTCCGTCGGCGTGACGAGCGGTCCTATTTCATCGACGCGTGTCTGGGTATGCTGTGTTCGGTCAATGATGTTAATTGTCACGCGGGATTCTTCGGCGATGTTGACAAGATCAGTCTTCAGATCGGCCTCCATGAGGTCGGCGGCGATGAAGCGACCGTTGTTGCCGCCGGCGAAGCCGAGGACGGTGTTGACCTGGTTGAGCGCCGCGAGAACTCGCGCCACGTTGATGCCCTTCCCGCCCGCCACGGTGCTTGCAGCCGAGGGGTGGTAGAATCCGCCGACGGCGAAGTTCGGGACCTCGTATGTCTTATCAACGCCGGCATTGGCGCAAAGGACGGTGATCAACGCAAAATGGCTCCCACGGCGCTCTGATTATGTTGCGGACCCGGGACAGGCTGAGACAGTGCGTTCATGGCCATCCGAGGGGGCGACTTCGGCGCTCGCAAAGACCTTCGCGCCTCAGGACGCCCCCTCCCCGACCGCGGCGACGCAGGGTCAGCCGAGCAGGTCAGCCAGCCGGTCAAGCGCCTCGTTGATGTTGTCGAGGTTGTTGGCCGACGACAGGCGCAAGTAGCCGTCGCCGTACTCGCCGAAGGCAGTGCCTGAAAGGACTGCGACGCCGGCCTCCTCGAGGCAGCGGCTGGCAAGCTCCTTGCTGTCGATGCCTGTCTCGGTCACGTTCGGGAAGACGTAGAACGCGCCGGCGGGGCTCAGGCACGAGACACCGGGAAGCTCATTGAGGCCGTCCACCATCACGTCGCGGCGCTCCTGGAAGGCGTCCATCATCGCCTCGGACTCGCCCTGCGGGCCGTCGTAGGCGGCGATGCCCGCGATCTGCGTGAAGCTGGCTGTGCAGGAGTTCGAGTTGGTCTGCAGCTTCGCGATCTGCGCGGCGAGATCGGGCTGCATGGCCGCGTAGCCAAGCCGCCAGCCGGTCATCGCGTAGGTCTTCGAGAAGCCCTCGAGCAGGATGGTGAGGTCCTTCATGCCGTCAACTTCGGCGATTGAGTGGAACTCGCCGTCGTAGACCATCTTCGAGTAGGGCTCATCCGACAGCACCATGATCTCGTTCTCGACCGCGACTTCGGCGATGGCCTCGAGGTCGTCCATGGTGAGCATCGAGCCTGTCGGGTTGTGCGGCGAGTTGATGATAATCATCTTCGTTTTGTCGGTGACGAGTGAGCCAAGCTCCTCGGGGTCGAGGCGGAACTCGCGGTCTTCGCGCAGCGGCGCGGGGACGGCGGTGGCGCCGACGAACTCGGTGACTGACTCGTAGATCGGGAAGCCGGGGTTCGGGACGATGACCTCGTCGCCCTCGTTGACCAGCGCAAGGATGGCGAAGAAAAGGATCGGCTTCGCACCTGGCGTGATGACGATCTCGGAGGCGTCGTAGTCGGTGCCGCGAGTATCATTGAGGTACTGCGCGTAGCGCTCGCGCGCCTCGGGCAGTCCGGCGGACGGACCGTAGCCGGTGTAGCCGTCCTTCATGGCCTGATAGGCGGCCTCGATGATGTAGTCCGGGGTCTGGAAGTCGGGCTGTCCGATCTCAAGGTGGATGATATCGCGGCCCTCCGCCTCAAGCTCGCCGGCCCTCGCCAGCACCTCGAATGCGGTCTCGGTGCCCAGCCTGCTCATTCGCTCCGCGAGTTTCATGACAGGACTCCTTATCATTGTGTCTTGTGTTGGACGCTGGAAAAGCTGATCGACTGTCGTTCACGGGCGTGACATGCCCGCCCGGCAGGTCAGCAGGTACGATCAGACCACACCGCGTTGACGCCGTTCTCAGACAGCGTCCGTTGGCGGCGCGGCGCTGTGGTCATAGAATACGCGAAAATCACGCCCGGTGCAAGAGTCGCCCGTGCGAATCCCGGCCAGTCTGTCGCGCCGCCGCCTCGG
>JBNJEK010000205.1:0-8006 GCA_051745855.1 Armatimonadota bacterium
TGAGGCGCTGGCCGAACTCCGCGGACGCTGACGGGCCGTACGCCGCCCGTGCGCTTACTGCGCCGGGAGCGCCACGATCTCTCCACCGTCGTCGGTCATGCGGGCAACCGCACAGCGGGCGTCCGTCGTCACCGCGTCACCCCACGGCGCAGCGAACGTCATCTCCCCGTCCCCATCGCGAAACGCGATCGCGATCCCGGCAGTGCGAACGATCTCGCAGTTCCCGCCGGACTCATGCTCGACGAGCGGGATCTGCTCCCCGTCGCCGCTGATCTGCATCGCGACGAGGTACGTGGCCTGCGCGCGGGGCGGAGTGTGCAGGTCCAGCATACTTATCTCAGCGTCTTCCTCCGGAGTGTTGTCGTGCCCGCCCAGCGTGTACACCGGCCGATATGTCGTCTCGTGAGTCTCAAAATCCTCCGGGTAGAACGCTCTGACTGTCAGTCGCGCGTCGCCGCGGGCGATCTGCCAGTGGCCGTCGCCATGTGAGACCTCGCCGTAGTGATGCAGCAGCCAACTGAAGCGCGCAGGCTCTTCGGCGGCCAGGCGGTCGTAGACGACCACGAGGTCGCGGCCGACCACTACCAGCGTCCTGTCGAAGCGCGTAAGCTCGACCTCTTCCGGGTAGGCGGAGGATGGGTCGGCGGCGGCGATCGTGATGTCACCCTCGTTGACGAAGCCGGTGATGCGAGCGCGGCCCGGATTCGGCTTCGGCCATGTCTCACCGTTGCCGAACTGGCCCTCCCCGTTGACGAGGATCGTGTTGTGATTGCGCGTCTCTTTCATGTACGTGTGGCCGGGTTCATCGACGAGCGTCTCGCCGCGCCCGTGGATGAGGAAATGCCCCTGATGCGGATGGCTGTGCCCCAGTCCGCTCATACGCGGGTAGCGGCTGCAAAGCTCCGCGTAGCGGTGCCCGCCCATCGGCCGGCTCACGAGCGAGACCCACGTCTCATCCTCGCCCCATCCGCTGCGCGCGAAGACGGTCTCGACGTCCGGATAGTAGTGCGCGTTGCCGAGGCTGTCGCGCGGATCGGAGGGCTCAATGTCCTCATCCAGCCAGAGGAATTCGAACGCCCACGGCTTCGGCTCCTCGCGCATCAGGTCCGCGATGCCCATGACCAGCGGATCCTGGAAGCGTTTCGCTTCCCACAGAATCACGCGGGTCGCCGGACGCTTCCACCAGCGCGGCGTGTCCTCGAGCGGTGCCGTCTCCTGCAGGCCCGGCAGCAGATGCAGGAAGCGGAATTGCGCCTGCCCGTGAAGGCCGTCGTCGCCCGCGGGGATGGGCAGGCCGGTGCAACTCTCGTAAAGGTCCACGAGCTTGTAAAGCGTCGGCATGGAGAAGTCCCAGTACGCCGCGCCCTCGTGGAAGCCTCCGTCGGGGCTGAATGTGATGAAGATCCGCTCCGCTCGGTCAAACGCCCATCCCAGCCACTCCTCGGCCTCGGGGATTTCGCCGTAGAGCGCCGCACCACCCAGCGCCAGCCCAAGCGCCGCAAACCAGCAGTGATTCTGCTGGAAGTTCACGCCTCCGAACTCGCCGGATTCTCGGATGACCGCCTCGTAGACCTGTCGCGTGAGCCGCGCGATGAGGTCTCGCGTCCGGCGGCGCGTGTCCTCGGGCAGGTCATCGTGAAGCCAGTCGTAGCTGAGCGCGACGCCCCTTAGCATGAACTCGTATTGCAGATCGTTGTCGAAGCCCGGGCAGTCCGCGGCGGCGTCGAGCCAGACCACGACGCGCTCCAGGTACTCGGGGTCTTCCGTGAGTAGATACGCCAGCGCGTGATGGGGCAGTGCGCGGAACCGCTTCGCTTCGGCGGTGGTGACTGACGAGGGCGGCTCTGCCATCAGCGGGGCGGGGACGCGGTAGTAGCGCTGGACGCGTGGGTCCTCAAGCCGGGCGCGGAGTTCGGGGATGTCATCGGGCGTGATGAAGATCCGCGGATGTGCCTCCGCGAGTTCCGGGCGCATCGGCGGACGCGGCGGCTGGTACGCGAGGCGCATCAGATCGACCTCATCGACCAGCGCCTCGCCGCTGAAGCCGATGGTCAGTGTGCGGGCTCCGCCCGCGGCGATGCTGAACGAGATGACGCGTCGCGTGAGTTCGGTGTCGAGTCTGGCGGCCGCCTCGATGGGCTCCCCGTCGATCGAAAGCGCGCACTCGACGGCATCCCTGCGCGTTCGTCCGGAGATGCGCAGATCGTAGGTGCCGGGCTGCAGATTGATCTCGATGCGGACCTGCGTGGCCTCGCTGACCGCCAGCATTCCGTCCTTGAGGGTCCCGTCGGGCCCTGCTGACTCTGCGAGGTCATCGCCGGACAGCTTCACCACCACCTCACGGGATCGATGCGGCGTCTCGAGGAGGCTGTCGATGCCCACGCCTGAGTATTCACTCATCAAGACCGCTCCCGTGAGAAGAATGTACTGAAGCATTGGCGGACACTCCCACGCGTCTGGCGCTCAGCAGGTCAGATTCATTGACGACTCAATTCGGCCGGCTTCCCTCACCGCTGCGCGGCCAGCAACTCGCCCTTCCATCGCACCTCGGCGCCACCGGTCCCGAAGAAATCCACCGGCTGCCCGTCCTGGTCAAGGCGTACCGCGGCGATGCTCCCGTCAGTGCTCAGGCCCCAGGCGGCAAGCTCCCCCTCGCCGGTCCGCAGCAGAACGATCGCCTCGCCCTCGGGCAGGGCCACGCGGAGGGCGTGACCGGCCGGGCGCTGCTCGTATTCCGTGGGGCCGGCAGGCTCGCCATCCACCCGCGCCGCGCCCAGCACCGCGATGAACTCACCGCGCTCCGCTGGCTCGACGGTCTCCGCCTTCAGATGATGCTCGCGGATCTGCTCATCGTAGGGCGGGCGGATCGGCGGGTCGTAGCCCTCGAAGCGCGTTATCTCCAGCCCGCGCGGTGTGAGCAGCTCGATCAGGCAGCGCGCGCTGTCGCCCGCAGCCGCAAAGCGCTGCCCGCCGGCCGCTTCGAACGCGTGCGGCGAGTGCAGGTAGTACTGAAAGGTCGCCGGTTCGGGAGTCTGCATGTCGTCGTAGATGATCATGAGGTCGGGCTTGATGAAGAAGATATGCCGGTCTGCCCGCGTTACGAGGCCCGGCGGGTAGGCGTCCGCTGCATCCCCGACCACGTAGTCGTAGCCCTCACCGGTGACGAACTGCGTGATCCGGCCGGTGGCGTCGGGCGTGTGCGCGACCTGCCCGGTGTCATTGACAGTGATTGCATTGGTCGAGTGCGTCTGCCACGTCCAGTTCCGATGGTGGTCGCTGCCGTGAATCTCCCGCGTGCCGCTGCGCACCAGCAGGGCGTCGCCGAAGGCGTGCAGTTCAAAGGAGTTCTGCGCCTCATTCCCGTGACTCCACGAGCCGAAGGGACTTGACTTGAACGAGACCTGCACATCGTCGCGGGCGTCGGTCAGGTCGGTGTGCAGGTAGGCGATGCCTGTGCCCTCGAAAAGCCGCGACTGCGGCAGTTCGGCGATGGAGCGCGGCTCGACCGGCGGGCGATCCTGCGCCCGTGCCGCGCGGACAAAGCCCAGCCAGTCGCGGGCATCGACGGGGCCGCCGATGCGGTCAAGGTAGTCCGCCCACCACGGATTGCCCGTCTGCTGCACAAGCTGCGTCATCACCGGCCGCACGTCCTGCGGGCCTCGTACGCCGGTCGTGTCACCGAAGGTCGTGCGCGTCGCGTTCGGCGGTTGCGCGTAGATCGGCAGGTAGCCGGCCTGCGAGAAGAAGGGCTTGCGGTAGCCGTCGATATCGAGCGTGGCCCGCATCACGTCCAGCCACTGCGTGACTCGCGTCATGTAGCCGTGCCAGTAATGCACGCCCTCATGCCAGCCGCCATCCGGGTCGCTCCAGACCGGATACACGTGGAAGAAGATGTTCGTGGCGAACCACGCCCACTCCTCGGCCTCAGGGATCTCGCCGCGGAAGGCAAGGCCGATCTCCCCGAGCCAGTGATAGGCGCGGTTCGGGTGGCTGGAGTAAGGGTTCCACAGGTGCTGGCGCTGGGTGTGCATGTGCGCGTACATCTCCCGCCCGCGCACCTGCATCACCTCGCGGCACTTCTCACGCTCCTCCTCGGTCAGCAGGTCATACGTGAGCGTGTACGCGCGTGAAAAGCCCCAGGCGTAGCGCATCCCGGCCTCGTCGTTGTAGCGGTAGCCGGTCGCGCCGAGCGGGTCCCACTCAGCGACCTCCATCAGCATCTCGCGCGCAGCCTGGCCGAACTCCTCCGGGCCGCCGAGGCGCCAGACCAGTGCGAGCGTGGCGATCCCGTTCAGCGGTCGCGCCACGTAGCTCCGCGCTCCACGCCAGATTCGCGCCCACTCGGGGCTGCGCCGCTCCACGCCCTCGGGGTACTTCGGGTAGTCCTCGGTGGGCGGCGGTGATTCGAGGAAGCGCTCGCATTGCGCGACGAGGTCGTCGTAGCGGTCGCGCATCGGCCCCTGCGCAAGCTCGCGCAGCCACTCAAGCTCCTCCGGCCGCAGGAAGAGCCGCGGATGCCCCTCGGGAACCCGCGCCATCAGTTCGTCCCGCGCGGGCATCGGGAAGACCACCGCGCCCTCCGGCACCGCGAACCGCCGCGCGGTGCTCCACGATGACGCTCTCTGCTCGTCATCGACGAATCGCACTCGCCAGCGGTAGTCGCCCGGCGCGAGCGCCTCCGGTGGTCGGTGGGCGGAGTACTCGTCGATCTGCGCGTCGTAGATGATCTGCTCGAACGCCTCGTCGCGCGCCACTTGAAGCTCGTACGCCACCGCCGCGTGCTGCGGTCGCCAGACGAACGAGGGCGGGTTGACGGCCGTCTCCTCGCCGGCGGCGGGTCGGAAGCCCCACTCACCGGCGCGCCCCGGCCTGTCGTCAAACCGCAGCAGGTCCTCGGGGGTCGCCTCGCGCAGATGCGCCCTGTCCCACCAGACGCGCCCGACGCCGAAGCGGTTGAAAAGCTCGGGGGCGACGAGTTCGGCCCCCTCGGGCGCGGTGACGACCTCCTCGAAGTACGTCCACTCATCCGCCGGCTCAAGCCACAGGCGCGTGCCCTGGATGAAGCCACCGTCGGCGTCCCACCACTCCACGCGGATCTTGGCGTTGTCACCGCGCGTGATGCCCTCGGTGCGGTAGTACGCGCTCACATGCAGGTGCCTGCGCCCCTCCAGCGGCACCCGCTGCATCCAGCAGCCCCGGTCCTCGGTGGTGTCACACTCGATCCCTGCAGCGGGGCTGCCGTCCCGCCCGCCGTTCGGGTCGTAGAGCGGCCGACTGTCGGTGTCCCAGTCCTGATAGCGCCAGTCCCTCGGCGCCTCGCCGGTCTCGTCCGGCTCCAGCGTCGGGTTGCTGAGCATCTCCTGTGCCGACACGGCCGTTGCGCAGACGATCGCGCAGGCCAGGAGCGTGGTAGCCAGCTTTGTGATCCGCATGAGACGCGCCTCCCCGAACGTTCACTCGGGCAGTATCTTGAAGTTGTCGTACCTGAACTCCTGCCCCTCGTCCTCGCCCCAGTTGAGGTAGAACATCGCCTGGTAGAGATGGGTCAACTCGGGAGTATGCTCGCGGATCTCCCGCACGTCCAGCGTAATCTCGTGCCAGTTGCCATCGTCGATCAGTTGCGGGCCCTCGAGGTCCACGTAGCCGCCGGGTTTCC
This sequence comes from Armatimonadota bacterium, assembly GCA_051745855.1. GTDB lineage: Bacteria > Armatimonadota > Zipacnadia > Zipacnadales > UBA5352 > UBA5352. The sequence goes on from JBNJEK010000205.1 coordinate 5,657, forward strand.
CGGCCTCGGTCCTCGCGAGGACCCAGCCTGAAGGCATGTCCTCCGCACGGAAGGGTGTGACCACGAGGGAGACGGGCACGCCCTCGGGGATGCGGTACTCGAAGCTGATGAGCGGGTAGGCGTCCACCTCCCAGACCCCCGGTGCGACCTGTCCGGCCGTCCGGTTCGCCTTGTCGGCGTGGAAGAGGCGCATGCACTTGCCGTCCCCGTCCTCGCGCTCAACCTGCTCGTAGCCCGTCTGATGGCCCCGGTAGAACTTGAACTGCCAGCCCCACTCCGCCTCGCGGGTCTCGTCCTCGAAGTCGCCGACCACCAGCGGCTCGGTCGGGTCCTGCGGCACCTCCACGCCCACGAAGACCGTCTCCACCGACCGCTCCCCGTTCTCAAACTCCGCGCGCACCGTCACGCCATGATCGCCGACCTCATCCCACGTATACTCCGGCTCAAGCTCGGTCGAGATCGTGCCGTCGCGGAAGTCCCAGCGCACCGAGGTGATCGTCTTGCCCATCGGGTCGATGCTGAAGCGCACCGGCTCCCCGGGGCGCGGATAGGTCGGCTCGGCGGTGGCGGTGAAGCGCGTCGGATGCTCCAGACCGCGTTCGTACGCCCCGAGGTCCGGCGCCTCTCCGGTCCACGGCAGGCTCACCGGCATGCCGTTGGTCCAGCTCATCTCGCGGTCCAGGTGCAGGATCGCGGGCTGGTCGTAGCGCAGCTCGATCCGCTCGATCCGCGCGAGGTTGTCGCCCTCGCCCACGGCGATCCAGTCGCCGAGTTCGCCCTCGATGCCGAAGCCGTCGTAGAAGGGGACGCCGTCGGTCACCGGCATGGCGCTGCCCTCGCCGCTGCCCATCGCCAGCGCCAGCGGCGCGCCCGCGTCGATGGCCGCGCTCTCCTCGCCGATGCGCAGGTCACCGCCCTCAACGTCAAGCAGCGCCGGATCGGCGTCGATGTTGTGCTGGAACTCCGACCAGTGGCCGCGAAGCAGCGGCGTGGCTTTGTGAACCTCCTCCACCGTCATCAGGTCCCCACGGTACTCAACGACCTTCTGTCCCGGCTCCGTGCCGCCGATGAGATTCCACCGGATCCGATTGTCCCTGCTGCACGTGTCGGCGTAGCGAAGCTGCAGGTCGCCCCCGGCCCAGTCATTCCCGTGGAAAATGTTGTTCATCACCTCGTTGGCGGCGATTATCATGCCGCCGAACTCCCAGGCCTGCCCGAGATTCCCCGCGATCGTGTTGTGATAGAGCCGCGAGTTCAGCAGCCGGTAGGGCCGGCGCTTCTCATGCGTGGGGTTCGACGCCATCGCGAGATAGCTCGGGGAGTTCAGCGGAGTGTGCAGGTTCCCGAAGGCCACGTTGTGCCGGAAGATGCCCTCGGTGTACACGTTCTTGGCCCGGCTGTCGGCGGAGTAGCCGCTGTCGCGGGCCCGAGTGACGGTGTTGCGCTCGATGAGCAGTCTGCCCGACGACCAGAATTCGTAATTGCGCCCCCACGGGTTCTGAAAGCTGTTGGCGCGCACGACCACGAAGTTGGAGATCGTGATCTGCATCGGGCTGTGGCCCACGCGCTCGTAGGAGTTGCCCTCAATCAGCACGTGGCTGCAGCCGACGATATGCCACATGTTGCCCGTCACGCGATCCTTGCTGAACACGTTGTCGAGCACCCTGACCTGCTCGGAATTGGCTATCACCGCCGTCGGGCCCGCATCGCGCATCACGCACCCGCGGATGGTGACATGATCGCTCTCGCGCACATTCACCCATCCCGCGCCACCCGCGTCGATGTGGAAATCCTCGACCGCCACATGGCTTCTGTCGCTGAAGGCGATCGCGGCGTCTGCGTCACCGACCGTGAGCGTCGCCGCGAGTGGCTCCGCCGAACGGTAGGTGATCGGCGCCCCGGCCTCGCCGCTGGCCGAGGGCGCGATCGTCCCCGGGTACTCGCCCGGAAGGAAGGTCGCGATGTCGCCCGCCTCAAGCGCCTCATTGGCCCGATCGATGGTCTGCCACGGCGCCTCCCGGCTTCCCTCGTTCGCGTCATCGCCGCCGGGCGCGAGGAAGTACTCCGCGCCGTATGAACTGCCGCACGCCATCGTCATCAACACTGCGACCACCGCCATCATTTTGATGTGCTGCATCGTCTCAAGCCTCCGATCCGCCTTTTGCCGCTGGAGCGCCGTCGCCTTTGTCGTTGGAGAGGCCGGGCCCCGCCCCGGCCTGTGCCGTCCGCCTTTGTCGTCCGTCGTCCGCGGGCAACGCCCCCCGGCGAGGGCGCCGGGGCCACGACGACAACGGCTGACGACAAACGGCAGCGGCGCCGTCCGCCTTTGTCGTCCGTCGTCCGCGAGCAA
>JBNJEK010000206.1:0-7995 GCA_051745855.1 Armatimonadota bacterium
AAGCCCGTCCTACAAACGACGGACGACGGCCCGGCGGGGCCGCCTGACGCTCAGAAAGGAAACACTCACATGACAGGTCTCGAGCTTATTGCAGTTGCGTCGATCATCACCGGTGGGATCACCATCATGATCGGCTCGATCGGCCCGGCGCTGGCCGAGGGCCGGGCGGTCGCCGAGGCGCTCACCGCCATCGCCCAGCAGCCCGACGAGTCGGGCACCATCACTCGCACGCTCTTCGTCGGCCTCGCGATGATCGAGTCCACGGCCATCTACTGCTTCGTGGTCTCAATGATTGTGATCTTCGCGAATCCGTTCTGGAGTTACTTCATCGAACAGGCGGCCGGCCAGTGAGGAGCGGAGTCTGAGCACCCATGCAGATTGACTGGATAACCGTCATCGCGCAGATCGTCAACTTCCTGATCCTCGTCTGGCTGCTGAAGCGCTTTCTCTACGGCCCGATCGTGCAGACCATGCAGGACCGCCAGCAGCGCATCGCCGCGGAGATGGAGGAGGCGCGGGAGCGCGAGCAGGAGGCGAAAGAGGAGGCCCGCGACCATCGCGAGAAGCGCCAGGAACTTGAGGAGCAGCGCGAGGAGCGCATGCGCGAGGCAGAAAGGGCCGCCGACCAGCGCCGTGAGGAGCTTATAAGCGAAGCTCGCGAAGAGGTGGAGGCCATCGAGCGGCGCTGGCATGAGAACCTCCGCGAGGAGCGGGATGCGTTCATACGCCAACTGCGCCAGCGGCTGGGCCACGAGCTCTGCTCGGTCGCCCGCCGCGCCCTCGCCGATCTGGCAAACCGCGAGTTGCAGGAGCAGGTGGTCGATGTCTTCATCGGGCGCCTCGACGACCTGGGCGAGGACCGCCGTGAGGAGCTGAAAGACGCATTCGCGGACGCCGATGAGGCGCCGGTCATCACCTCGGCATTCTCACTGTCGGAGAGCCACCAGCAGAGCCTGGTTTCCGTCGTACACGAGTTGCTTGGTGAGGACGCTGAGGTCTCCTTCCGTGAGGACGAAGAGCTTCTGTGCGGAATAGCGCTAAACATCGGCGGGGTGAAGGTCGCCTGGAGTCTCGACACGTATCTCGACTCCCTGGAGGAGACAATGACTGAGGAACTTGAGCGGGAGACCGGCGAGGAGCTCGAGAAAGCGGCCGAGGAAGCGATGCCACCCACGGAGATCAAACCGCCGGAGGACGAAGACGAAGATGAGTGATCACGCGTCGGTGACAGAGGAGGAACTGCAGGACAACAGCCTTCTGTCGATTCTCGATGACGTCTCGGGCGCCGTCGATGAGTCGCTGCGCAGACAGGACGGCCTGACGCTGCAGGAAGTCGGCGAGGTTACCCGCACCGGCCAGGGGATCGCGCGGGTGTCGGGCCTGCCCACGGTCAAGTATGAGGAACTCGTCCGCTTCCCCGATGGGCTGATGGGGCTGGCTTTCACACTGTCGCAGGACGAGGTCGGCGTCATCCTGCTTGGTTCGGGCGACGATCTCAGCGCTGGCGCCGAGGTCCGTCGCACCGGTCGCGTCATCGATGTCCCGGTCGGTGACGACCTGCTCGGCCGCGTCGTCAACGCGCTGGGCGAGCCGCTGGACGGGCATGGGCCGGTGCGAGACTGGCTCCGCCAGCCGATTGAGCGCGACGTGCCGCCGATCATGGACCGCGCGCCGGTCTCAACCCCGCTGCAGACCGGGCTGAAGGCCGTCGATGCGCTTATCCCCATCGGTCGCGGCCAGCGGGAGTTGATCGTCGGCGACCGCGCGACCGGCAAGACCGCTGTGGCCATCGACACGATCATCAACCAGCGCGACACCGGAGTCGTCTGCGTCTACTGCGCGGTCGGCCAGCGCAGCGATGACACCGCGAAGGTGATCGCGGACCTGCGCAAGCATGGGTCGATGGAATACACGATAGTGGTGGTGGCGTCCGGGCAGGACCCGCCGGGCCTGCAGTACGTCGCGCCCTACGCGGCTACCACCATGGCCGAGTACTTCATGGGCCAGGGACGCGATGCGCTGGTGATCTACGACGACCTCAGCCAGCACGCGAAGGCATACCGCGAGGTCTCTCTGCTGCTGCGGCGACCGCCCGGCCGCGAGGCCTATCCGGGCGACATCTTCTTCATCCACTCGCGCCTGCTCGAGCGCGCCACTCACCTGCGACCCGACCTTGGCGGCGGCTCGATGACCGCGCTTCCGGTCGTCGTCACTGAGGCGCAGAATATCTCGGCGTATATCCCGACGAACCTTATCTCCATCACCGACGGGCAGATCTACCTCAACCCCGACCTCTTTCAGAAAGGCATCCTGCCCGCCATCGACGTCGGAGAATCAGTCTCGCGCGTAGGGGGTAAGACGCAGCTTCCCGCGTACCGGGCGGTCGCCGGCGACCTGCGCCTTCAGTACACGCAGTTCGAGGAGCTTGAGCAGTTCGCCCGCTTCGGCACCCGCCTCGACCAGGACACCAGGGAGAAGCTCACCCGCGGGCGCCGCGTCCGCGAGGCACTCCAGCAGCCACAGTACGAGCCTATCCCGGTCGAGGAGCAGATCGCGGTGCTGCTTGCGGCAAGCCAGGGCGTCTTCGACGAGATTGAGGTCGAGGAGGTCGATCGCGCCGCGGCTCGGGTCCGGCGGGCGATGACGGAAGAACTGCCCGAGCTTTGCGAGCACATTCGCAAGGGCGAGGAACTGTCTGAGGAGCAGCTTGAGGAGATGGAGACGCTTGCCCGCAAGGCCGTCTACCTCGAGGGATCAGATCGCGAGTCCGAAGAGGCCAGCGATGGAGACGATTGAGAGCCTGCGCGGGCGGATCGGAACCGCCGAGAGCCTGCAGTCGGTGGTCTCGACGATGAAGTCGCTGGCCGCCGTGAGCATCCAGCAGCTTGAGGGCGTCGTCCGCTCAATCGACGAGTACAACCGCAGCGTCGAACTCGGCCTGCAGGTGGCGCTGCGCAATCGGCCAGAGGGCGTGCATCTCTCAGCCCCGCGGCTTCGCGACGCGCTCGCCGTGGTCGTATTCGGCTCCGACCAGGGAATGTGCGGCCAGTTCAACGAGGACATCGCTTCACACGCCATCGAGGACATGCGGGAAATCGGCGTGGAGGGCGGGGAACGCGCGGTCCTCGCCGTCGGAGCGCGGACCGCCGTCCAGCTTGAGACGGCCGGACTGACCATCGACGACTTCCTCGGCATACCCGCCTCGCCCGGAACCATCGCGCCGGTGGTCGAACAGATCGCGATGCAGATCGAGCGCTGGCGGGCCGAGCGCGGTTTCGATCGCATCTTCCTTTATTACAATCAGCGCGCCTCCGCGGGGCGCTACCGCCCCACCACCCACCGCCTGCTGCCGATCGACCGCGAGTGGCTTGATCGCATCGCCGCCAGGCGCTGGCCCACGAAGCTCCTGCCGCAGATCAGCATGCCGTGGCGACCGTTGTTCTCGAAGCTGCTCCAGCAGCATATCCTCGTGGCGCTCTACCGCTCGACCGTGCACTCGATGATGAGTGAGCAGACTGCACGTATGCAGTCGATGCAGGCCGCCGAGAAGAACATTGAGGAGCGGCTTGACGAACTGCGCAACACATTCCGCCAGACGCGACAGACTGCCATCACCTCCGAACTTCTCGACATCGTCTCCGGCTTCGAGGCCATCGGCGGCGCCGAGGACCTCTGAGGCCTCAATCACGGCAGGAGACCCTCTCCCGGTCCACGAATCCTCTCCCCGAGCGCTCAGACTCCGAAGGGAGGCCTTCTGATGGATCGCTTCAAGCACGTGATACTCGGTGGCGGCATGGTCGCAGGCCACGCCGTCAAGGAGATGGTCAAACAGGGCGTTGAGCCCGGCGAGGTATGCATCGTCTCGATGGACGAAGATCCGCCCTACGAGCGCCCGCCGCTCTCCAAGGGCTTCATGCGCGAGGAGAAGGAAGAGGACGAGATCTTCATCAACGATCCCGGCTTCTACGAGGACAACGGCATCGAAGTGATCCTCAACGCGTGGGTGAAGTCCGTGGACCTCGATGCGCGCGAACTCTCCAGCAAAAAGCACACCGTCGGCTTTGACAATCTGCTCATCGCGACGGGAGCATGGCCCAACTCGCTCGACGTACCTGGCTTCGACCTCGACGGGGTCCATCTGCTGCGAACGCTCGCACAGTCAAAGGCCATCCACGCGGCCGCGGAGGACGCCGACAGCGCGGTCGTCATCGGCGCGGGCTTCATCGGCATGGAGATGGCGGCCTCGCTCACGATGCTCAACGTGGACACCACGCTCGTCTATCGCGAGGATCGCGTGATGGAGAGCCGATTCACCGAGCCTGTCTCGCGCTACTTCGAGCAGTACTATGAGGAGCGAGGTGTGCGTCTGGTGCCGGGCAGCGACGTCTCTGCCATCGAGGGCGACGAGCACGCGACCGGCGTGACGCTCGCCTCAGGCGAGACCATCAACGCGGAGATGGTCGTCGCGGGCGTGGGCGTCAGCCCCGAGACCGGCCTGTTCGAGGACGGGCCCATCGAGGTGGACGACGGCATCATCACTAACGAGTACCTCGAGACGGGCGTTGACGGCGTCTGGGCGGCAGGCGATGTTGCCCGCTACCACGACGTTCTCTTCGACCGCCCGCGGCGCTTCGAGCATGAGGACAACGCGCACTTCCAGGGCCTCCGCGCGGGCCGGGCGATGCTCGGTGATCGCAAACCATTCAAGCACGTTCCGCACTTCTACTCCGACATGTTCGACCTCTCGTGGAACTACTGGGGCGACCGCTCCATCGGCGATCGCGTTGTTTACCGCGGCGAGGTGGAGAGCGGGGAGTTCATTGCCTGGTGGGTGGACGCTGACAACCGCGTGATGGCGGCGTACACGCTCGGCATCCCGTGGAAGAAGGCGAAGCCCATCGCGGACATCATCAAGGCGGGCGCCGGGATCCCCGAGGATGTGCTCACCGACGAGTCGCGCGACCTCGAGGAGCTTGCGGAGTGACGGCATGACTGCCGTTGCTGCAGGGGGGATCTGTGCCCCGCCCGTCGTTTGCCGCCCGGAGGCACAACGGCACGATGTCTGAGGGCATTGACAGGCAAGAATGCCTATCCCACGTAACGGCGGATGGTAGGGCGCGGCCCCCCGCAAAGGTCCATTCTCTCCCGCAACGAACCTCCAGTGCAGACACCACCACCTGCGCCGGAGGTTCTGCCATGTCTGAACGAGATGTCTTCCGCTCCGACCGCGATGACGGGCGCTTCGAGTCCACCGCCGGCTTCGTCCACGCGACGATGAAGGACAATCCGCCGGTGTTGCGCTACGACCCGGCCATGCCCGCCGATGAGATGCCCGCATGGCGAGATGCCGTGCGCGAGCGACTTCGAGACGTGATGTGCTTCCCGGACGTCCCGCCGCAGCCCGAGCCGCGCATGGTCTCCAGCGAGCCGCGCGACGGCTACGAGTTGCAGCGTTGGGAGGCCTACCCGGAGCCGCGCAGCGTCGTGCCCTACCTCGTGCTTGTCCCGGATGACATACTCCGGCCCGCGCCGGCGGTTCTTTGCTTCCCCGGGTCCTCGCGCACCAACCGCGGTCTGGCCGGTGAGCCCGAGCCTGAGTCGGATGACCGCCACTGGGAGCGCAATCGCATGGCGCTGCATTACGCGCGCCGGGGGATGGTCGCCATCGCGGTCGAGAATCCGTGCATGGGCGGTCGCGCCAGTGAGATCGGCCCGAGCCGCTCGGAGGTCGCGATCAATCTCATCTGGATGGGGCGCAGCTACGAAGGGCTGTCCGTCTTTGAGAAGCGGCCGATCCTGCGCTGGGCCCGCGAGCAACCGTGGATCGACGAAACGCGCATCGCCACCAGCGGCCACTCGCTCGGCGCCAAACCCGCGCTGCTGCTGGCGGTGCTCGAGCCGGAAAAGATCGCAGCCGTCGTGTGGAATGACTTCACCTGCGACTTCCGCGAGCGCGCCATCGCGATGAACCTCGCGCAGGTCTCGCTCTGGCAGTACGTCCCCGACTTCATCTCGTGGTTCGACTACCCCGACCTGATGGCGGCGATCGCACCGCGTCCTCTGCTCATCACCGAGGGCGGTCGCACCGTGCACATCGAGCGCGTTCGCGAGGCATTCCGGGCGCTTGGTGCGGAGGAACGCTTCGACGTCGCGTACTACCCGAAGTACGCCGATCCGGCCGACCGCCCACATGACGGCGAGCCGATCCCCGAAGGCCTCTCGATGGACGAGTACCTCGCCGAGTGGGCGAACGTGGACGTGCCGGAGCACAGCTTCAAGCCTGACGTCGCGGTCCCGTGGCTGGCGGAGGTGCTGGAGTCGGACGGCTGAAAGCACCTCCGATTCGGCCCGCCCCCGGCACGCTCAGGGGGTTCGCTTCGCCGCCACTCAGATCAGCCCGCTCAGGTCTGCGATGAACACGTCGCGCTTGCCTGTCGGGCATGCGTTGAAGGCTACGTAGCGCCAGTCGGGGCTCCACGCCGGGTGCGGGTCCACGCGGAGGACCTTCCGCTCGCCCACGTAATCCGGCAGCGTGCGGATCAGCGCCACCCGCGTCTCCTCACCACGCTCAAGGTCAAGCAGCCGAAGCGGGGTCGTCCCGTCTTCATTCGCGAGCGGCCCGTGCGCGTAGTCGTCGGTGATTGCGTGACGCTCATTCACATGCAGAGCCGGGTGGCCGGTTCCCAGCAGATCGTCATTCATCGTCCGCAGGTTGGTGCCGTCGTACCGCGCCTGCACCAGCCGCATGTTCTCGCCGTCGAACTTGAGGTTCATCATCACATGCTCGCCATCCGGCGACCAGTTCGGATGGTGCCCGCCGCGTCCCCAGATGTCGGCGGGGATAGCCAGATACAACTCGCTCCCGTCGGGACGCAGCGTCACCAGCATCGGGCAGCGCGAGCGGAGGCCGTCGGTTTCATGCGGCACGAAGCGCACCACGAACTGCAGTCGCGTACCCTGCAGGTTCCACTTGACGTGAAAGCCGTAGAGATCGCCGTCGCCGAACTCCTCCTCGTCGAGCAGTTCCTCGTAAATCCGCTCGTACGTCAGCAGCAGGCTGCTTTCTCCGGTGGTCGTGTCCGTGAGGTAAAGCCCGTCATCATCGACGGCGCCCTCGTTGCGCGGGATCGCCTCATCGGGGACTACCACTCCGTAACCCTCCTGCGTCAGGCGCGTTCGGCGCAGACACGGGCTCGCGGCGATGCGCCCGTCCGGTGACACCATGTAAAGCGGCCCGGCCAGGTCGGTGCGCTCTCCCGTAAGGTGGTTCATCTTCACGCTGAAGGGCTGCCACGCATCCACGTCCATGTCGATGAAGAAAAGCTCCTCGTCGCTCGCGCCCCACTGCACCTGCGCCCCAAGCTGCGTGTCCCAGCCATGCGTCTCGGCGGCGACCTTCCACTCGCCGGTCTCGAGGTCAATCACCACCACCTCCGCCGGCTCCCCCGGCTCGGGCATGCGGTCCTCGGCGGGCAGCCGGGTCAGGCCGACAAAGCGCCCGGACGGGCTGATCGGCGAGGTGTCGAAGAAGCGGTGGAAGCAGCCGTCCACTTCAGGCGTGACGCACCAGATCGGCGCGGCGGGGTCGTTGTCTCTGTAACGTGGAAAAGATTTGTCCAAGTCAATCGCCATGAGTGTCTCCTCCTGCGGCCGGCGCTGATGTCAGATGCCTTTTCCGCGGAGAACTCCGGGCTCCTTCCTGCACACGACAGGAGAATCCCCGGCGACCGCGAATCCCAACCTGAATGCTCGAAAAATCAGTGGTGACAGGTGGAGTGGTGGACCGATGAACACAACGCGTACGATCGCAGTGATAGTCGTGTGCAGCGCAATGCTGATGCTGTGGGGCTGCCCCTCGGAGCAGGCGGAGGAGACGGCGACCATGGACCAGGCTTCTCCCGGCGACACTATGCCGATGGAGGGGATGGATGACCATCAGCCGGGCGAGCACATGGACGAGGATCATCAGCCCGGCGAGCACATGGACGAGGATCA
>JBNJEK010000207.1:0-7968 GCA_051745855.1 Armatimonadota bacterium
CCGCCATCAAGCTCGAGCAGTTCGTAGTGATCGAGGCGGAAGGTGTGCCAGTAGCAGTTCCAGCGCGGATCGGCCTGCAAAAATGCGCCGAGGCGCCGGATCATCTCGCGTTTGACGTCAACCATCGCCTCGTCACCGGCCATGTTCCGCATCGGCCGGGCGTCGAGATCGTACAACTCGTCAAAGTCACTCGTCAGGTTGTATGTGTACATGAGCAACTGCTCGTCGATCTCGGCAAAGTACGAGACGGCAGGATTCGGCGCCACGTGCCAGCCCGCTTCGAAAATGAACGGGCGCTCCCGCCCGGCCCTCTCACCGCGAATCAGCGGCAGCAGCGACTCGCCGTCGAGGCGCTCTGCAGGTTCCACGCCCGCAAGCTCCAGCACGGTCGGCGCGATGTCAAGCAGCGTCACAAGTTCATCGTAGCGCGTTCCGGCTGCCTCGCCGCCCGGCAGCTTCGCCACCAGCGGCACCTGCGCCGTCTTCGGGCACCCGTAGACTCCCTTGTCCACGAGCGCGAGTTCGCAGTTCATCTCTCCGTGGTCGGCCGCGAAGATCACCAGCGCCTCGTCGTAGAGACCGTGGCGGTCAAGCTCACCGAGGAAGCGACCGACAGCCGCATCCAGCGCCTCGATCTGCAGAAAGTTCATCAGCATGTACTGCCGCGCGGTCTGCGGGTCGTCAAGGCCCCAGTTCTTGCGGTAGAACTCGTAGACGCGCGGCAGCCCCTCGATCTCACCCGCGACGGCACGGTGGTAGCTCTCGGGAAGCTCCACGTGCTCAGCAAGCTCGCGCGCCCGCTCGCGGTAGCTCTCCGGCACAATGAAGGGCTGGTGCGGAGCGAAGAAGTCAAGCTGCAGGTAGATCGGCGCCCACGTCTCGGTGCGCTGGTAGAGCGCGTTCTGAAGCCGCTCTGCGGCCAGCCACGCGAGGTACTGGCAGTAGGTAGCCTCCTCGGGGAACTCCGAGCCATCCTCCTGCGTGACCCAGCCGCCGTAGTTGTTGCCCGGATCTCCGCCGGGGCGCACTCCCCGCACCGGCTCCCGCCACTCCGGCGGCATGACTCCGAGTTCGCGGAGGTAGCCGAGGTAGCCATCGTCATCGGTCAGAGGCGGCGCCCAGCGATCCCACGCGTCGTCCGCCTCGCCGAAGGCGTCGATGAACTTGTGCGCGCCGACGTGACACTTGCCCGAATGCTTCGTGATCCATCCTGTGTCGCGCAGATACTCCGGGAAGATCGCGTCATCTGCCCTCAGGAGCACCTCCATCCCGTCATGCGCGCGCTCCTCATTCACCAGCAGATAGGAGTAACGTCCGGTGAGCGTCCCGGCCCGCGACGGACCGCACAGCGGCGAATTGCAGCAGGCGTGGGAGAACGTCGCGCCGTCGGCCATCAGCCGGTCGAGGTTCGGCGTGTGCAGGTGCTTGCGCATCGGGCTGTCGGGGTGCCACGCCTCACGCGGGATCATATCCACGGTCACGTAGAAGATGTGCGGCGGCGTAGCGCCGTCGTCGTGATCGTAAGGATGCCCGCCTGAGCGGGGTTCGAGGTAGCGTCGGCTGGTCATCACAGATCATTCCCGGGGTAGCAGCGCAATCTCACGTCAGCATCTCATTCTCCGGCATGCGCGACGGACCTGCCCGAGTCGGGCGTGACCTCACACCTCGAGGTTCGCCCCACGCGCTTCGATCCGTCGCCGCAGTTCCGCCCGATCCAGTGAGCGAGGGGCGCATCCTCGATCCGCGCTCCATGCCGCGGCGATCCCCGCCGCCTGCCCCATCATTGCGCAGGTGGTCATCACCCTCGCTGATGACAGCGCCATCTGATCCGCGGAGAAGCAGCGGCCGGCCACCATCAGATTGTCCGCGTCCCTCGCGATGAGCGAACGCAGCGGGATGTGATAGGGCGGCACGACCTGCTCATGCTTTTCAAGGAAGTACGTGCGTTTCTCATCGTCAGGGCGCATGCCGTCGAGGTAGAACGCGCCCCGAGCCACGCCGTCATCGAAGGCGCGACCGGCCCGCACGTCGTCGACCGTCAGCACGTAGTCACCGGCGACGCGGCGAGTCTCGCGCAGGCCGATCATCGGCGAGCAGTGGTCGAACCACCAGTGATCGGCGCGAGCATTGCGTGGACTGCTCGCTCGCGGCGTTTGATGTCCGCGAAAGCCGCGCTGGTAGTAATCCAGCACCTCCCACATGCGCCGCCGCGCGTGAATCTCAAGTTCCGTCATCCCGACGGTGTCTCCGCTGTCGTGACCGATGACCTTCAGCTTGATCGCCTTTGACTCCGGCCCCGCGGGCCAGGTGCTGGTCATCGGCATGTCCTCCTCGCGCTGGACCGGATCGAACCAGCCCGGTGGCAACTGCGGCCCCGCCTGCTCCCGCAGTTCGCGCACGAAGTACATCATCGACGGAGGAAGAGGCCCGTGGTCGCCCCCCGGCAGCAACTCGAAGCCTGCCGCGCGTGCCACCGAGCCACCGCCGGTTGCGTCGATGTACACCGCTGCCTCCAGCGCCTCCACGCCCGACGCCCCCACCACCAGCGCCGACCCGAGCGTCCCACCCTCGGACCGCACATCCGCAAACTTCGTGTGCAGCAGCAGCCGCACTCCATGCCTCAGCAGCAGTTCCTGCAGGATCACCGCGAGGATCTCATGATCGAAGACGCGGTTGGTGTTGGCGAAGCCATCGACCGGGCCGGGGTAGGGCGCGATGCTGTCCCACTGCTCCTGCATCGCGATGATCTCGTCGAAGATCGCGCCCTGCCCGGCGGTCTCCCCCGACCAGTTGGCGACCCCGCCGACAGTCGCATTCCCGCCCGTCACCGCGAAGCGCTCGACAAGCACCACCGACGCGCCCTCGACCGCGGCCGCGCAGGCCGCACACACGCCGGCGATTCCACCGCCGATCACCGCGACGTCCGCGTGGTAACGCAGCGGCACATTTCGCATCCAGCGCACAGATCCATCGCGCCCTGCGTTCGGCATCGTCTCATCACCTCATGACGCGACCGCCCCGACCTACGTCAGCCACCAGTGCAGAATGTTCGTCTTCGCCTGCTCGTACGCGTGCGACGCCTGGATCAGCAGCCGATTCGGCGTATCAGGGTCGAGCGCGCCGACCACGATCGCGTTGGAATATGCGCCCGCGGCGGCTTCCTGCATCCGAAGGTACTGCCCGGCATCCCACGTCACGCCGTCACGGGAGGTGTAAAGGATGAAGTGACCTCGAATCTCCTCGTCACCTTTGCTGCCACTGCGCCCGTGGAGGACGTAGCCGTCCTTGAATGCAGTCATCTGCGGGTTGCGGATCTGCCGCTCGAAGAATGCCGTCCGCGGCTCAGTCCACGTGCGCCCATCATCGTAGCTGACGACGTAGTCGAGGTGCTGCTCGTCATTGATATTGTACACGTAGGCGATCAGGCCGCCGTCGGGCAGCACGCTCATCGTGCCGTAGCCGCGGCCCTCGGTGTCAAAGGGCAGCGTGCTGCGCAGTGAGAAGCTCTTCCCGCTGTCCCCGCTGACGTAAAGGTTGTACACGTGCTCATGCAGAGTACCCGTCCACGTATCCTCCGCGTCATTGCAAAACTCGAGCGCGAGGATTTCATCGTCCAGGCGGATCATGTCGTAGACCCGCCCTCGCCTGTCGCTCACCGGCACGGGATCCTCCCACGTCTCACCGCCATCACCGCTGCGAAGCACCATGGGCACGCCGTAGGGTCGCCAGTACGCACTCGTTTCGATGTCACATGCGAGCGTGACGACCAATATGCTTCGATCAGGAGCGCGCACCGCCTTCTCACACATCACCGACCAGCCCTCACCCTCGTCGAAGACGCATCGGGAGTAAGGAAGCTCGCTCGGCTGCCCCCACGTCCGGCCGCCATCGATGGAGCGTTTGAACTCCATCCAGCCGACCGCACAATGCCCGTTGTTCGCGTCCGAGCAGTTCGGATAGAACGCGAGTATCTTCCCCGGATCATATTCTACGAGCGCGTGTCCGAGGTGCCCGCTGCGCCCGTCCTGAGAGTGATCGACGAACATGATCCCCTCGTTCGGCGGATTCGGCGGAGTGATCTTAAAGTCGAGCATCGCTCGTCCACCTCACTTAAGCCACCAGTGCAGAATGTTCGTCTTCGCCTGCTCGTACGCGTGCGACGCCTGGATCAGCAGCCGATTCGGCGTATCAGGGTCGAGCGCGCCGACCACGATCGCGTTGGAATATGCGCCCGCGGCGGCTTCCTGCATCCGAAGGTACTGCCCGGCATCCCACGTCACGCCGTCACGGGAGGTGTAAAGGATGAAGTGACCTCGAATCTCCTCGTCACCTTTGCTGCCACTGCGCCCGTGGAGGACGTAGCCGTCCTTGAATGCAGTCATCTGCGGGTTGCGGATCTGCCGCTCGAAGAATGCCGTCCGCGGCTCAGTCCACGTGCGCCCATCATCGTAGCTGACGACGTAGTCGAGGTGCTGCTCGTCATTGATATTGTACACGTAGGCGATCAGGCCGCCGTCGGGCAGCACGCTCATCGTGCCGTAGCCGCGGCCCTCGGTGTCAAAGGGCAGCGTGCTGCGCAGTGAGAAGCTCTTCCCGCTGTCCCCGCTGACGTAAAGGTTGTACACGTGCTCGGGGCGCGTGCCGACGAAGTTCTCCTCCGTGTCGTTGCAGAACTCCAGTGCGATGATCTCGTCTCCGAGGCGCATCATGTCGTAAACCCGCCCGGGCTCATCGCTCACAGGGACGGCACCCTCCCACGTCTCACCGCCGTCGGTGCTGCGGAAGGACAGCGGCTCGTAGTGGGGGTGCCATCCCGGATTCGTCTGCAGATCGCACTCGAGCGTCGTCACCACGATGGCGCCATCGGGCGCGAGGACCGCCTTCTCGCAGAACGCCGACCGCCGCTGGCCGTCGTCGAAGATGCGCTTCGCGTGTTCAAACTCGATCGGCTCGCTCCACGTCTCTCCGCCATCCACCGATCGCTTGTACTCCGTCCAGCCCTCCGCCGCGTGGCCCTTGTTGGCGTCCGAGCAGTTCGCATAGAACGCGAGTATCTTCCCCGACTCGTACTCCACCAGCGCGTGTCCGAGATGTCCGCTGCGCCCCTCCTTCGAGTGATCGACGAACAATATCCCCTCGTTCGGCGGATTCGGCGGGATGACGTCAAAGTCAATCATTCGTGCTGTGTCTTCGCTCATTGTTGTCGCTCCTTCGCCTGATCTGTCGCTCACAATTCGACGTACTGCCCTGCATCCACGTCGAAACGTTTCCCCTCGACGGCCGGCTCGGCCGATGTCGTGATCTCCAGCCGCACCGTCACCCTGCCGTCGCAGCGCAACTTGTCAGGAAGCTCCCAGCGCCACGGCGGCCAGCAACGCACCCCAAGGCTCCGGCCGTCCACGAACACCTCGGCGCAGTCGAGGAAACGCCCGTCGCCTGCGTCAAGTACGAGGTCTGTCACGTCTGCAACCAACGTCACCTCCCGCTCGAGCGCCAGTGTCCCCGCGAAGTGCGGGAGGCCGGACGCGGGGAAGTCCACCGGCAACGCGCGCTCGGGCGGCGCCACGAGACGCCGCGTCTCGCCCGGCGCGCCCTCCACGCCGAAGCTTCCGACCAGCCAGGCGGCGTCGAGGAGGCCGTCGTCATCCGCCTCGCATGTGATCGTGATACGGAGTTCATTCAACGCGTCCGGGCACGCGACCCCGGTCTCCGCGGCGGCCGCCCGGGTGAGATCCGCCACCGGCCAGCCCACGTTCGAATGCTCGAAGATGAACTCCGGCCGAGCATCTTCAAGCGAAAGCTCCGTCCCGTTGAGCACCACGCGCGCATCACCCGCGAGTCCGTCGCGATCCACCACGAGCATGAGGTCATCAGGCACGTGCGTCGCCTCGAACACCGCCCGCCAGGTTCCTGTCAGCGGATATTGCACGCTCATACTCGTCGGGCTCATGCCGCCGGGCGAAATCTGCATCGGCACGCCACCCTCGCCGCCGAGTCTCGCCAGCGTATTGATGATCGGCTCGGGTGGCACCTCACCGACGCGAACGTGGTCGCTCAGCGCAAACTCGAAGCCGCCGAGGCGCATGACGTTGCGCGGCGGCTCAGCCACGCCCCACTCCGTCGTCAGATCAAGCTCCGCATCACGCCATCGTGAGACTCCCGGCGCGGTCGCGGGGTCGTCACCGGTCACAACAATCACCGACCCGTGCGCCGGAAGCGTCACCGCACAGACAAGCCTCCCGGCCTGACGGCGCGTCGCGAGAGGCGCCCGCTCCCCGGTCTCCGCGTCCCACAGCTCGGCCGACGGCGCATCGGTGCGCAGACACAGGGTCGAAGGAAGCTCCTCCGGCGAGCAGTTCGCCAGCAGTACGATCCGTCGCCCATCCACGTCCCGCACATGTGCCAGCACATGGTCGCGCCAGCGCTCGAGCGTCTTCAACTCCACCAGCGGCGCCAGCACTTCGTCGAGCGCATCGACAACCACCCGGTCCGCGCCGGAGGCGCGCACTCCGCCCGGCGCGGCAATGAAGCGTGAAAGTTCGCTCCCCGTCCCGGCTTCGCCGACCGCCCCGAAGTACATCGCGGCTGCCTCATCAGCAGCGACGCCCATCAGTTCTCCGGAGGCATCGGCAATGCCTGCACCAGGCTCGATCTCCTCCGTCGGCAGCAGCCCCGCCCACAGTACGATGCCGCCTGCCTCCGCGAACTCCCGCAGAACCACGAACGCGTCCTCCTCGAGATTGGCCAGAGGCGGAACCACGAGCGCCCGGTAGCGCGCCTCCCCCACGACAAGCTCATCGCCATCGACGCCTGCCTGTGCAAGATCGGCCGGGTCGAGGTGCTGATGAAGCCGCTGATTCGCCGTCAACGCCTCCATCAGCGCGCTCCAGTCATCGGCGATGCGCTCGGCGCACGCATCATCCGCGCCCAGGCGCTTGAGCACGCCCCACCAGTCGCCGCCGCCCGTCCACAGTGACGTCACCGGGTCGAGCAACGCGATCGGCGCCACGTCCGTTCCGCGGGAGGCGATCCACGAGAGTCGGCCGGTGTAATCCGCCAGCGCCCGGAAATGCCGCCACCACGGATGCTGGTAGAATTCCGAGGGTGCCGCGTCATACTTCGCGAGCCCCGCCGCCGTGTAATAAAACCCGTGCAGCGCGACGAGGTTGACACCAAGCGCCGCCATGCGATCGATCAGCGCCTTGAGGTCCGCAAGTCGCACGCCCCATCCGAGCGAGTGGAAGGCCTCCACGGCCACCCGCGGCCGCCCCTGCTGCGCGGCGATCGAGGACTTGAAGCGCGGCCAGTGACGCGAGTACGTCAGCTTCCGCGCCGCCCAGCCGTGCGGCAGGTCCTCGCCGATCCGCTCATGCGCGTGATCGACGCCGGGAATGTGCGCGACCGCCTCGTCGGCGTTGCGCAGCATTGGCACCTCGGTGGTGTAAAGAAGCCCCCGCCCCTCACACTCCACCGCGTACTGCTCGTGGTACGCGCGCATGAAAAGCTCGTGCAGCGTGCTGAGGTAGTCGTAACGCACGCGCGGGGCATCGGGGAAGCTATCATCGACCAGCGCGGGAAGGCGGTCCGGCAGGTCATATCCGCAGCGCTCCTTGAAGATGCGCGGAAGCTCCACCGTCCAGCTTCCGCCCTGCGTCTCATCGGTGAAGACCGAGCGGATGCGCTCGCCGAGTGGTATGCCGAGGCCGACCTCATGCTCGCCGAGGGTAAGTCTGAGGAAGTTCGCGACTGCCTCGGGGTTAAAGGTGTCGAGGAACTCCCCGAAGTATTTGAATGAGCGGCAGCGATCCACGGTGAAGACCATCACTCGCCAGCGGCCGCCCGGCGTGCTCCAGCGAAGCTCGTTCTGCGGCGCATGATCGCCGAACCGCGCGTAGGAGTACTCGGTGAGGCTTCGCCCCCACGAAAGCCCGCTCCGGGCAGATCGGCGTGGCGCATACCCGGAGCGGG
>JBNJEK010000208.1:0-7938 GCA_051745855.1 Armatimonadota bacterium
GGCGGCGCTGCTGAGCTTCGAGCCCACGGCGACCTGATCGTGGACGTGAATCCGGCCGAGGCGAATGCGCTCGGGTCCTCGTCGATGGGACTGGCGAACGCCTGGCGATCAAACATCCAGATGGCGCTCGGCGTTGAGCCGGCTCCGGGAACCCCGCTCGTCGGTGATGGCACCGGGACCCCCGCAACCGGTGGAGGCCAGCAGCAGCCGGCCGAGCCGGTTGAATCCTACGGAAACAAAGTCGTTCCGATCATCAGCGTTGGCGACCAGGCCGCTATCGGCGCCGCGCGCGTGAACGGTCCGGACTCCAAGCTCGACGATGTCGTTGCCTGCACGCAGCTTGAGACGAGCTTTCAAAACTTCGTGGAGATCGACATCTACGTACCCGTGAAAACCCGAGGCGGTCTCGACCGTGTCCAGCAGGTCGGCCTGACCGGTCTTGGAGACCTGCGATTCTAAGCAAGGAGGCTATGATGATGAGAATGAACGAGAAACTGCGAACCCTGACGGTGCTCGTCGTCGTGTGGGCCTTCGTGCTTGGCATGGCGGTCGGTCCGCAGCCTGCGCGCGCTATCGATCTTGGTGGTACGATCGGAGATCTGGTAAAGATCTTCGGCGTCGGCTGGGTGGTGGACCGCTTCGCCGGTGACATCGACAATGCCATCAACGACGTCCTCGCACAGCGCGAGGCTGAGATCGCGGGCGCAACCAAGGTGGTCCCGATCCTCCGTATTGGTGAGGGCGGCGGCACAGCCGTCGGCGCGGCGCAGGTCCAGGGACCGCGGGAGAAGGTGCGACAGTGCGAGGCAGTTGCCGAGCTTGAACTGGAATTCGGCGATTTGCGCGGTCGCGCTCTGCTGCCTGTCTCGACGAAGAGCAACCTGACCAGCAGCATCAAGGGCATCTCCGGCGTCGGCGTATCGGCGAACGTCAAGTTCCCGATCTGACGCAGGCAATATGCCGACCGATGACGAACGTGCGGGAGGGCCCTCATCGGCCCTCCCGTTGTCATTGAGCGTCATCAACGTCGTTCGCCGTTCGAGGTTCAGCAGGAGTTGACCACCATGACCAACCGCGAACGCGTCATCGCCGCGCTCGAGCACCGGCAACCCGACCGCGTGCCCTATCAGATCGGCTTCACGCAGAACGCCCGCGCGGCGTTCATCGAGCGCTACGGCGAGAGCGCGCTGCGGCAGATCGACAACTGCTTCCACGGCGTCTCCGCGCTGCCCGGGCCGCTCGAGGGCATGCTCGACGAGACGACATGGCAGGATGAGTTCGGCGTGCAGTGGGATCGGAGCGTGGACAGGGACATCGGCATCGTCTGCAATCGCGTGCTCCCCGAGCGTGACCTCAGCGATTTGACCTTCCCGGAGCCGCGTGATCCGCGCCGCTGGGAGGAGTTTGACGCGGCGGTTGCCGCGGCAGGTGACAGGTGCGTGCAGTTCAGCATCGGCTTTTCGCTTTTCGAGCGCGCGTGGACGCTGCGCGGCATGGACAAACTCTTCGTGGACATGATCGAGGCGCCGGAGTTCGTGCACGAGCTTCTGGACATGATCTGCGACTACAACGTGACGATGGTCGAGCAGGCAGTGATGTACGACATCGACGTGGTGCATTACGGCGATGACTGGGGATCCCAGCGGGGCCTGCTGATGGGCCCGGAGAAGTGGGAGCGCTTTCTCTCACCGAGGCTCGAGCGGATGTATGGCGCGGCGAAAGAGGCCGGGAAGTTCGTCAGCATCCACTCCTGCGGCCATGTGCAGGAGGTTTTCCCGCAACTGATCGCCCTTGGCCTCGACTGCTTCAACCCCTTCCAGCCTGAGGTAATGGACCCGTATGAGATGAAGCGTCAGTTCGGTGATGAGCTTGCGTTCTGGGGCGGGGTGAGCACCCAGAAGCTGCTGCCCTACGGGACGCCGGACGAGGTGCGCAGCGGGGTGCGGCGGCTGCTCGATGAGGTGGGCGAGGGCGGCGGCTACATCTGCGCCCCCGCGCACTCCATCCCCGGCGACGCCAGACCCGAGAACGTGATGGCGATGATTGAGGTCATCAACGGCGGGTAACGGCAAGGCGGGAGGCCGGTCCTCTGGACGTTGTGGTTGCCGTGGGGCGCGCAACGGCGAACGACATTACGGCCGGGCCGGCTCGGGATGGAGCCACACGGCGGGCCCCATCCTCTCCAGCCCCTCCACAACGGCCGCGGCAAACGACAGACCCCCGCAGGATGATCGTTTGCCGAGACGCCGTCCCTATGCCAGATACGCCTCCTCGACCTTGTGCAGCGCCTCGGCGGTGTCGAGCGCTTCCTGCTCGGTCAGGCACTCGTGCACGCCCATGCGCATGTGGTTCTCGTCGGCCTTCCACGCGTTCGGCACGTCAAGCGCCCAGTCCCAGTCCCCGTCCGGCCAGACGCAATCCCACGGGAAGTGGCTCTGGCGGCCGAATGCGCTACGCTCCTGCAGCCAGTGCGCCTTCGGGGCGACCGCGCCGTAGTTTATTCCCATCGGGATGCCCTCCGCCTGGATGGCCTCGACAGCGCCCGCCTTGTCGCAGGTGAGCTTCTCCTCGTGGATGCGGATCAGCAGGAACCACCACGCCGGATCGGACTTGTCCGGATACCAGCAGACGCTGAATGCCTCCGAATCCGCAAGCTCCTCCTCAAGTTTGTAGACGAACGCTCGCCGACGGTCGGCGATATCAACCATCTTGCGAAGCTGGACCTTGCCGATCACCGCGTCAAGCTCAGTCATGCGGTAGTTGAGCCCGAGGAAGAGGTTGCTGTCCACCTCGGAGTTGAACGGCTTGCCGCGGTCGGCGAAGCGCTTCGCGTTCCAGTAGAGATCCTCGTCGTCGGTCACGACCATCCCGCCCTGGCCGCCGGCGACGGTGTGCTTGCCGCTCATCAGGGAGTACGCGCCCGCATCGCCGAGTGAGCCGACGAAATCACCGTCGTACGTGGCGCCGTGCGCCTGCGCGCAGTCCTCGATGACGTGGAGGTCGTGCTCCTCGGCGATGGCCATGATCTCGTCCATCTCGCAGGGGATTCCGGCGATGTGCGCGCAGATGATCGCGCCGGTGTTCTCCGTGATCTTCGCGCGGATCCCCTCGGGGCTCATATTCATGCACTCGGGCGATGCGTCCGCGAAGACCGGGATCAGCCCGAGATTGACCACCGGCATGACGGCGCCCTGATCGGTGATCGGTGCCGAGATGACTTCCGTGCCCGGCTCAAGCCGCAGAGCCGCCAGCGCGGAGTGTATTGCCGCCGTCCCGGCGCTCATGCCGGTCGCCCAGCGGGTGCCGATCGCCTCGGCGAACTGCACCTCGTACTCGTCAACATGCTCACCGGCGTAGCGGTCGAACGCGCCTCCGGCCTTCGCCGCGGTCATCAGGTCCATCACCGCATCGATCTCGCGGTCGTCGATCTGCAGCCGCGGAGGCCACGGATCGGTGCGGACGGGCGTGCCACCATCAATCGCAAGCTCGCTCATCGCAATACCTCGCTTCGTCCTGTGAAGGCAGTGCGGCAGCCGCAAGGTTCGCCGCTGCCGAAGCATTCCCTTCCGGCCCGGCCAACACTCCGCCAATCGCCTGTCGCGACCGGTTGATCACTCCGTCGCAGCGTAGGAGGACGGACACCCCAGGCAGATGCTTGAGCGTCAACCGGACGCAGTTGGGCAGCTGGTCCTGCGCGCAGGAGATCGATAGTGTGGTGCGCGGCGTACCTGTCACCGCAGTTTAACGTGTTGTCCAGGACATTGTGAAAGGTCTCATGCCGCGAATCGTCCCGGTTCTGTGGCATCGACGCAATCCATTCAGTCGCATATCTCTGTGTGTTTGTTAACGGGCCCTGTGGGTAAGGATATCATGGAGGAGTCGCCCTCATTGAGTATGTTGATTTGTCAAAGTACCCGCTTGTTGCGTCGGGGAAGCATGGTCCTTAGCGCAGATAAGCCGGCCTCCAGCAGTGGGAACGGCCAGGCGCGTCACCGTGCCTTCCGACTGCCGTTCGTCTGACCTTCCCCCCGACAGACCATAGTGCGATCATGCGACACAACCGTGCCAGTCGTCTCACATGGGGTTGAGCAGGATGAAAGCATCCGGCCGCCGGTCGGTCGCGAGCGATACTCGTTTGCACATAGTTGCTGTATTCTTTGCGTGCCTCTTTCTGTTCAGCCCGATCCTTTCGGCGGCAGTGGCCGCACCCGCTGGAAGGGCCGCAGCCAACGAGGGGCAGGGACGTTACCTCGTCGGCTTCAAGCAATCCGTCGGCGCGCGGGACACCGGTTTGCTGCGTTCCGCGAATGCGCAGGTCTACCGCCGCTTCCACCTGCTTCCGGCCGTGGCCGCGAGGATGAGCCCGCAAGCGGCCGCCCGCCTTGCCGCCAATCCCCGCGTGTCCTTCGTGGAGCCTGACATCAGGGTGCGTGAACTGGCCCAGGAGGTGCCGTGGGGTATCACGCGTATCGGCGCCCCGATGGTGCACAGCATCGGGAATACCGGGGCCGGGGTGAAGGTCGCGATCATCGACACAGGCATCGACTACAACCATCCGGATCTCGCTCCGAACTACAAGGGCGGGTACGACTTTTGCAACGAAGACGACGACCCGTGGGACGATCGGGGGCACGGGACGCACTGTGCAGGCATAGCCGCGGCTGCCGATAACTCTGAGGGCGTCATCGGTGTTGCTCCCGATGCGTGGCTGTACGGCTTGAAGATGCTCGACGCGAACGGGGAGGGCGACCTCAGCGACGGGATCGCGGCAATTGAATGGTGCGTTGACAACGGGATAGACGTTGCTTCCATGAGTTGGGGAGCGCCGAATGACCCGATAAGCCAGGCTCTGGTGGATGCCTGCGACGCCGCCTACGCCGCCGGTCTAACGATGGTCGCGGCCGCCGGCAACGATGGCTACGGCGCAAACACCGTCAACCAACCGGCGATTCTCGACACCGTCATCGCGGTGGCGGCAACCGACCAGACTGACAGTTGGGCCTACTTCTCCAGCACAGGCCCGGCGGTGGAACTGGCCGCACCGGGCATGGGCATATTGTCCACGTGGCCGGGTGGCGGCTATGCCACATACGACGGCACTTCCATGGCCTGTCCGCATGTTACGGGCGTCGTGGCCCTGACCATCGCCTCGGGGATCTCCAGCCCCTCTGCGATTCGCGACCGGCTGCAGAAGACCGCGGAGGATCTTGGCGCACCCGGCTGGGACGAGTACTTCGGCTACGGCCTGGTACGCGCCGACTGGGCCGCAGGCGGCTACGAGGTGATCGTGACCGGCATCAACCCCAACCTCGCCAGTAATGACGAAGTGGTGAGCGTCACGATCAGCGGTCTGGGCTTCGAAGCGGGAGCGGTGCCTCACCTGGCAATGTCCGGACAGTCCCCCATTTTTGGCACGGACGTCACGGTCGTCTCCGATACTGAGATTACCTGTCATTTCAATCTTTTAGGCGCCGCGGGCGGAGCCTGGGATGTTGTTGTGACCAACCCGGACAACGATTCCGGTATGCTGCCTGAAGGCTTCTACGTGATGGGCGCCGTTGATGAGGATTTCGAGACAGGCGACCTCAGCAGGTGGCCCTGGGTCACCCACGGGGACGCGCTCTGGACCGTTTCAGAGGCCGACAGCCACACGGGCACCTACGCCGCCAGGGCGGGCTCGATGAGCGGGGAGGGATCGAGCTACCTCGAGATCACCCTGGATTGTGAGGCCGGGGTTATCAGCTTCTTCAAGAAGCTCTCCTGCCCGGGAGGCATGCTCATCTTCTACGTCGATGATGCAGCCATTGGCGAGTGGTCGGGCGTCTCGGATTGGGACACCACGCCTGTCGAGTACGCGGTTTCAGAAGGCACTCACACCTTCAAGTGGGAGTACTGGGATCTCCTCGGCGATCCTAACGGGACTGTGTGGCTTGACGACATCAACTTCCCGCCGCTGTCAGGTGAGCACCTACTCAACATAACCTCAGGGCCCAGCGGGACACCGAATCCGGTCGGGCCGAGTGGCGACGTCGTCTGCACCGTGACCGCCTACGACAGCCTCGGCCACGACCTCGTCTACGAGTGGTCGGCGGACGCTGGCAGCTTCGACAATACTTCCGTGCGAAGTCCCACCTGGACTGCTCCGGCCACCGCAGGCGACTACCAGATCACGGTTACCGTCACCTGCTCTGAGGACGAGACCATCAGTGCAACGTCCTCATACACACAGGGCGTGTCCGATTTCATCGTGACCGGGATCACGCCAGATTCGGGTCTGAACGATGAAGTGGTGAGCGTCACGATTACAGGTCTGGGCTTCGAGGCGGGAGCGACGACGCGACTCGTGAAGGCGGGGGAGTCCTCCATCCCCGGCACCGGCGTAGCGGTCGTCTCCGGTACACAGATCAACTGCGACCTCAATCTGGTGGGCGCGGCGGAGGGTGCGTGGGACGTCGTCGTTACCAACCCTGACGCGGAGTCCGCCACGCTCTCTGAAGGCTTCACGGTCATGGGGGCTGTCGACGAGGACTTCGAGACCGGCGACTTGACCAAGTGGCCCTGGGTGACCTACGGCGACGCCCTCTGGACTGTCTCCGACGCCTCGCCACGAACTGGCACATACGCCGCAAGAGCCGGTTCGATGTCCGCGGTCGGATCGAGCTTCCTCGAGATCACGCTCGACTGCGAGGCGGGCGTCATCAGCTTCTACAGGAAACTCTCCTCCGCTGGAGGCCTGCTCATCTTCTATGTCGACGGTGCGTCCATCGGCGAGTGGTCGGGCATCTCGGACTGGGATACCACGCCGGTCGAGTACGCGGTCGCAGCAGGCACTCACACCTTCAAGTGGGAGTACTGGGACCTCGTGGGCGATCCTCCCAGCACCGTCTGGCTTGACGACATAAGCTTCCCCCCGCTGGCCGGCCAGCAGCAGCACAGTGTCACGATCACCACCGGCCCCAGCGGCACACCGAACCCGGTCGCCTCAGGAGGAGATGTAGCCTGCTCGGTGACTGCGGAGGACAGCGACGGCCATGACCTGAACTACCAGTGGTCCGCCAGCGATGGCAGCTTCAATGACGCCACCCTGGCGTCGCCCACCTGGACGGCCCCGGTCAACGCCTCAGGCGCGACGGCATCCTGTCAGGTCACGGTTACGGTGACCTGTGCAGAGGACGCAAACGTGAGCGACACGGGCGGGTTCACACAGCAGGTGCAGGCGTTGGCGCCCACCGTCACCTCCATCACGCCCTTCTCCGGCCTGAACACCGAGACAGTGAGCATCACCGACCTGGAGGGGACAGGGTTCGGCACCGGCGCGACAGTGAAGCTGGAGAAGAGCGGAGAGACGGCTATCTCCGGCAGCAGCGTCACGGTGGTCGATTCGACTCAGATCACCTGCCAATTCGACCTCACAGGGGCGGCAGTGGGCCTGTGGGATGTCACAGTGACCAATCCGGATGGGCAATCGGCCACACTCGCAGACGGCTTCGAGGTGCAGGCCGGGGACATCTCACCGCCAGATATTGTGGGATGGGAGATATCCGCGGTCCATGGCGGGGTCGGCGAACTGCGCACGGTTATATCGGATGGCGCAGTCGAGTCCCGGATCATCGCGGTGGACTGCCTGGTTGTCCAGTTCGACGAACCCCTGGATGCCGCGACGTTCACTCCCTCCGCCGTGAGCATCGTCGGCATCACCAACGGCGACCAGTCGGCGCTTGTGAGCAGCGTGGTCCTGGAGGGCGACGGCTCGACTGCGCGGATCACCCTGTCAGGTACGCTGCCCGAACCCGACCGGTACACGGTGACAATCAGCACAGCGGTATGCGACCTGGCGGGCAACCCACTCGGCGGGGACCGCGATGTGGAGATGATCTGCCTGCATGGGGACGCCAACGGAGACGGCACTGTCGATATCGGGGACAGGCTGGCGGTTCA
>JBNJEK010000209.1:0-7935 GCA_051745855.1 Armatimonadota bacterium
CCGAGCGATCTGCCGGATGAGGTGGCGCGCGGTGAAGCGGGCCCGGTGCTGGAGGATGTCCTCGGGGTGACCCTCGCGCCGATCGGGCCGAATGAAGCGATCACGTACATCTCCGACCGGCCGGAGCAGGAGATTGATCTCACGCTCATCCGCGATGGCCAGCGGATCCGGACCACCGTGACGCCGACGCGCGAGTGGGCGCGGGTTCCAGGCGAAGATGAGACGGGGAGGATGACCGCCGCTCACCAGGCGGTGGGGCGCGTCGGTGTGGTGTTGCACGGGCAGACGCGGCCCGCGGGGTTCGTCGAGGCGCTTGACCACGGGATACGCCGATCGGTGGAGGCGGTGGTTGTCACCGCGGACTGGATGTTCAAGATGGCGACCGGCGAGGTCGCGCCGCAGGCCTCCGGGCCGGTGGGCATTGCCGCGATGACCGCCGACCAGGCGCGGATCGGCTGGACGGCCGTTGCTTCGCTGACGGGGTTGATCAGCGCCAACCTTGCGATCATCAACCTGCTGCCTTTCCCGCCCTTCGATGGCTTCCGCATCGTCCTGCTGGGAATCGAAGCGATCATGGGTCGCCGCGTCGATGAGAAGGTCGAGATGATCGTGACCATCGCCGGAGTCGCGATTCTGCTTGCGGTCTTCCTGGTTATCACCTTCAGCGACATCCTCAATCTCGTACTCTTCCAGACACCGTGAGGTCCCCGGGGCACATGAGTGCTGACGATGGCTCTTCTGACTGCTGGCCTCGCCGCGAAACGCGCCCCGTGACAGTGGGCGAGGTGCAGATCGGCGGCGCTGCGCCGGTGAGCGTGCAGACGATGACAAAGACGGACACGTCGGATGTGCAGGCCACGCTGGCACAGGTCAGGCGGGCCGCCGACGCCGGCGCCGATCTCGTGCGCATCGCCGTCCCCTCCCGAGACGCGGTCGCCGCTTTCTCCGAGACCGCCGGCGCCTCACCGGTGCCGATCATCGCGGACGTGCATTTCGACTTTCGCATCGCGGTCGAATGCGCCCGGGCGGGCGCGCACAAGCTCCGGATCAACCCCGGCAACATCGGCGATGATGAACGCCTCGGTGCGGTGATCGAGGCCGCGAGCGAGGCGGGCATCCCGATCCGCGTGGGCGTCAACTCCGGCTCGCTGGAGGAGGATCTGCTCGGCCCGGGCGGCCGCGTCACCGCACAGGCGCTGGCAGAGAGCGCGCTGCGCACGGTGGAACGCATGCACCGCCTCGGCTTCGAAGACCTCGTCGTGTCGATCAAGGCCGCGGAGGTCCCGATGACTGTTGCGGCGAATCGGGAGTTCGCCGGCCGCAGTGACCTGCCGCTGCACCTTGGCATTACTGAGGCCGGCTTCGGCTGTGCGGCGGCAGTCAAGTCCGCCGCCGGCCTCGGCATCATGCTCGCCGACGGCATCGGCGAGACGATCCGCGTCTCAATGACCGATCCACCCGAGGACGAGGTCGAGGTCGGCGTCTGGCTGCTGCGCTCACTGGGGCTGAGGGAGGGCCCGTGGCTCACCTCCTGCCCCACCTGCGGGCGTTGCCAGGTCGATCTTGCGCCTATCGCACGCGCGGTGGAGCGGCGCCTGCGCGAGCTTGATGCGCCGCTGACAGTCGCGGTGATGGGGTGCGAGGTCAACGGGCCGGGTGAGGCTCGTCAGGCCCATGTCGGGCTCGCAGCCGGACGCGGACGGGCGGTGATCTTCGCCGCGGGCGAGCAACTGCGCACCGTGCCGATCGAGCGCGCGGTGGATGAGCTTATGACGGAGGCGCGGCGGGTGGCGGCGGAGATGGCGTGAACGACGGTCGGACGAGGGCGCCCGAAGTACGAGGCGTGGGGCGATGAGGGGATCGTTCGTCGAAAGGCGTGCGGACGAGGGCGCGTGCGGCCCGAAGAATGTGTGCCGCTGTCCAGTCGTTTGGAGGGGCGGCATTGCACTGCCGCCCGTAGCCAGTAATGACGGTTCAGACGACTCTGGTCACGCCGAGCGACCGGCTATGTCACATGCGACCATTTTTCAACAAAGTCCCCGATGAGCGGTCGCAAGGAAGCGAAAGGCCGCGGGAGGGAATGTAATGACCCGCGCCTGCGACGGGGTTGCCCCTCCAAACGGCACGACAAACGGACAACGTTAGCGGTCCGGGTGCCCGTCCGGACGTCGTTGACGATGAGGAGACACAAAGCCGCACGCAGTTCAGAAAGACTGAGGAGGATTGCCGTGCTCGCATCAAATTACTACATTCGCACGCTGCGCGAGGCGCCGTCCGAGGCTGAGATACCCAGCCACCGGCTGCTGTTGCGCGGCGGCTTCATCCGCCCCGTCGGCGCGGGGATATTCAACTGGCTGCCGCTGGGGCAGCGCGTGCTGCAGCGGGTCGAGCAGATCATCCGCGAGGAGATGAATGCCGCGGGCGCCCACGAGGTGCTCCTGCCGGTGCTCCATCCGCGCGAACTGTGGGAGAAATCCGGTCGGTGGGACACATTCGCACCAACGCCGTTGCGCACGATCGATCGTTCGGAGCGCGAATTCTGCCTTGGTCCCACGCACGAGGAGGTCATCACCGACCTCGTGGCGATGGACCTTGACTCGTACCGCGATATCCCCACCACGCTCTATCAGATCCAGGTGAAGTTCCGCGATGAACTCCGACCGCGCGGCGGGCTCATCCGCTGCAAGGAGTTCATCATGAAGGACGCGTACTCGTTTGACCGCGATCGCGAGGGCCTCGATGATTCGTACGACGCGATGTATGACGCGTACGTCCGGATCTTCGAGCGTCTGGACCTGCCGGTGGTCACGGTGGAGGCCGAGGCCGGGTCCATCGGCGGCACGGACACGCGCGAGTTCATGCTGCTGAGCGAGAACGGTGAGGACACGGTGTACATATGCGACTCGTGCGACTACGCGTCCAACGCCGAATGCGCGACCGCGCAGATCCCCGAGCCCATCGAGCCTGCCGGGGAGAGCAAACGCGAACTGGTGGACACTCCTGACGCGAAGACCGTCGAGCAGGTCACGGGGATGCTTGACACGACACCCGACCGGCTTGTCAAGACGCTGATGTTCCGCACGGACGAGGGTTTCGTGGCGGCGCTGGTCAGGGGAGACCGCGGGCTGAATGAGTTCAAGCTCGCGCGGCTCGTGGAGGGTGACGAACTACGGATGGCATACGACGCCGAGGTCGAGGAACTGACCGGCGCGCCCGTGGGCTTCGCGGGGCCTGTCGGACTGCCCGACGACGTGCGGATCATCGCCGACCATGAGATCCGCGCGCTGAGCGACTTCGTGACCGGCGCCAACCAGGAGGACGCGCACTTCGTGAACGTCAGCGTCGGCGCGGACTTCGAGGTCGATGAGTGGGGCGATCTGCGCGAGGCGTGTCACGGTGACTTCTGCGCCCACTGCGACAGCGGCGAGTTGCAGGCGAAGCGCTGCATCGAACTTGCGCACGTGTTCAAGCTCGGGACGAAGTATTCGGCCGCCCTCGACGCGACCTTCCGCGACGCCGACGGAAAAGAGCAACCGTGCATCATGGGCTGCTACGGCGTGGGCGTCAGCCGGATCGTGGCCGCACTGGTGGAGCAGTATCATGATGATAACGGGATCATGTGGCCGGTCGAGGCGGCGCCCTTCGGGGCGACGATCCTGCTTCTTTCGCCTGATGACGAGGAACTTCGGGCGATCGCGGATAAACTTTACTTGGACCTGCAGGAACGCGATGTCGAGGTGCTCTACGATGAGCGCGACGCCTCGCCGGGCGTGAAGTTCGCTGAGGCCGACCTGATCGGCTGCCCGGTGCGCGTCGTAGTCGGCCGCACGACCCGGAACGAGGGGAAGGTCGAGCTGCGCCGCCGGGTGGACGGGCACGAGGAACTGGCGGACCTCGACGAGGCGACCGACGCCATCATGGCCCTGCTTGGAAGCTGTCAGCCGCAGGTGACGGGCGAGTGACCGTCACTGCCGTGAGGAGGGTTTCGAATGCCAAATGACATCCGCAAGCCCGCCGTCGCCGGCCAGTTCTATCCGGCGTCCGCGACGGACCTGGCGCGACAGATTGAGGAGAGCTTCAAGCACGATCTCGGCCCCGGATATCTTCCGGAGGTGGTGGACAGCGGCCCGCGGGATATTGTTGGTGTGATCAGCCCGCACGCGGGCTACGCGTTCTCCGGCCACACGGCCGCGCACGCGTATGACGCGCTGGCGACGGACGGCCACCCGGACGTGGCGATCGTTGTCGGCGTCAACCACGGCCGTGGCGGCCTCAGCGCCGGCGTGCAGACTTCAGGCGCATGGCGCACACCGCTGGGCGACCTGACGATCGCCGAGGACGTCGCGGCGAAGATCGCCGCTGCGCTGCCGGAGTTTCAGACGTCATCGGAGGTGTTTCGAGCGGAGCACAGCATTGAGGTGCAGCTTCCCTTCCTGCAGTACCTCTACGAGGAAGCGCTGCTCTTCGTTCCGGTGATGATGTCCGGACAGGACTACGCGGCGGCGGAGGCGGTGGGCAATGCAATTGCCGAGGCTGCCGCCGACAGGGACGCGGTCGTCATTGCCAGCACCGACATGACTCACTACCAGTCGGCAGCGACGGCCCGCAAGCAGGACCAGACGCTCATCCGTCAAATCGAGGCCCTCGATGCGGAGGGCCTGATCGCCGAGCGGGCCCGGCGCGAGATCTCGATGTGCGGCTCAGGCCCCGTCGCGGCGACGATCATCGCCGCACAGGCGTGGGGGGCGAGCGAAGTCGACTCGCTGGCATACTCCAACTCCGGTGACGTGATGCCCTCGCAGGAGGTCGTCGGGTACTACGCCGCTGTGATCCGCAAGTAAGCGGCGGGAGGAGGACCGGTGAGTTGTAAGGCCCGGGGGAACTTTCGTATCGCCACGAAGGTGAGCACGGGCAGCGCGACGAAATGAGATGCGGTCTTCGGGTTGACCGGGATGGCACAGGTTGATATGCTGCCGCTCTGGGAACCTGGTTTCATGCCGTGCAGAATCTGGATACCATGCGAAGCGGTCTGCGGGAACAGGCGAGAGACGCTCCCTTGTTCCGGCCGCGTCGCAAATCACGAACAAGGGTGTGACAGACGTGAAGAAAGTCTATGTGACCCGCCAACTGCCCCAGTCTGCACTCGACCGGCTCGACGGTGAAGTGGAGTGGGATGTCAATCCCGACGATCGAGTGCTGGAACGTGAAGAATTGCTGGAGGCGGTCAAGGACGTTGATGGCCTCCTCTGTCTGCTCACCGACACGATCGACGGGGAACTGATGGACGCGGCGCCGAATCTCGAGATCGTGGCGAACTACGCGGTTGGATACAACAACATCGACGTGGACGCCGCCACCGAGCGCGGGATTGTTGTGACGAACACCCCGGGCGTGCTGCGGGAGACCACCGCCGACCTCACCTGGTCGCTGCTGATGTCGATCGCCCGCCGCGTGGTCGAGGGCGACACGTTCATGCGCAACGGCAACTACGTTGGCTGGGCGCCGATGTTGCTGCTGGGCAGCGACGTTTACGGCAAGACTCTCGGCATCGTCGGGATGGGCAACATCGGCCAGGCCGTCGCCCGCCGGGCGATGGGCTTCGACATGAAGATTCTTTACTCCGACATCTACGAGTTGCCGCCGCTGGCTGAGAACCTGATCAACGCGGAGAAGGTCGAGCTTGACGAGTTGCTCGAGCGCTCCGACTTCGTCAGCCTGCACGTGCCGCTGATGGACGAGACCCACCACATGATCGGCAAGCGCGAACTCGAACTCATCGGCGAGGATGGCTATCTGATCAATGCCTCGCGCGGACCGGTCATCGACGAGGTCGCGCTGGTTGAGGCGCTCAAAGATGGCACCATCGCCGGGGCCGCTCTCGACGTCTACGAGGACGAGCCGGAGATGAAGCCGGGGCTCGCGGAGTGCGAGAACACCGTGCTTCTCCCCCACCTCGGCAGCGCGTCGAAGGAGACGCGGACGAAGATGGCCAACCTGGCCGTCAGCAACATCCTCAACTTCTTCGAAGAGGGAGAAGAGCCGCCCACGCCCGTCAATCCCGACGTCCTCGACTGAGGGTCGGTGGACACTGCGTACACTGGCGCCCTCGCCATCGCGCGGGGGCGCTTTTGTGTGTACATGCAGGGTTACGCTGACGCGAAACGAAGATAGGCACACTGCGTCACACACAGAAAGGGCGAGGTCATGTCGGCAGATGAGATCATCATCCGCGAGGCCCGGGAGGCGGACTTCCGCATCGTCGCGGAGTTCGTTGTCGCGATGGCGTCCGACAGTGAGGGCGTAGAACTTGACGCCGAGACCGTCGAGGCTGCGGTGCGGGCGGCACTGAGCGACCGATCAAAAGGCGTGTACTACGTGGCGGAGGCGGAGGAGGGGCTGATCGGGCAGGCGCTGGTGACGACCGAGTGGAGCGACTGGCACTGCTGCGAGTACTGGTGGCTGCAGAGCGTCTACGTGGTCTCCGGATGGCGGCGCAGAGGAGTCTTCGGTCGGATCTACCGGCACATACTCGCCCGCGCCCGCGACGCCTCCGCGGCGGCGGTGAGGCTCTACGTCAGTCGCGGGAACGAGCCCGCGCTGCTGGCGTACCGCCGTCTGGGCATGGATGAGACGGACTACCTCGTGCTGGAGCAGCGCCTTTGACGCACAAAGGAGTGCCATGAGATTGCGTGCGTGGAGAAGATGGGCAGTGGTCGAGAGACTGCTGCTGGCGATGATGGTGGTGGCTTTCCCGGCCACCGGCGGCGCTGCGCCTGTCCCGCTCACCTCGGGGGAGGGCGATGACATCGAGGCCGCATGGTCGCCGGATGGCTCGATGATCGCATTTCAGCGCGAGAGCGATGGTGACGTGGACCTGTGCGTGCTCGACGTCGAGAGCGGCGAGGTCACGACGCTGGTCGGCGGCCCCGGGCATGCGCTGCATCCAGCGTGGTCGCCCGATGGCGAGACCATCGTCTACTCATTTGCGCACTTCACCCGCACCGCGGCGGAGGGCATTGAGAGCGGATACAATCTCTTCGCCGTCCCCTCCGGCGGCGGACAGCCGCGGCGGCTCACCGAGGGGCAGATTCGGGATTACACACCGTCGTTCACGCCGGACGGCGATGCGATCGTCTTCAGCAGCACGCGCGGGTTGGAGGAGGCCGGGGCAGCGTTGATGCGCATTCCGCCCGATGGCGGTGAGCCCGCGAGGTTCGATCTTCAGCAGGGGCGGGACACCGGCTTCGTGGAGCCGGACTTCTCGCCCGATGGATCGCTCATCGTCTGCAGTTACATCCCGAACTTCCGCGAGAACTGGACGCTGCGTCTGCTGCGTACACGTGAGCCGGCGGAGCAGTTCGCCCTCACCTCGCCCGATGCCGCGATGTACGCGCCCGCATGGTCGCCGGACGGGCGGCTCATCGCCTGCACCGGCTACCGCGCCGGCGACCCGAGTTGGGGGATCTACCTGGTGGAGGTGGAGAGCGGCCTGTCGATGCGCCTTGACACGGGTCCGGGAAATGCGCGGTCACCGGCGTGGTCGCCAGAGGGCGATCGGCTGGTCTTTGAATACAATCAGGGCGGCTCTTACGACCTTTACCTCGTGGAGACGCCGGAGGCGGAGTTCGGTCCTCCGCCCGATTTCCCGGGCGACGCGACGGTGCTGTCGCTTGAGGCCGATCCAGGGCAGGACGCCGTGCGCGACGGCTCCGACCGGGCGAACGAGATCGTGTTGGCGGGCGATCTGGAGATCGGCGAGACAGGCGTGACCTTCGGCCGAGGCGACTTCATCTCGGCGGAGGCTCCCGAGGGGATGGCGTTCGGCGATGGCGCATTCTGCGTGCGCGCTGACGTCACCGTCCGCGAACTGACCGGTGACGTGCAGATCATCGCGGTCGGCGACTATCCCGAGCACCGACAGGGCTGGCAGCTTTT
>JBNJEK010000210.1:0-7912 GCA_051745855.1 Armatimonadota bacterium
TCGAAGCGGATAAAGCCCACCGCAAGCTCCTCGGGGACGGTGTACTTCTTCGGATCGTGCCCCATCACGGAGGGCCGGTTCGCGATCTCCAGCCAGGTGTTGGCGCTGACCGAGACCGGCTCCGGGAAGCCCATCAGGTGCAGCGTGAGGTCAAGCACGTGGACGCCGATGTCGTAGCAGGGGCCGCCCGCGGACTTCTCGGCGTCGATGAACGCGCCCCACGCCGGGACGCCGCGGGAGCGGAGGTACTCGGCCTTCGCCCAGTAGGGGTCGCCGATGCCGCCCTCGTCCACGAAGCGCTTCGCGGCGATCGCCTCGTCGGAAAAGCGCATGTTCTGTGTGACGCACAGCAGCTTCTGCGACCTGTCGCGGGCCGCGATCATCTCGCGCACTTCGTCGGCCGACGTCGCCACGGGCTTTTCCACGAAGACGTGGCAGCCCGCCTCGAGGGCCGCGACGGTGGGCGCCTTGTGGTAGGCGTTGGGTGTGCAGACGTCCACCACGTCGAGATCCTCGGCCTCGAACATCTTCTCGTAGTCCTCGTAGATGTGCTTCTTGTCAACCTCTGCGATCTCAGCGCCCTTTGCGGCCGCCTCCGGCGAGACGTCGGCGATCGCAACGATCTCGGCATCCTCCAGTCCGATCCATCCAGGCATGTGCTGCCCTCGCGCAATGCCGCCGGTCCCAACGAATCCAACACGTAGTTTGTCGCGCATCGTGAGCCTCCTTGCGTCTTTCGGCGCCTCGGGCGCCAACTCGTAGCGTTCGTCCTCAGGGAGCGTGAGGGTGTACCCATCAATCTGCGTGCGCATTTCCGCACGGGCCTCGGCGGGACCTGCACGGGACCGGCGCAGTTTTCCGGCCGGCCGGCGCAGAGGTCGCGCAACGCGCGGCGGGGAAGTCTCCCCGCACAGGCCCGGCAGCATCAGCGAGGGGTGACCGATGACTGATCGAGAGCGCGTGCTGCGCACGTTCGCGGGGGAACCGGTGGACCGCGTCTGCTGGCAGCCTCGGCTGGAGCACTGGTTCCGCTACCGGCAGAAGACGGAGACGATGCCTGATCGCTGCGCCGGGATGGACCTCTTCGACCTCTACGATGATCTCGGCTGCTCGGTGCGCTACGCCGGTCGCCCGCTGGTCTTCGAGCATGATGAATGTTCGCTGCGCGTCGAAGGCGATGAGGATGGGCGTGTCACGTACTACGAGACCCCGATCGGGACGCTCACCGAGGTCCTGCACTACGGCGAGGAGGGCACCTCGGCTCATCGCAGCAAGTTTCCGGTGGAGACGCTCGAAGATATCCCGGTGATGGAGTACTTTCTGTCCGACGAGCGCGTCCGCTTCGACGTGCAGCAGTTCCACGCAATCGAGCGTCGGCTTGGCGACCGTGGGGTCTGCCAGTTTTACTTTCCGCGCACTCCCCTGATGCGGCTGATCATCAACTTTGTGGGCTTCGAGGAGACGATCTATCTGCTGCATGACGCTCCCGAGCGCGCCGAGCAGTTCCTCCGGCATATCGAGCGCTGTGATGATGCGATGTTCGACGCGCTCTGCGAAAGTCCGGCGCAGATCGTGAACTTCGGCGACAATATCGACGCCTGGTTGACGCCCCCGCCGCTCTTCGAGCGCTATCTGCTGCCGGTCTACAAGCGCCGGTGCGAGCAGCTTCATGCCGCGGGCAAGTTCACGCATATTCACATGGACGGTGCGCTGGGCCCGCTGCTGCCCTACCTTGCGGACCTCCCGCAGCATGGGATCGAGGCGCCCACGCCGCTGCCGCAGGGAGACGTGGAGCTTGAGGAGTTGTGCGAGGCGATGGGGGACAAGATCATGCTGGACGGGATCCCGTGCGTGCACTTTTTGCCGGACTTCTCGCTGAGCGAACTGGAGGATTGCGTCGAGACGTTGCTGCAGTTGCAGGCGCCGCGGCTCATCCTCGGGATCTCGGACGAGATATCACCACCCGGAGACATTGAGCGGGTGCGGCGTGTGACGGAGATGGTAGAGGAAGGCGGGGCATAGCGCGTCCTCGAACGCCCTTTCGCGCACAGCGGCGTTATGTTATACTGTGACGCACTCACAGGGTCCCATCGGC
This sequence comes from Armatimonadota bacterium, assembly GCA_051745855.1. Classification (GTDB taxonomy): domain Bacteria; phylum Armatimonadota; class Zipacnadia; order Zipacnadales; family UBA5352; genus UBA5352. The sequence goes on from JBNJEK010000210.1 coordinate 2,096, forward strand.
GCGATCTGCCACTCGCGCTTCGCAGCACATCATTGCAGCCTCACCGCATCAACGCAGAACCAGCGATCGGAGGTACGCCCTGTGGCCCGCGCATCGGAAGACACGCACAAACTCAGGCGTGACGTCGCCGCCATTGCGCTGATCACCGCGGCGGTGCTCACCTTCGCAAGCCTGCTCTACGCCAGTCAGGGCGGCCCCGCCGAGGGCGGTGGCTATCTGCCCGGACTGCTGTCCACCGCTCTGACCCTCTCCTTCGGCATCGGCGCCTTCGCGGTCCCGGTGATCCTCTTCGCGATCGGCATCCTCTTCGCGCTTGAGCGGCCGCAGTTCGCTTCGTCTCGCGCGCTCACCGGCGCGGGCCTGATCTTCCTCGTGGTGCTGACCGCGACGGCCATGCATGTGCCCGAGCAGTCGCGCTTCGATCCCGAGTGGGTGGCGATTAACGGCGGGTACATCGGCGCGGCGGCGGCCCACCTGACCCTCACCGTGCTGGGCTTGGTTGGATCGTACATCGTGCTGACCGGCCTTGCGATCATTGCACTCGTCATGATCACGCAGACGTCGGTGCAGCAGCTTATCCGCGGAAGCGCCCGGGTCTTCACGAGCATCCTCGGCTTCGGCTGGCGAGTCGTGGCCGACGGCGTGAGCGATGCGCGGGAGGTGGCGGCAAGCGCCGCCGCGGACAGGAAGAAGAAGTCGAACTCGCGCAGTCGCAAGGCGCGCCCCATGCGGCCCGACCGCGGGCCCGTGGTCGAGCTTGATCTTGAGGCAGACCGGGCCGACCAGCAGGATGCGCCGAAGAATTCTCCCGCGCCCGCCACGCCCGCGTCCACGCCGCAGGAGGCGCCGCGCAAGAAGCCGCGCGGTTCATCGTCCTCGAGCAAAGGCGGCAAGAACTCTGATGACGGGCAGACGGCACTACTGCAGGACAGTGACCTTTACTCCATCCCGTCGATGTCGATCCTCAGTGAACTCAAGGACGAGGACGTCGGGGAGGCCGCCGCCGAAGAGGCCACCGAGAACATCATCAAGCTTGAGGACACACTCGAGAGCTTCGGCGTGGAGGCGAAGGTTGTCGCGTACGAGCGCGGACCGGTCATCACCCGCTACGAGGTGGAACCGGGCTCGGGGATTCGCGTGGGGAAGATCGTGAATCTGTCGGACGACCTCGCGATGGCGCTCGCGGCGGTGGATGTGCGGGTCGAGGCGCCGATCCCCGGCAAGTCGGCGGTGGGGATCGAGGTGCCGAACCAGCACCGCGCGGTCGTGAGCCTTCGCGGGCTGCTGGAAGAGTCGGAGGTGCAGAATCACCCCTCGCCCCTGGCGGTTGCGCTGGGCCGGGACATCGCAGGACACGCGGTGGTGGCCGACCTCTACCGCATGCCTCACCTGCTGGTGGCGGGCGCGACGAATTCGGGCAAGAGCGTCTGCCTGCACAGCATCATCGTCTCAATCCTGATGCGGGTGCGGCCCGACCAGGTGAAGTTCATCCTGATCGACCCCAAGCGCGTGGAGTTGCGGCTCTACGAGGGCATCCCGCACCTCATGTCGCCGGTGGTCTACTCCCCGAAGGAGGCCGCTGACGCCCTGCGCAAGGTCATCCGGGAGATGGACAAGCGTTACGACCAGTTCGCAATGAAGGGTGTCGTGAACATCGAAGAATACAACCAGGTGGCCGCGGAGGAAAAGGAGCATCGCGACCAGGAGTTCGACCCGATGCCCCATGTGGTCATCGTGGTGGACGAGCTTGCCGACCTGATGATGCAATCAAAGGCGGAGTTCGAGTTCTCCATCTGCCGCCTCGCCCAGCTTGCGCGGGCGACGGGTATCCACCTGGTGCTGGCCACGCAGCGCCCGTCGGTGAACGTCATCACCGGCACGATCAAGGCGAACATCCCCTCGCGGATCGCACTGTCGGTGACCTCGCAGCATGATTCGCGCACGATCCTCGACGGGCAGGGCGCCGAGCGCCTCATCGGTCGCGGCGACATGCTCTACTCGCCGATCGACGACAACCAGGCGCGGCGGCTGCAGGGCGCATTCATCCCGCGCTCGGATCTGCAGCGGCTCGTGGAATACCTCTGCGCGCAGGGTGAGCCGGACTTCGATATCATCCCGCAGACCCCCGACGACGACGAGGGCGACTTCGCCGCGGAGATCGACGTGAGCGACAAGCTCTACGAGGCGGCTGTCGAGTACGTCGTAGGTGAGACCGAGGCCTCGGTCTCGGGGCTGCAGCGGCGCTTCAAGATCGGCTACGCGCGCGCCGGCCGCATCATGGACGCGATGGAGCAGCGCGGGGTGGTCGGGCCGCACGTGGGACCAAAGCCGCGCGAGGTGCTTCTGAACCCCGGCGCCATGCACGCGCATCTGTCGGGCGGCGAATACACGCATCCGTCCGAGATCGAGATGGACGAGCCGGAGCCCGAAAAGCAGCGTGGGGAAGCGCTCCGAGATGGTGCGGAGCGGGAGGGCGACGGGGAGGAGACCGACGAGATCGAGCAGGCCGAGGAGCTTGATGATCTCGACGAGACCGAGGCAGAGATCGCGGAAGAGGAGGCTGCCGCTGAAAGCGCCTGAGGTCCGCGCAGGGGAGGGATCGGCGCTCCCCGCGACGAAGTCCCCGTCCCATGACAGAAAACCTCCGTCTTTTCAATGACGAGCCACCTGAGCCGGAAGAGTCCGAGGAATCGAAGGGCGGACGACGCAACCCGCGTAATACGCTCAACGACCTCAGCGGCAAGGAGTGGATCAAGGCCACCAAGTCGTGGCTGATCTGCGACTCGCGCCGCTACCATCAGAATCGAGACACCGAGCTGCACCCTGCGCGCTACCCCGAGGAGCTTGTCGCTGAATTCCTGCGATTCTTCACGAAGCGAGACGCGTGGGTCCTCGATCCGTTCTGCGGCAGCGGCGCGACCCTCGTCGCGGCGCTGGAGGAGGGCCGCAACGCGATCGGCGTTGAACTCAGCGAGCGCTACGCGGAGATGGCCAGCGATCGGCTCACCGTCCCGGGCGGGGGATGCGTCGCCGACGTCCTCCGCGCGGACGCAAGGGACGTCGCCTCGCCCGAGTTCTGGGCCGAAGCCCCTGTCCCGGTCGAGGACGACGGCCTCCCGCGCTTCGATTTCATCATGACCTCGCCGCCCTACTGGAACATGCTGCGCAAGAGCCGCGGTGGCGTCCACTCCACGCACAAGGAGCGCGCCGAGCAGGGCCTCGACACCGACTACGGCGAGAGCGATGGCAACCTCGGGCGCGTTGAAGAGTACGACGAGTTCGTCGAGCAGCTTGGCCTGATCTTCGCGGGCTGCGCGCCTGTGCTGAAGCCGAAGAAGTACCTCGTCATCGTGGCGCAGAATGTGCGCGTGCCCGACGGCTACGTCCGGCCGCTGGCGTGGGACATCGCCAGGCGCGTGAGCGAGTGCGACGGCCTCAGCTTCCAGGGCGAGCGCATCTGGTGTCAGGACAGCAAGAAGCTCGGCATCTGGGGCTACCCGACGACCTTCGTGCCCAACTACCATCATCACTACTGCCTGATCTTCCGCAGGGAAGACTGAAGAGCGATGGCACGTGTTGCGCTGATATCACTGGGCTGCCCGAAGAACCTCGTGGACTCGGAGGTCATGCTCGGCCTGCTGCAGGAGGCCGGGCACGAGATCGTCGAGGAGGTCGAGGCGGCGGATGTCGTGATCGTCAACACCTGTGCGTTCATCGAGCCCGCGGTCGAGGAGGCGCTGGAGGCGCTGCTTGACACTGCCGAACTGAAGGCGCGGGAGGGCGCCGGTCCGAGCATCATCTGCGCAGGCTGCCTCACCGAGCGCTATGGCGGCGACCTGAAAGTGGAGCTTCCTGAGGTCGATGCCTTCATCGGCCCCGACTCGGTGGCCGAGATAGCCGACGTCGTCGCCCGGTGCGCGGAGGAGGGGCAGTTGCTGGTGCAGGCGGCGTCGCCGTGGATCTACTCGGCGCACACCCCGCGCCTGCGCACCGGCCGCGAGTGGCTGGCCTACGCGAAAGTCGCGGACGGCTGCGACCACCACTGCGCGTACTGCATGATCCCGCGCATACGCGGACGGTTCCGCAGCAGGGCCGCCGACGACGTGCGGCGCGAAGTCGATGCGCTCATCGCCGACGGCGTGCGCGAGATCTGCGTCATCGCGCAGGACACGTCGATGTGGGGCAGCGATCTCGAGGGCGACTGGACGCTGGCGCGCCTGTTGCGCTCGCTCGATCTCGGTGGCTGGGATGGCTGGGTGCGGCTTCAGTATCTGCATCCTGACGGCATCACCGGCGATCTGCTCGAGGCGGTCGCCGATATCCCGCAGGTCGTTCCCTACTTCGACATCCCGTTGCAGCACGCCTCGCGCGACGTCCTGCGCAGCATGGGCCGCCGCGGCGACCCGGCGAGCTACCTCAGCATGATCGAGCGGATCCGCGAGAGCGTCCCCGATGCGGCTCTGCGGACCACCTTCATCGTCGGCTACCCGGGCGAGACGGAGCGCGACTTCCGCGCGCTGCTGGATTTCGTCGAAAAGGCGCGCTTCGACCGGCTCTCGGCATTCCGCTACTGGGATGAACCGGGGACGCGGGCCGCCGAACTGCCCGACCAGGTCCCCGAGGGCGAGGCGCTCGATCGGCTTGAGGAGCTGATGCTGACGCAGGCGGCGATCTCGCTGGCGATCAACCGAGAGCTTGTCGGTGACACGCTGCGGGTGCTGATGGAGCGCCAGGACGAGGAGACGGGGGAGATGCTCGGGCGATCATACCGCGACGCGCCTGACGTGGACGGGGAGGTCTCCGTCGAGGACGCGGCGATGGAGCCGGGGCGTTTTGTCTCCGTCGAGGTCTCGGAAGCCGACGAGCACGACCTGCGTGGCGTGCTCGCCGAAGAGGCCGGCAACGGCTGAATGCGCACGGGCAGGGGTGTTCGGGCCGCAGAACGGCGACAACTGCCCACCGGCCCGCTCTTGCGCGGGGCGCACAATGCCGCTATGATAGAGACGCCTGCCCGCGGGCCGCTGCCGCGGGCATTACTGACTTCGCCGGACATCTCAGCACGCACAGGACGCCCAACGCGAAAAAGGTGACGACCACCATGTCAGAAGTGCGCACGCGATTTGCCCCATCTCCCACCGGAAATCTCCACGTCGGCGGCGCTCACACCGCGCTGTTCGCGTGGCTCTTCGCCCGCCACGAGGGCGGAAAGTTCGTCCTCCGCATCGAGGACACCGACGAGGTCCGCTCCACCGAGGAGTCCCTTGCGGCAATCTACGATGGATTGACGTGGCTCGAGATCGACTGGGACGAGGGCCCCGATGTTGGCGGCCCCTTCGGCCCCTACATCCAGTCGGAGCGGCTCAACATATACACTCAGTACATCAACCAGCTCATCGAGAGCGGTCGCGCCTACCGCTGCTTCTGCACGCCCGATGAGCTTGAGGAGCGGCGCGAGATCATGCGCGCCCGCGGCATCCCGCCGGTCTACGACGGCAAGTGCCGCGAACTCAGCGAGGAGGAGCGGGAGCTTCTGCTCGCCGAGGGCAAGCCCTGCTGCGTGCGCTTTGAGATAGACAAAAGCGGCGCCACGGTCATCGACGACATCGTCCGGGGCCGCGTCGAGTTTGAAAACGAGTTACTCGGTGACTTCGTGATCCGCAAGACCTCCGGCTACCCGACCTACCACATGGCGGTCGTGGTCGATGACTACCTGATGAATATCTCCCACGTCATCCGTGCCGAGGAGCATCTCGCGAACACGCCCTCGCACGTGCAACTGATCGAGGCGCTGGGCTTCGATCGCCCGCTCTACGCGCA
>JBNJEK010000211.1:0-7894 GCA_051745855.1 Armatimonadota bacterium
TGTCGCGACAATCTCGGTTCCCCGAGGGTCGAGAGGATCGTTCTCGACATCCTGCCATGTGTCGCGGACCACATCGGTCCTGTCGGCCGGATTCACCAGCGTGATGCGCGGATCAAGCGCCGACGCCCCAAGCTGCATCAGTGGATCGCTGTTGGGATCGTCGGGCAGCACATCGTTGATCTCGAGATGGCCGCGGTTGTGCAGGCCCGCCCACGCCTTGTGCCGCGCGTGGAAGAGTGTCCTGTTCGCGCTGGCCTCCAACGTCTCACCGACCACTCGCTCGGGGTTGAAGCGCACGTTGCTGTGCACGTAGATGATCTCGCCGTCACACCCACCGGCACATTCCGCGATGTAGCCGGCAGTGACATCTCCGCACTCGGTGCAGATCGAGCGCGAGACCGGAATATCGAACGAGCCGCGAGGCGACAGCACGTTGCGCACCAGCGTCTCGGCGGGATCAAAGTCCCACCACGAGATGGTGCCCGTGTCGTTCCAGAACTGCTGGTAGCCGGTGCCCTCTTTGCGCACGAGCACGAAGGGGTTGCTGCGGCTGTAATCCTCATTCGGATCGAGCAGTTCCACCGACAGCACCGTCACCAGTATCTGCCCGTCGCGCATCCGTGGCGCCAGCGGCTCGACGATCGACCCACCCTCGGTCTCCGGGCTCACAAACGCGACCTGCGAGTAGTTGGGGTAGAATACCTCCGGGTCACTCGCATAGTTCGTGCCCGCTATGTCGTCGGCACCCAGGTATTGCGCCCCCGGCACCGGGTAGATGTACATCGCGTTGGAAATCTCGCGACGCATCTCACCGAGGACGTTGCGCGCCGAGGTCTGCATCGTCACCTTCGCCTGGCCCACGGTGACCATGTCGAGCGATGCGATCATCGGCGCGAACAGCATCGCGAAGAGGATGACCAGGATAGCCAGCACGACGAGGACCTCAACGAGTGTGAATCCGCTGCGGCCCCGCGGCCCTCTCGCGACCTGATTTCCTGCTGCACTTACTGCCATCATATCTCTTATTCCCCAGCCGCACATCGTCCGTTGGCTCGCGCCGCGAAACTCTGGTTGCGACCGTCGGAGTGTCTTTTACTCGGAGTGTCTTCTACTCCCGGACCGTTCGCCGGCTCTTCCCGCTCAATGCGGCGGGCACATCATCCCGGGGCCTGCCCGTTGTGTTTGTAGTATACCCGGCCGACCGCGCTGCTACCCGGCATCTTCGTGACTGACCTGCCACGCGTTTTCCGGTCCGACCGCCGGGTCGGTCATAACGCTCTCGCGCATCCGCTGGACGCTTCCGTCCCAGAAGAGCACCTGGTAGGCGCCCTCATTGGCGACCTCAATATCAGGCGTGTGGAACGAGCACCACGTGATGACCGCGTTGTCGGCGGGCCGCTCGTGCGGGCCGATCCCGCCCGGCAGCAATGTGGTGTCATCCGCGGGCATAAGCTGGCGCCGGTAGAAATCGTCGGTGGGGTCCGTCACCCCGCGCGTGCTCAGGTACGTGTAGCGGTTCAGCGCCACGGTCGCGGCGGCGTTCTCGTCATACCGCTGGTAGCTTGAGAAGTACAGATCGTCCCCGGGCTGAGTGTAAACATCTCGCGGGCAGTGCAGCGCCGCGCGCTTGGACAGATAGCCAAGGTCATAAAGCGCCATCAGGCCGGAGCCCATGGGAGGGTTGCCTTCCGGATTGCCAGGGTCGTCGCCCTCGGCGATATAGAAGTACGGCGCGCCGCCCTCATCGTAGTAGTATGCCTTCAGCGCCGTCCCGATCTGCTGAAGCTGAGACTTGCAGGTCAGCGCGCGGTTCCCGGCGCGCAGCGACTGGCCGGTGGGGATGAGCACACCCATCAGCAGCACGGCGATGCCGATCACCACGAGCAGTTCCACCAGTGTGAATCCGCTGCGCCTGAAACCCTCAGGCCGCGTATTCGCGCGGGTGGTCGCTGATTGTGTTCGCGCTGTCCGCCTCGTCGCGCCCATCACAGACCGCCTCTCGTCGCACATTACGACAGCGGCTCCGGCGCCAGGAATGTATCGATGCCGACCGTCTGGACGCGCCCACGCCCGTCGTGCCACCAGCCGCGGACCGCCGTCGAAACCCCGCGCACGCTCAGAATGCCGACCGTGCCATCCACCGGCGCCGGCCGGTCGAGTGTGACCGCCGGCACGGGCTCTTCGCCCGCCGCGATGGTAGCAGCCGTCTCCATCAATCCGATCGTATGCAGCTCGCCGTTCACCCGCCTGGTGACGACGCCGTCCTGGTCGAGCAGCACGTAGTCCACCGTCACCATCTGCCCCTCCGCGGACGCCGGGAAGATCAGTTGCCCGTAGGTGTCGTCCGTCGGGTCGGCGGCAAGCTCATAGGTGCGGTAGTCCACCAGGTCCGGGTTCGCGTAGCTGCTCCAGTTCGCGCCCTCGCTGTATGCGGCCTCGGCGACCTGCCAGTTTACGTATGACGTCGGCGCCTTCTCCACCACGATCGTGTGGCCGCCGATCGTCCGGTAGTAGACGCGCAGGTCAAGCCCCCGGGCCTGCGCCGCGGTATACGGCGCCTCGGTGTGGCTCCAGTCCAGCGTCAGCCGCCCCTCGATGAAGTCGAGCGAGATCCACTCCTCGGCACCGGTCCACGTGTACCCGTTGTCCATGTCCACCACGAGCACGTACACCGGATCGGCGATCTCCACGCCATCCATGTCGGTCAGCGGATCGCCGGTGAGGCTTTCGGTGAACAGCGCGTTTTCGTCATCGATGCCGCGAAAGGCAAGCTCCACCGTGAACGGGCCCTCGTTCGGAGCAATAATCTCCTCCATCATGATCGGGGCTCGCCGGTGCCACGTCTCCGGGTCGCCGGCCTCATTCTCGAAGTATTCCGCATCGGTCTTGAGGATGTAACTGAACTCCATCAACTCGCCCGCATCCGCGGCCGGCACCATGAGCGTCGCGCCGAAGTTGCTCTCAAGCACCGCAGTGCGGGGGCTGGTCAGCCAGTTGACATCATCATGCTGCCCGACCATCACCGTGTAGGACACCAGGCCGGTTGCCTCCGAAAGCTCGGGGAGCACGTTTGCAAACTCCGGTGTGGCCATCTCGGCGGCCGCCACGGTGGCGCCGTTATCAACGACCTCACCGGTGACACCGTGCGGAATGCCGTTCACATCCACCCAGACGTAATCCACACGGACACGGTCGAAATCATCCGGAGCGTCAACAAGCCCCTCCGCGGTGATCCGAAAATCGTCCACGGTATCCATCGGCAGTCCCGCGTCCACCCGTTCGAGCGCGTGGAGGCGGTTGACCTCAAGCAGCGCTGTGTCCGCGTCGGCCAGGCCGGTGGAGAGCGGGTAGACCGCGTAATCTCCCGTCGTCAACGGCACCTGGAACTTCTCGCCGAACACCCAGGTGAGGTCATCGCGCGGGTTCGCCGGAACCGGCGTCTCGCTCTCATCGGGCTGGACGGTCGGCGAGAACACTGATCCGTCGCCAGGATCGTAGCCGGCCACGGCGTCGGGCACCTGCATCGGATTGGTCTTCAGCCGCTCCATCCTCGCCTCGACACGGCCGGCCATCTCCGAGCGGATACGATCGCCTTCAAGGGTGCCGAAGAGCGCGGGAAAGCCCGACGCCACCGCGTAGATGCCAACCAGCATGATGGACATGGCCACAAGCAGTTCGACAAGTGTCAGACCGTGGCGTCCTCGCCTCATGCCCTTTCCTCTCCTCGCGGTTGTCTGCAGCGCGGCTGTGTGCATCTGCTCTCTCCCGTGCTCCTGGATGCCCGAACTGTCCGGCAGGGCGGTATTGCGCTCGGGACTTTACTGCTCCTGCTTCTGGAACATGCTGGCGCCGTCGCTGTCGGGGTTCTGCCAGACCTCGACCACCAGCGAGTCGGTCTCGTTGGTAAGCTGCACGTATGTGTCACGCTGCTCGGACTCGTTGGAGTAGAAGTCACGATGGAAGGTGCAGTGCGCGACCATCGTGTACTCGGGCGCGTAGATGTTCATCAAACGCGGATAGTCCCGCCACGTCCGATCATTGTTCCGAAGCCAGTCCGGCGGAGCAGGCGACGCGGCCGTCGGCTGCAACGGCACCGGGCGGTCCCAGCCCTTCACGTCATAGCCGTGATAGTTGTAGGTGATCATCTCGCTGTTGGTGTCACCATCGACCGCGAACGCCCACCGCGCCTCTCCGGTCGCTCCGGGGTTCTCCGCCAGTTCGATCCGGCCGTTGTAGCTCGAGTAGCGCCGCTCCCGCGCCTCGTCCTGCACGGTGATGACCACGTAGTCATCAGGGCAGAGCAGGTCGGCGTAGGAGTCGAGATAGTCCGGATAGAGGGCCGAGAAGCCGCCCGTGTAGATCTGGGCGTCCGAATCGTAGGCCGGCTGCGGCGGGTAGCGGTGATTCTGGCGCTTGTACTCCGTCATAGCCTGGGTGAGAGCGCTGAGGTTCGTCTGACAGCGCACCATGCGCGCCCTGTGCCGCGCGCTTGAGATCACCGGGAAGAGGATCGCTACGAGCACCACGATGATGGATATGACAACAAGCATCTCCACCAGCGTGAACCCGCGCCGCCTTTTATTCACGGTCATTTTCGGGTGCCTCCCACATGATGCTGGCGGACCTTCCTCTCAACAATCGGACCTCTCACAACCACGGCGCGGTCGTCATGATGACGCCCGCGCCATCCGGTAGTTTTCTACCCGTGGAGCCGGCCCGCTAAACCTCTGCGACTTCCGCCGCCAGCGCTTTGACTGCCGTGTTTTCAAACAAGTAAAAACCGTGACATGACCAGCGGAGTGAGGACGTCGCCGAAGTAGATCATCGCCACGCCCGCCGCCGCCATCATCGGCCCGAACGGGATATAGTCTCTCCGACCAACCGAACCTGCGGCCATGCACACAACGCCCACAATCGCTCCGACAATGATCGCGAGCAGAAAATACGTGAAAAACTGATACCCCGGACCGAGCACCGCGCCCATCGCCCCGGCGAGCTTCACATCGCCCCAGCCCATACCGGGCCGCTTGAAAACCCGCTCGGCGATGAACGCGATCGCGACGAACACTCCCGCCCCGACCGCCATCCCCACAATCGACCGCGGCAACACCACCGTGTACTGCAGGCCCGCCGAAAGCCGCTCGTTGAAGATGACCGCCCCCCGCGCTCCCTCCTGCAAAAGCGTCAGCACGTCCAGCCCGACGCCCGCTCCCGCGATAATCGCGACGGTCCCGTCGGGGATGATGAAGTGGTCGAGGTCAACGAAGAAGACCACCACGAGAGCGCAGACCGCAACGAAAATCAGCAGCGCCTGGATCGTCAATCCGAAAAGGTAGACGCCTCCGATCGCCGCGATGCCGGTGAAAAGCTCCACGAGCATGTAGCGGGGGCTGTAGCGGCGCTTGCAGTGGCGGCACCGCCCCAGCAGCCCGAGGTAGCTGAGCACGGGCACGAGGTCCACCAGCCCAAGGTCCGCGCCGCAACTGAGGCAGCGCGATCGCGGGCGCACCAGCGATTCGCCCCGCGGGAGCCGGAAGATGACCACGTTGAGGAAGCTGCCGACGGCGGCCCCGATCAGAAATACCACCACGAGCAGGGCCACGCCGGACGGACCAGGTGCGACCAGTACAATCACCCCGTTACCGCAGCGGCGGAAGCACCAGGCGGCAGCCCTGTGAATGCGGCGGGCGCCCGACCACCATCAAGGGCTTCCTATCATGGTTCGGCGGCCGGCTCGCCACCGGCCGCCGAACATGCGCTGTAGCCCGCAGCACGCCTCAGATTACGTGCTGAGGTTCTGAATGACACCGATCAGCGGCAGGAACATCGCGATAACGATGAAGCCGACGATGAAGCCCAGCACAACGATCATCACCGGCTCGATCGCCGCCGTAAGGCTTTCAACCGCCGCGTCAACCTCGCGCTCGTAGAAGACAGCTACCTTCTCGAGCATACTGTCAAGCTGACCGGTCTCCTCACCAATCGTGATCATCTGCACGACCATCGGCGGGAACATCTTCGATTCGGCCAGCGGGTCGGCGATCGTGTCGCCCTCCCGGATGCTCGCGCGGGACAGCAGGATCGCGTCCGCGATCACGTCGTTCGCCACCGTCCCGGCCACCGTCTCCATCGCCTGCAGGATCGGAACACCCGATGACAGCAGCGTCGAAAGCGTCCGCGCAAAACGCGAGACCGCGATCTTGTGGTTCAAAGGCCCGAAGACGGGAATCTTCAGCATTATCATGTCGTAGTAACGCTTCCCGGTCTTCGTCCGCTTGATCCGGCCGATGGCTATCCACAGACCCACGACGATGCCGACCATGAAGTACCATCGCTGCAGGGCGAAGTTGCTTATCTGCATCAGAAAACGAGTCGGGGCCGGAAAATCGCTCTCCTCCATGCCAAGCTCAAGGAAAAGCTCCATGAACTTCGGCAGGATGAACATGACGAGGAAGCTCACGATACCCACGGCGACGATCAGAACCAGGATCGGGTAGGTCATCGCCGACTTGATCTTCTGGCGAAGCTCGAGGTCCTTTTCAAGGAACACGGCCAGGCGCTCGAGCGTGTCGTCGAGCACACCACCGACCTCACCGGCGCGCACCAGACCGACCGCCAGCTCACTGAAAACCTTGGGGTACTTCGCCATCGACTTCGACAGCGTCGCACCACCCTCGACCTCGCTTTGAATGTCCCGAATGATCTCCTTGAGCCCAACGTTCGAGCTCTGCTGCTCCAGAACGTCGAGGCAGCGAACCAGCGACACACCAGCGTTAATCATCGTCGCGAACTGCCGGCAGAAGATCGAGAGGTCCTTGAGCCCCACCCGCTTGCCGAAGCTGAAGCTGAAGCTCTTCCCAGACGCCTTCTTCATCAGCGACGAGCTTTTCTGCTCCTTGATGCTCGTCGGGGCGAGATCCTGTTCGCGCAGCGCCTTCACCAGCGCTTCCTTGGATTCCGCCTCCGCGGTCTGCTCCACCTCCTGCCCCGTCTTATCCTTGGCCTTGTAGGCGAATGTAGGCATACTTACCCACTCCTCGTCCGCGGATTGGCCAGTGCTCTGGTTCTAAGGATTGCACCGCGGACATACTTGCGAAACGCGTTCGTCAAAACTTAACGCTGACCGTCACCCCGCGACAGAACGTAGGCGGGCGCGCCGGGGATCCAGCGCGCCCTCACCACTCATTGCCTGCGACCGCTCTCCTCGTCGTCCGAACCGTGGATGAGCTTCTCAAGCTCGATCGGGTTCTGTGCGCGCCGCATGGCGTCATCGTACGTAATCATCGAGGCGTTGACGAGGTCCCGCAGCGCCTGGTCCATCGTCTGCATCCCGCTTCCGGCCGAGGTCTGGATGTGCGAGGTGATCTGGTGCGACTTCGCCTCGCGAATGAGGTTCCGGATAGCGGAGTTGGCGATCATGATCTCAATCGCCGCAATTCGACCCGGCTGTCCGGCGCGCCGCATAAGCTGCTGCGACATGATCGCCTGGAGGTTGTTTGAAAGCTGGATGCGGATCTGCTCCTGCTGGGCCGGCGGGAAAACGTCGATCATGCGGTCAACTGACTCGGCCGCGCTGTTGGTATGAAGCGTCGCCATCACAAGGTGACCGGTCTCCGCGCACGTGACGGCCAACTGGATCGTTTCAAGGTCACGCATCTCACCGACGAGGATAACGTCCGGATCCTCACGCAGCGAGGCCCGCAGGGCGTTGTTGAAGCTGTGCGTGTCCTGACCAAGCTCACGCTGGTTGATGACCGACTTGTTGTGCGTGTGCAGGTACTCGATCGGGTCCTCGATCGTGATGATGTGCTCGGCGCGCTCGTGGTTGATCGCGTTAATCATCGACGCGAGCGTGGTGGACTTCCCGCTACCGGTCGGCCCCGTGACGAGAATC
>JBNJEK010000212.1:0-7829 GCA_051745855.1 Armatimonadota bacterium
TCGATCCCCTCAACCTCATGGCGGCCGTGAAAGGCCGTATGTTGATCGACGACACCCAGCATGATCATCAGGGCGCCGCCCGCAAGAGCGATCTTCGTCTTGTCGAAGCGGTCGGACGCGATCAGGACGTACGCGGCCACAAACACTGCAGCAGCAACGTAACCCATCGACGACATGAGGCGCACGCAGCTTTCAACGCAATATGATGAAGTGACACCCGGTCGGGGCGGGGGGGGTATCCCGGATCACCCCCCCGCGGCTTATGAGGTGGGCCTCAGATGACCCTCAGCCTGTGAAGAAGCGGAGCCAGAGATAGACCGCGCAAAGCACGATGAACGGGAATGTGATCGGCACACCCCAGATGATGAAACGCTTGAAGGAGATCGGGTGGCCGGAGCGGGCCGCGATCGCGGCGGCGACGAGATTCGTCGGCGCGCCGATCAGCGCGAAGTTCTGCCCGATGCCCGATCCCAGTGAAAGCGCCCACCAGATCGGCCTCATGCTCGCATGGCGTACCGCCTGCTCAATTCCGAGACTCGGATGCAGCAGTTGCGCGATGGTCCTCACAATCGGAGACATCGTCGCGACGAACGGAATGCTGCCCATCAACGCCGACGCGATACCCGCCAGCCAGACCACGGTCATCGTCAGCGCGAAGTAGCCGCCGCCGGTCACATCAACCATCCACATACCGAGTTTCTCGATAACTCCTGTCTCTGCAAGACCGGCGACCATGATGAACAGACCGATGAAGAAGAAGATCGTGGGCCATTCAACTTCCTCGAGCGTCTTCGTCGGCCCTGCCGGATCGAGCAGTAACAGCAGTGTCGCGCCGGTCAGAGCCACTGTGGCAGGCTCAAGTCCGAGCAGATCATGTACCCCGAAGCCGAGAAACACCAGGCCGATGACTGCCAGCGACCGCCACAGGAGCTTCATATCCCGCAGTGCTCGCGTCTCGTCGAGTTGCATGATCCGCGCCTTCTGTTCGGGCGTGATGGCCATCGCGGAACGGAAGAGGAACCATGCTATTGCGCACAGCAGGACAAAGATGATGAAGGCGATCGGGAAGTTCACGTAGATGAAGTCCATGAAGCTGAAGCCCGTTGCCGACCCGATGATGATATTCGCCGGGTGCCCGATCAGTGTCGCTGAGCCGCCGATGTTCGACGCGAAGACGAGAAAGATCAGGTAGGGGACTGGATCAAGTTCAAGCGCCTCGTAGATCACGATGGCGGTCGGGACGACCAGCAGCACGGTGGTGACGTTGTCTATGAGCGCGGACAGCACCGCGGTGCTCACACTCATGCCGATCAGAATCAGCACGGGATTGCCCTTGCCGAATTTCGCCGTCCTGATGGCGATCCAGTCAAAGAGCCCCGTCTTCCTGGTGATGTTGACAACGATCATCATCCCGATGAGCAGGAAGATGGTGTTCCAGTCCACCCCCTGCACGGTATCCGTGCCATGGAAGGCCGTGTGCTGGTCAAGCACGCCGAGGACGATCATCAACGAGGCGCCCGCAAGCACCAGGGTGGCCTTTGGAAGCTTGTCCAGGATCAGCAGGGCGTATACGGCAACAAAGATGCCGGTAGCGATCCACGCTGCCGCAGTCATGGGTGACACGCAACTCCGAGATGCGGATCGACGACTTCGCTTATGATGTGCTTGCGGCCAACCCGGCCGACATACTTGCCGTCGCTCACGACGAAGACCTGCGGCTGATGGTGGCGCATGATCAGCAGCGCCACCTGTGCGATCAGCTCGTTCTCCTCGACGGTCACGATGTCTTCGGTCCGCATGACCTTCTCCACCGTCACGTCCTGCAGTTTGTCGTCCGAGAGATTGCGCAGCCCGTAGCAGCGGGGTAGGTAGCTCAGTTGGTCGATGCCAGCGGCGGATGTCGGCATGGCGATCGCCAGAATGTCATTCTCGCCGACCATGCCCACGATGCGGCCCTCTTCATCGAGGACGGCAATGTTGCTGTTCTCGTAACGAGTGAGAAGCTCAGCCGCCTCCTGGAGCGAATCGTCAAGTGATAATGTTGGGATATCAGTTTGCATCAGTTCACGAGCAATCACGGGAAAAAGGCCTCCTGGCCCGGACGCGGGGGGCTGACACGAAAAAGCCGGCGGCCGATATTCGGCCCCGGCAACGCCGTCGATTTTCGCTCATTATACTCATTTTCGCCCCGCCCGACAAGACCCTCCATCCGGTAATCTACGTCTCACTCCCGGTCAATCCACTGCCCGGCGACTGCCGCGACAGCCTCCTCGCCCAGACGCGCCCGCAACTGCGCCGCGTAGAGGCTCAGCGGTGTCACACGCTGACCGAATGAGGCCCAGTAACCGTCACCCGAGCGTTTGTCAGCGATGCAGCCAACCGCCCAGTTCTGCGCGGTCGGAGGCTGCTGGCATATGATGCTGTCGGCCTCGCAGTTCCAGAACACCATCTGTGCGCCGGCCCATCCGTGTCCAGTGCCGGAACTGCCTCGATTCCGCACATTCAGCGCGTGTCCGTTGACGATGACGTTGTCGTAGAGCGTGCCGGTGGCCCAGCGATGGTGCGGGCCGCTGTCGGAGTACGCGTTGTCCGCCCGGCAGTCCACGAACGCATTCGGGCCGGGCGCGCGGGCGTGCATCACGAAGTCATGCCGCCCCTCCCGCGCGTAGCAGCGCAGGAAAAGCGCCCGCTGACCGTTTGCAGCGAACGAGTAGCGCCTCGCGCCGGTGATCCTCGACACCGGCTCCAGATACGCGCAGTCCTGCACCGTGACCGACTTGCTCCCGGCCCGCGTCCAGACGCACGAGTACCCGAAGTACACGCTGGTAACGTCGCGAACCCACGCGTCCTCGGCCTTCTCCACCCAGATGAGGCTCCATCCGTGGTCCTCATCGGCGTAATACTCCCGGTCGCCACGTTTTGCTGTGACCTCCGGGTCGAAGTCAGATATGCCCTGCAGGTTTTCGACACCCACGTTGCGAATCCGCTCCGGCCACTCGTAGCGGTATACGTAGCCTCCGCCGAACTGTTGGTCGAGCGACATCACCAGCGGCGCATCGATCGTGATCTCATCACCATCGACGGCCGTGACCTCGCGCTCGTAGTGGATCGTGTATGCCTTCGGCGTCCACTGCGTGGATTTCCCGCCATCTCGCCGGTCGGGGATGCGGTCCATGCCGATTGTGTGTATCCACTCCTCGGTCGCAGGCCGCACTACCACGACCTCGTCGCCGACTGAGAAGCCGCTCGCGTCCTCGACGTGCATGGTGTGCGCGCCGATGGGGACAAACTCGTCCGTGACCTGCACGCGACTGTCCTCGATCTCGGTGCGCGAGCCCTCGCCGAGGAGTTTGATGAGCGTTCGCTTGCCCGCGCCGGTCGCTCGGAGGATCGTCCCGTCATTCTCGTCGCCCTCCCCGCGCAGCACCACGCCGCTGGCGGCGATTCGGAGGCTGCCTGCGATGGCGTATTCGCCCGCCCGCAGAAGCACCGCGCCACGAAAGCCGTCGTCGTTCAGCGGCATCGCGCTGACTTCATCGATCGCCGCCTGGATGCGCTCGGTGTCATCGCCCTGAGCAGGCTCAAGCGTGAGCGCGACCGGGACCTCCGGCAGGGCCACGCCGCCGCCGCGATAGCCGCAGTTCGAGAAATCCGGGATCGTGTTGCCCCGCTCATCGGCTTCATACACCAGCGATCCGCCATCGGCAGGACTGACCGGCACCGGCGCGTCCTCGGCCGTCGCGGCGGTTGCCACCAGCAGTAGCCCGAAAAGCAGGAGCAGTCGCATGTCAGAGTGCCTCCCGATCGGTGTACAATCGCATCGCTGAGTCATGGAGCCATTCGCGCGCCATCCACAGCGCGTCGTCCTCATCGAGCCACCCGCGGTCAACCTGCTGCTGCAAAAATTCCGCCAGCAGTCGCTTCACCAGCATCACCTTCGCGTAACACCACTCAACACACCTTGCGTCAGAGGCGATGAGCGCCGACTTCGCCGGCGGCAGCGCCTCCATGCGGTACTGCATGATGTCGCGGTACGTGCTCGGGCGGAAATTGAACCACCAGAGGCCGCCGAGGTGGACGTTTGGGAACATCCTCGCGGTCTGCACCGAGTCGAAGTTCAGCAGGTTGGTGGAAAGTACGAGGTCGAATCTGCACTCGTAGCGCTCGAAGAGGCCGTGGAGCGCGATTATCCGGTCCGCGCGATTGTGTGCGGTGACCTGGCTGCTCCACCCCCGCTCCATGCCGAGGAAAAGCTGCAGGAAGAGGCCATGTCGCGTCGCCGCGTCCGCAAGGTGATGCATGACGAAGGTCCTCGCCTCGGCGGGGCGCGTGGATGACGCGAGCAGCGGCGGATCGCCCGCCGTCCGCTCACACCAGTCACCGAGCGACGCCATCAGGCCCCCGATCCCCCGCCCGCTGGTGTCGGCCGCGAAGCCGTCGATCTCACCGGCCACCCGCTCACCGGCATCGCCGGGCGCATCCGATTCGACGATCGCGTTCGTCCACGAGTTGATCTGTCTCTCAATCCTCGGGAGGAAGTACGCGATATCCGAGAGGTCGCCGAAGTCCGCGTCCTCCTCAATATTCACGACGGCCCTGCGCACGCCGGCCGCTTCGAACACCTCAGCGGCCCAGTCGCTTCGGGCGGCGCTTTCGCGCACCGCCTCATCGGCCTCCAGCACACTCGCGGCGTCCGTCAGCTCAATGTCGTAGAGGTCGCGGACCGCCGCTCGCATGGCGCGGTTCATCGCCGTGTTCCGCGTGGCATCGAGAGCGCTCGCGTAGGCCTCGGCGCGCGCGTCCGGCGCCATCTCCGCGTGATCGGCGGGGTAGCCGGCCGCCTTCATCTCGCGCAGCAGCCAGAAGTAGTGGCCGATCTTCCAGAAATCCTCCGCTGGAAGTTGCGCGCCTTCAAGGTGGGTGTGAGTGTCCCAGACATCACAGGCGAGGACTGCGTCGCGCAGATTACTCATGTTGCTCTCCAGGAGGCGGGATTACGCGCTCGAGGGAGCATTCGCCGCGGCGCTGTCCGCGCCCTTCACCGAGGCCACGCAGGTACAATAATACGCCCGCCGTCATCTGCTACCCTGGCGGGAGAACGCATGTGCGTCAGAAGACCACTTGTTGAGCGAGGGCGTACACGATCCGAGCCCGCCCTGTACTTCGCTGCTCCGGCGTCATTTGGGGCTTTGCGCCCCGGTAGCGGCTCTCGCGTCCTCCGCTCAATTCTCTTCAGCCGGTCAGCCCGGGCGGGCTCGGGACTTGTCGGGCTGTGTTTCAACCAAAGGCCTCAACTCCTGTCACTGTCGCGGGCAAGATGTCCGCTCCGCGCCTGCCCTCCGCAGTACCCCCCCACCTCACCTCGCGTGAAGAGTATACCGCGAGCGCAGTGAAATCAAACCTCAGTTATCTCCTTCGAGATGCCCGTTCAGATTCCTCCTTCATCGGAAAAAAACTTTCGCTGACCGCGCAACCTGACTCCGGGCAGGGGGCGGGACCTCGCACGGCGAACATGCATGAGACACTGACGATCAAACGCGGGAGGACGCGGAGATGCCAGAGCGCACCTGCCCGAACTGCGGCAAGACGGTCGAGGACGCCAGGTACTGCCCGGAGTGCGGTGAGCGGCTGACTGGGCCTGCCGAAAGCAAACCGGACGCTGGCGACGAGCAGGCGCCCGGTGAGGCACCGGCGCCAGGTCCGCCGCCACCGCCGCCGCCCGAGGAGCAGCCCCTCGAAGAGGAGCCGCCCGAGGTTGCGGGGGCCGAGCAGTCCGGCCCTGATCTGCCTCCTTCGGAGCCGCCCACCGAGGCCGAGCCTTTCGATGCCCCGACCGCACGGCGCACCGAGGAGGCGTCCGAGGCGGAAGGGCCGGTCACTCCGGAGGATCTCGAGCCTCGCGGTCCGCACGACGATCCCGTGGTTGCCGGGGCCACGCCCATGCAGCAGGCTGCGGAGGACGCCCGCGCTCCGGCCGCGCCTGTGGACGGGCAGTTGCGTTGCCCGCATTGCGATGAGTCGGTGTACGAGGTAGACCGCGTCTGCTGGAGTTGCTCCCGGCGGCTGGAACCTGTCGAGGAGCCCGTGGAGACTCCCCCGCAGGCCGCAGAGGAGGGCGTTGAGCCGGCCTCCGGGGCGCCTGCCACGGTACCCGCACGGGAGCCACAGGCCGCACCGCGACAGGCCCCGCCCGCCGCGACCCGACGCCAGGAGGAGGCAGGCGGTGAACCCTCCGGCGATGTCATGTCCTACGCCTGGTGGTCATTCGGCCTCGGCCTCCTCTCCGTCTTCACCTGCGGCATCCTCGGCCTGCTCGGGATCGCCTCGCTGTGGCTGGGCATCTCCGCCGCCCGGCGGAACGCGGGACCGGTCGCCATCGCCGGCGCGGTTTTCGGAGCGATCGGCATCCTGATGCTTCTCGCGTGGGTCATCGCGCTTGCCATCATGATGCCCGAGATGATGCGCAACGGTCCGACACACATCATGCTGCCGACGTTCTTCTGAGGAGAATTATCATGCGCGTGGCCCTGACCTGTCTGATCGTGCTAACCGCATCGATCGCGCCGCCCGTCGCCGCGCAGACCGAGGACGCGGCCGCGCCGCCGTCGCCACATGAAGCAGCGTTCGTCGTCGCAGGCGAGCCTGATCACGGTCGCGCACAACCGATCGGCGTGATCGCAGGCCACGTGTACGCGCTTCCCGTGCTCATCGACGGCCTCACGCTCGATGACCCGCTGATGCGCGCGCGCTGCTGCTTCCTGCTCGGACAGATCGCGTCACGCGATGGCATCGACGCACTTCGCAAGGCACTGGACGATCCCGACCGCGACGTCCGCATGTTCGCCGGGATGGCCCTCGCACGGATGGGCGAGTACGACGGTCTCTCCGCGGCCCAAGCGGCGTACTACGGCAACCGCTGGTGGATCCGCTACTGGGCGATAGACGCGCTGGCACGACTGGATCGGGTGCCGGAGGTCGCGCTCAATGACCCGGACCCGCTCGTGCGCGGGATCGCCGAGGACGGACGCCGCGGCGGGTGGGAGCCCGCGAGCGCCACAGACGAGTATCCCGGCCCGGTGGATGCCTCTCTCGATGACATCATCTTCAACTTCACCACCTACATGGTCGGCGAGACCGACTGGTGGTGGCATGCCGGGCACTACGAGCAGATCATCCGCGGGAATGAGACGATCGTGTGGCTCGACCCCGAGTTCCTCGACGGGCTGACCAACTCCGCCTACCTCTACTGGAGCCTCGGGCGCGATGTGGAGGCGCTGGCGACCTACCGCCGGGCGGTCTCGATGCATCCCGACGAGTGGGAGTCACACTTTGAACTGGGCTTCTTCTACTTCAACGCGCAGCGACGCTTCGCGGATGCCGTGCCGCTCTTCAAGCGGGCCCGCGAACTGGGCGCCCCGCCCGAACGCGCCCGAATGCACGCCCACGCCCTGGAGAAATCCGGGCGTGTCGAGGAAGCATACGAGGTCTGGCGGGAACTCGTGGCGAATAATCCTGACGACCTGGTGGCGCGTCAGAATCTCCGGCGGCTGGAAGAGATCGTTGGCTCGGGTTGACGATGCCTCGCGTTGATGGTAGGATTTCTTTCGTTGCCGCAGGGAGGTGCGCCCTGTCGGTACGTTGAATGCCCCCTTTGTCAACCTCGCTGAAGTAGCGGTCCGCATCCGGTGGGACCGGAATGATGGAGTTTTGCCATGGCACTGAGAGAGACACAGGAACTTGCAGAATATCGTTCGCTGATGGAGACGCCGGACGAGTTCGAGGACGGATTCGGCTGGGAAACCGTCGTGGGCGCATTCTTCATCGGCTTC
>JBNJEK010000213.1:0-7822 GCA_051745855.1 Armatimonadota bacterium
CTCATCCTCGAGGAAGGGGATCCCGCGCTTGCTCACGATCTTATACTGCAGTGCGTGGATCTTCGTCGCCGGGCCCGAATCGGGCTGGGTGAAGTCCGAAGTCGCGAGGGAGCGAAGCTCCGGCGCGAACAGGCCGGTGTCCGTCTCGCGGCTGAGGATGTCGATGTTGCCCTTGTAAAGCTGGACAACATACGTGCCGTTGACCACCGACTGCGAGTTTTCGATGAACGCTGCGCAATCGTCGGTGAAGGGGTGGTACCACGCGCCATGGTAGACCTGGTAGGCCCAGAGGCGCTCGATGTTGGGCTTGTTCTGCACCTGCTCCTTGGTCAGACAAAGCTGCTCAAGGTCGCGGTGGAGCTTGAGGATCACCGTGGCCGCGGGGGCCTCGTAAACCTCGCGCGACTTCAGCGCGATCAGCCCATCCTCGAACATGTCGATCTTGCCGATCGCGTGCTTGCCGGCGAGGTCATTGAGGTAGTGGATGATGTTCGCGAGGCCTGTGACATCGTCGCACTTGACCGGGATGCCAGCCTCGAACTCGATCTCCACCTCGACAGGCTCGTCGGGCGCGTTCTCGGGCAGATTGTACCAGACGAAGTCGTCCTGCGGGATGCGCATCTGCAGGTTGTCAACCTCGCCGGAGCCGATCGAGCGGCACCACATCGTCAGGTCGTCGCCGATCCCGGCCTTGTAAGGCACGCCGTAGTAGTCGCAGAGGTCCTTCTCATCCTGCCGTGTAAAGTCGAACTCGCGGACCGGGACGATGACCTCAAGGTCGGGGGCGAAGATCGCGAAGACATTCGCCATGCGGTACTGGTCGTTGCCCTTGCCGGTCGAGCCCTCGCAGATCGCGTCGCAGCCCTGCTCGACCGCGTACTCGGCGACGCGGCGGGCGATAAGCTGCCGTGTCATCGACGTGGCGACCGGGTAGCCCTCGTAATTGGAGTTGGCGCGGATCGCGCGGGCGATCCAGTCGTTCGCGAACTCGTCGGTGGCCTCCATCAGTTCCCACGGCACGCCAAGCTGCTCGGCCTTGGACCGGCAGCCCTCGATCTCCTCGTCGGTGAGGCCGACGTTGACGGTGACCGCGAGGATCTCCTCGGCGCCGTAGTACTCCTCGAGCAGCTTGATCGCGAGCGTCGAATCGAGCCCGCCTGAGAACGCGAGCGCGACCTTCTTGACCTGCGGAATGTCAACCTTCGGCTGATAGTCGGGGTGCTGGTTAGGCATTGTCTGAACCTCCTGTGATATGCACATCTGTCGGGTAAATCGCGAAGCCGGACGATGCCGGCGTTGTGTGTATTGGTACCTCGTCGCCGCCGAGTGCTGTTTGGAGGGGCCGCACGAGCCGCGATTGTCGTGACGCTGCGCGAGCGCAGGTCCTGTCGCGGCGAGGTCGGCCCATCGGTTGCTCGGGCCAAGCCCACGCCAACGACCGCAGAGGGCCGACCTCACCGTCCCGCAGACGACGCGGGGCGGCTCGTGCGGCCCCTCCAACGACACCGTCGGCGGCTACCGTTCCTCGACTGGCTCCTCGCAGTAGGCGCATTCCGTGCCACCATCCGGGTAGCGGTGGAAGAAGCCCGCGAGAAAGCGCTCGTCGAATGTGATGCACTGCTCGTTGCGGCATTTGATATCTGCCGAGGCCGGGATCTTCTCCGGCCGGGTCCCATGCGTGTGGCGTCCCGCTTCGGACCCGGCCTGCTCCCGCTCGGCCTCCCGCCTGGCGCGTCCGGGCGACGCAGTGGCCTCGTGGCGACCGGTCGCTTTCCCTGCGGAGAGGCCGCGGAAGGGGCCGCGTTTCTGCTCGACTACCCCCAGCAGGTGGCTGACCAGCGCCATCCGCACCGGCACGCCGCCATGGGCCTGCTCGAAGTACACCGCGCGCGGATCATCGTCAATCTCCGGGGCGATTTCATCCACGCGCGGGAGCGGATGCATCACGATCATATCCTCGGGCGCGCGATCGAGCAGCGCCGCGTTCACTACGAAATCCTTTGCGATCTCACGGGCGGTCGCCTGCTCAGCCTCCGGGAAGCGCTCGACCTGCACGCGGGTGGCGTAGAGAACGTCAAGCTCCGCCAGCGCCTCGTCGCTGCTCGTGACCTCGTGCGGGCGCTCGCCGGACAGGTCCTCGATCTCGTCGAGGTAACGCTTCGGCATCTGAAGCTGCTCCGGGGCGATGCAGATGACCTCCGAGCCGAGACGGGCCATCACGGCGCCGAGCGAATGGACGGTGCGGCCGTACTTCAGATCGCCCATCAGCCCGACGGTGAGACCGTCAAGGCGGCCCTTGTGGCGTTTGATGCAGAGGAGATCAGTGAGCGTCTGCGTCGGGTGGGCGTGCGCGCCGTCGCCGGCGTTGATCACAGGGACCGAGGCAGCATCGGCGGCGACCTTCGCCGCGCCCATCTTCGGGTGGCGGATGACGATCAGGTCCGCGTAGCCGCCGACGGTGCGGGCGGTGTCGGCGAGCGTCTCGCCCTTGGCTGCGGAAGAGGCGTCCGGGTCGGCAAAGCCGAGGACGCTGCCGCCGAGGCGGAGCATCGCGCTCTCGAAAGACAGGCGCGTGCGCGTGCTCGGCTCAAAGAAACAGGTGGCCATGATCCGATCGAGGCGCTCGGCAGGCTGGCGGGTGGACGCATCATCAAGCCCGATGGCCTCGGCCATCGTGGCGGCGGTGTCCATCAGCAGACCGATCTCGGTCTCCGACAGATCGGACATCGTGATCAGGTCGCGTCCGGTGAGAGACAATGCGTGACCTCCTTGTGCATGAACAGCATGACGGCACAGGCCGCGAGATGTCGTGTATCTCCCGGGGTCCGGCCTCTCCTGACGGCAAACGACGCGGAAAGCCCGGCTACCGCCCGTCGATCGCCTCGTTGATTGTGTCTCGCATTTCCTCGGCCGCGGCTGCCGCGGCGCGTTCCCACTCGTCCGGGGCGAAGCGATCGGCATGGGGCTCGCGATCGATCGCATAGATGATCCCGCGCGATGAATTCACGACCGCGCCGAGGCCCTCTTCGTCGAACGCGGCCAGCACATCGCCCGCGCCGCCGCCCTGCGCGCCGTAGCCCGGCACGAGGAAGGGCGTGCGCGGCATCGCCTCGCGAAGTTCGACAAGTTGCTCGGGCCAGGTCGCGCCGACCACCGCTCCGACCGATGACCAGCCGCTCTCGCCAACGTGCGCGGAGCCCCAGTCATCGACGAGTTCGGCGACGTGATGATAAACCGGCTTTCCATCGACCTTCAGGTCCTGCAACTGGGCGGAGGACGGGTTCGAAGTCTTCACGAGCACGAAGATCCCGCCGCCACATGCCTCCGCCGCCTCGATGAACGGCTGCACGCCGTCGGAGCCGAGGTAAGGATTGACCGTCACGGCATCCGGCACGGCGCCCCCGCCACCGAAGATCGCCTTCGCGTAGGCCTCGGCGGTGGAGCCGATGTCGTTGCGCTTCGCGTCAAGGATCACCAGCAGCCCGAGGCGCTTCGCCTCGCCGATCACATCGTGCAGCAGTCCCATGCCCTGCGGCCCCAGGGCCTCAAAGAAAGCCGAGTTGGGCTTTGCGACCGCGCAGTGATCCGCGACCGCGCGCAGGATGCCCGTGCAGAAGGCCCGCACCTGCCCGATGCGGTCGCCCTCATCACCGATGGTGCAGGGCAGGCGCTCGACCACCGGGTCGATGCCCACGCAGATGCGGCTGCCTTTCTCCTTGATGGCGGCCATCAGGCGGTCGGCGAAATGTTCGGACATTCAGACTCTCTCTCCGCGGGCGAACGTGCATCGTAATCCCGAACGACGCAGGGCTCCAACGGCAGCGACACAGGCCGGTGCGGGGACCGGCCTCTCCGACTCCGACGGCATAGGGCCGACGGCAACAGCAAAGTCAGCGCTTGTGCGCCTGCAGGATCAGCATCCGCTCCCAGCCCTCGAATTCGCGGCCGTCGTACTCGCTGAAGACGCCGTCTATCTCGAGACCGGTGCTGTCGAACATCTCCCGCAACTCGTCAAGGCCGTAGAGTCGGATAGCGGCTTCGTAAAGTATCTCATCCGGATCGTCCGGGTCGCTCCACACACTTGTCATCCGATGCTCGGCTTCATCGTAGCGGCACCGGATGACGGCGGCGTTGCCGTCGGCGCGGCTCACTTCCTGGTAGTAGGGCGCGTAGAGGATCTGATAGCTGCGGTTGCGTGTCTCCATGAGGAACCGACCGCCGGGTTTGAGGCACCGGACAGTCTCCTCGAGCACCGCGATGTTTTGCCCCTCGTCGAGGAAGTAGCCGAAGCTGTTGAAAAGGTTCAGCACCACGTCGAATGCC
Organism: Armatimonadota bacterium; assembly: GCA_051745855.1. Lineage (GTDB taxonomy): Bacteria > Armatimonadota > Zipacnadia > Zipacnadales > UBA5352 > UBA5352. The sequence continues at coordinate 4,324 of JBNJEK010000213.1, forward strand.
TCGTCTCCCAGCGGCAGTCGCGCGGCATCGCCGCGGATCAGCGCCGGACGGGCATCGTCACCGGCAAGCTCATCGGCGATCTGCAGCATCATCTCGGACACATCGAGGCCGATCACGTCCATGCCCCGCTCGGCGAGAGGGATGGCGTGGCGGCCCATGCCGCAGCAGATGTCGGCGGCCGTCTCGCCTGGCCGGAGGTCGAGCAGGGAGATGATGCCATCGACCTGCTCGGCGGTCTCCTCATCACCGGGAAAGAACGAGAGCGGGATACTGTCCTCGCTCTCGAAGAATTCCCGCCACCACGCTTCCGAGCAGACGTTTTCGTGCGGCATCAATGCCTCCGAATCATCATCTCCAGCCGGCTGTCACAGCAGATCCGCCAGGTCAACGAAGCCGTCTTCGTCTCCCGGATCTCCGGTCTGCGCCTCCTCATCCCGCATGGCGGCAACGATCCGCGCGGCCTGGGCGGAGAGCACGCGGACGAGGTTGAGGCTCTCATCACAGAAGCCCTCACCCTCGTGGTCGAAGAATGCCAGTACGCCGTGGACCGTGTCGTCCCAACTCAGCGGACTGGCGAGCACCGACTGCACTCCGAGAAAGCTCAGGTGCTCGTCATCGGCGATCGCGGGATCGAGCACATCATTTTCTACCCGCGCGACGCCGCTGGAGTTCACGGCGCCGAGCAGCCCCGTGCGCAGATCCACCTTGGCGTCGATCACGTCGCGCTCGGCAAGCCCCGTGGCCATGATGCCGCGAAGGCATGGCGGATCATGCTCCACGCGGTAGGCGGCCGCGGCTCGCGCGTGCGTGACCTGCAGGCCGGCGCGCATGATCGACCGGAGCGTGGCCGGCAACTCCGTTGTCTCGCTAAGCCGCTTCCCAAGCTCCACGAAGGCCGTTAGGTCGTCGCTGGCAACCCGGACTTGCTCACGCATCTGATTCTGCTGGGCGATCAGGTCCTCGTTGGCGGCCTGCAACTGCTTGAGCAGGTCATCGTTGCGCCCCTTAAGGCGCTGGCTCTCAAGGCCGCGTTCGATGACATGCACGAGATCGACCGCGCCGAAGGGCTTGCGGACGTACTCGTAGGCCCCCAGCCTGACCGCCTCCATCGCGGTCTCGAGCGTGGCGAAGCCGGTGATCAGCACCACGACGGCGTCAGGGTTGTGCTGTCTGACCTCCTGCAGGAGCGTCAGGCCGTCGGTGTCCGGCAGGTTGATGTCGAGGATCGCTGCGTCAAAGCTCCATCTGTCCAGTTCGCGGTGGGCGCCCTCTCCATCCTCAGCCAGCGCCACCGCGTATCCCGCCCGCTCCAGGGCGTGGCCGCAGACTTCGCGGATGTAAGGTTCGTCGTCAACGACAAGCACGTTCACCGCGTCCACATCCATGCCGAGTTCCCCCCTGCGATCGGGAGCCTCCGTCATTGGGTGAAAGCCACCTCGAACGAGCCCCGCTCGCCCTTCGGCTCCTTCCACTTCTCGTCAACACGCTCGACCCACGCCATCGACGGGCCCTTGCGGATGGCCTGGAGGAGCGACCGGAGATCATCCCTGCTCCCCTCTGCGGCCAGTTCGACCTCTCCCGAGCGGAGATTCCGCACCCATCCGCTCAGTCCGAGCTTCTGCGCCTCCCGTTGCGTGAAATACCGGAAGCCCACGCCCTGCACGCGGCCATGAACCTTCGCTTCGAGCCTGTGAAGATCGTTGCTGCTTTCGGCCACCGTCCTGCACCTGCCCGCTGCTCGTCGTCCATCCCCGGTTACAACTCGCGTTTTCCTCTGTGCGCCCCCGCCAGTTGCGCGCCCCTGGACGCCACCAGCGCGCCCAGCCATCCGAGCACCAGCAGACCGAGTATCTTCAGCCCCACCGTGATCCCGACATCAGCGATCGTCGGACCCTCATAGGGCGTGGCGACCACGACGTCTTCCTCCGCGACCTCGTCACCGGCGGCCTGTGCCTCCGCGGCGGCTTCGGCGCCCGCCGCCTCGGCCTGGACGCGGGCGGTGCGCACCTGCTGGACCTGCGTGTCAACCGTGTCGAAAACATCGCGGACCCAGGTGAACACGAGGATGATCATGGCGATGCCCGCGATGAAGACGAGCAGGCCGATCACGCCGCCGACGATGTCGAATGCTCGTGCTCCGCCATTCGAGGCCCGTTGCTCGTCTGCCACAACCGATCACTCCCCAAGTGGTATCTGGCAGACAGTATATCATACGAGTTCGGGGGCGGACAACTCCGAGTTTACAGGAGATCGCACACGCCCTCCCCCGCGGGTTCATCCTCTCATCTCAACGCGGGTTCCACCGGCCCGGGGAGACTGGCGAGGACCCGCCCACGCGATCCCGCTCTTTCCGTCAGGTGATCGGGCTGTAACGTATTGCGCTCATAGATTAAAATATCATTACATAGTCGAACATTAATGAAAACGGCGCGTGAATCTGGAATCGCGGCCAGTGCCGCCGGGCACCCATGCACCGCTGCAGGAAGCTTTAGAGGAAGAGATACACCGCGGGGGCGGAAAGGGTGACATTGATGAAGAGCGCACTGTTGCATCGAGCTCTGCTGGGAATTGCGACGGTGACCCTCCTCGCAACAATCGCAGGCACGGGAGGAAACGCGGCTCCGTCCGGCAGTTCCGAGACGCGGCGAGCCGTCCGGCCGCCGCGCCCCACGGTCGTGTTCGTGCGGGGCGACGAAGCGATGGACATCTACGTGGCGACGCAACACGGCACGTCCTACATGGTCAAGAGAATCACGCAGGAAGGCCATTCCGTCGTGGGGCCTTCGTGGTCGCCGGACGGCGAGAGGATTGTCTTTCAGAGCGACCGCGATGGTGAGGGCGGGGATATCTACACGATGAAGAGGGATGGCACCGACATCGAGCGTCTCACCACCACCCCCGGATTCGACTGGGTGCCCCGGTGGTCGCCTGATGGACAAAGGATTCTGTGGCAGCGTTGTCTCGGCTACGGCTTTGATATATGGGTGATGAACGCGGATGGAAGCAACCCGTACGCGTTGATCACCGACCCCGCTGACGACTTATCGCCCGATTGGGGACCGGCCAGTCAATGGATCGTCTGGAGCAGCACGCGGGCCGGTAACCGCGAAATATACAAGATCAAGATCGACAAGACCGGACTGCAGCGGCTCACTTTTGACCCGGCAGTGGACGGTTGGCCGTCGTGGTCACCCGACGGGCAGCGCATCGCTTTTGTCCGGATCGAGGCCAGTCCGGAGGGATCGAGGACAAACTCGGACCGCTCGCAGATTTGGGTCATGAACGCCGATGGCACCGGGCAGACCCAGTTGACCCACAGCGCGTATCATAGCTGCTCAAACCCAAGGTGGTCAGCCGGCGGGAGCAGGATCATGTTCCATGGCACAAGGGACGGAAGCTGGGACATTTACACTATGAAGGCAGACGGAAGTGATGTCCGAAAGGTGATTTCCAGCCCGAACTACGACTGGTATCCCGACTGGCTGATACTGCGCTGAGA
>JBNJEK010000214.1:0-7805 GCA_051745855.1 Armatimonadota bacterium
CCGAACGACCTCGACCTGATGGAGCGCTACGTGGCGGGCTTCCGGAAGGTCATCGACAACATCGACCGGGTGATGGAGGCAGCGCGGGAGGAGTAAGGACGGGAGGGTGACACACACCGGGCGCCGACTCGCGAGTCGGCGCCCGAACGTTGACGGGCAAAGCTGCAGCGACCTCAGCCACCCACGCCCATTGACTGCGGCTTCAGCCAGCCCATCTGGAGATTCGCGCCCGCGCTGAGGATGCCCGCGTTCGGTGAGGTGACGTCGGCCACGATCCCGCCTTCCATCGACAGGATCACATTCTCCTTGCCATGGCCGCGCCCGAGGATCATCACTGGCGGCGCTTGCTGATCCTCCGAAAGCAGGTGGTGCGGCATCTGATCCGATGCGAACAGAAGCCCCGTCGGAAAGCAGGCTCCCTGACCGCTCGATGCCACGCTGATACCCTTCAGCGGCACCTCGGTGTCGCCGCTGCGCATCAGCAGCCCGTTTACCGGCGTCGTCGGCCGCTCCTCGCCCGGGCCGAAGAGGACCTGCTCGCAGATGAATCGCACCATCTGGTACTTCTCGCCCGGCTCAGGTTGCGGGATCAGGTGCGGGAACGATGACGGCTCGACCTGCTTCGCCTCATCGACACGCGCGTTTTTGAGCAGGAAACCGAAGTTGCCACCACCTCCGGTGATCCACCCTACGTCCGCGTAGACCGTCTTCTCCCCTTGGGCTCGCGCCAGGATGGGCGAAGCCTTGTCGAATTGCTTCATGATCGTGAACTCCGAGTGATCGGGTCCACTGAGCAGCACCAGGCCGGCAGCCTTGACATAGTCGGCGTGACCCGGAGCATCAGCGGTCCCGGGGACACCGGGCACCTTCACGAAGATGCCCCCGGTCTGTCCCTGTGCAAACACCGTCCCGCCCGCGAGCAGCAGCGCGCAGGCGATCGACATAAGCAGCATGCGTCGCTTTCGCATAGTGCTCGCCTCCTTGAGCGTCCACTCGTTTGCGCGTTTTGTACTTTGATATTCGGCGGACAGGGCCTCCCCGGGAAAGCGGAAAACCCGGGAGCGACGGAAAATCGACGTGTGCGACGACAATACATCCGCGCAGGTCCCTCCCCCGGCTTCGCCGAAACTGAGGGCGATGCTTGAAGATGTGACCGTGGAGGGATTGCGATGCCCGAGATCATCTCAGTCGGCGAACTGATCGTCGATGTTATGCGCATGGAAGTTGATGAACCCCTCGATCAACCCGGCACCTTCGCCGGGGCGTTCCCCTCCGGCGCGCCCGCCATCTTCACCGACCAGTGCGCGCTGCTGGGGCGAAACGCCGGCTTCATCGGCGCAGTGGGCGATGACGACTTCGGCAGCATGAACATCCGCCGCTTCAAGGATCACGACGTGGACACCACCTACGTGGCGGTCGTCGATGAGGTCTCGACCGGATGCGCGTTCGTGACATACTTCAGCAACGGCGACCGGCGCTTCCTCTTCCACATCGGCAACTCCGCTGCCAGCCATCTTCCGGAACCGCCCGCCGAGTACTTCAACGGGTGCCGCTGGCTGCATATCTGCGGATCATCGCTGTCGGCGGGAAACAAAATGCGTGACGGCTGCTACCGCGCGGCGGATCTCGCGTGGGAGGCGGGCGCGAATATCTCGCTTGATCCGAACCTGCGCCCGGAGCTTCTCGGCGGCGAGCAGGCGGTCCGCGATGTGTGCGAGCCGATCCTCGAGCGCGCCGCCCTGGTGCTTCCAAGCGCCTCGGAGGCCGAGGTGCTTACACAGACCGAGACCGCCGAGGACGCGTGTGAGGCGCTGCTCGATCGTGGCGTCGAGACGGTCGCGCTCAAGCGCGGCGAGAAGGGCTGTCGCATCGTCACGCGTGGAGCGACGGTCGATGTACCCGGCTACGCGGTGGAGGCGGTCGATCCGACCGGCGCGGGCGACTGCTTCGACGCGGGCTTCGTAGTCGGACTCACTGAGGGGCTGACGCTTGAGGAGTGCGGCCGGCTTGCCAACGCCTGCGGCGCCGCCGCGGCGGCCGTCCGGGGCCCGATGGAGGGCTCGCTCAGCCGCGAGGTCGCCTACGAGCGGGCGGGGCTCGAATGAGCGCGCGGAATGACGGCGCCCCGGTTGCGCGAGGAGGCGGGCCGTGGCAAAGCGACTGAGCTTCTCGGGATATGACGGGAGCAAGCCCGTCGCACTGCGCGATGTGCCGGCGCCTCTGCGCGTGGGCGGCCGGGCGCACAGTCTCGTGCAGGTGCTGGAGATCGCGCTCGCCCACCTCGGCCTCAGGCCCGGCTACGACGTGATCATGGGCCTAAGCGGACTGGCGTTCCGCACGCCCCCGTGGCCGGAGACGCCCGCGCCGACGACCGGTGAGAGCAGGGATGCGCTCGCCAGCATCTCCGGCGCGCTGGGCGACTGCCTGACTGTCATCAGCGGCGAGCAGACCGCGAATCCCGAGCAGGTGCTCGACATGGTGGCGGCTTCGGTGGATGACGGCCGGCCGTGCATGGCGTTGGGTTGGGGTTCGGACAAGGAGCACTGGAGCATCATCGCCGGCTACGATCGCGGCAAAGGCCGGCTGCTGGGCCACTGCCTGCTGGATGCGCAGCGACGGCAGTATGAGAGTTGGCCGCCGAACGTGGATGTGCTGGCGGTCATGACCGCGAAACCGCATCCGCAGGGGGCGGAGGCGGTCTACGATGCCCTGAAGGCGGGGGGAGAGCGGTGGCCCGAGGAGAGCGCCGCGCGGTACACCGCGTGGATCGAGGAGATGCGCCTGGTTGATGAAACTCCAGGACTGGCGCACGAGCGGGCGGTGGAGTTGCTCGCCGATGCGCGGACAGGCGCCGCGAGCTTCGCCGGACAGGTGGCGGCGAGGGAGCGTGAGATCCCGGCCGCGTGGCTGGGGCGCGCCGCGGAGCACTGGCGCGAGGTGGTGAGGCTGCTGGAGGCGCGGGGGGTCCCGCACTCGCCTGAGGCGCTGATGGCGCTGGAGACGGCCCACGACCGCGAAGACTGGGCGAGGCTGCTGGAGTTCGCGGCACGAGAGGAAAGGAAGGCCGCTGCCTGCGTGCGCCTGTCCGCAACCGCCGACTACACACCCGACGAAGCGCCGGCGTGGTAGCCCATGACGGGGAGGTTTGATCGCCGGGGTGGCGAATTGCTTCATCTCGCGGGTGGACGTGCTTGCGACCGGATGAGGTCTCACAGGAGGATGGAAACGATGCGCTCTTATGCAGGGATGATCGTACCGGTGTGCGCGGCACTGCTGATCGTGACGGCGCTGTCGGCTGCGGCAGAGAGGGAGTTCCGGCATTTTCCGGAGTTTCGGTACACCTCGGGCCTCCCGGGCGGCGGATGGGGCGTGACCCCGGATGGCGAACCTGGTTTCGAGGGCGCCATGCAGCTCAACGTTCCGGTGGCGTACACGCCGCACCGCGGTTTTGTGATCGGCTACTCGTCCGGGAGTTACGACAGCTCACCCCGACTTGATCTCGACGATCTGCTCGGCGGCGACCAGGGGGCGAACATCAACGGCACCGGCTACATCGGCGTCGGGCTTGGCAAGTCCGGATACGGCCTCTTCCTCGTGGAGATGCCGACAAGCGTGGACTGGGAGCCGTCGCAGAATATCCAGCAGCAGATCATGCCCGAGGGCCGCAAGCAGCCGGCCGTGGCGGTCGGCATCCAGGACATCTTCAAGAATCGCGACGGCTTCGACCGCGAGCCCCACGAGGCGCGAAGCCCCTACGTGGTGGCGACAAAGCAGTTTGGCGGCGACACCGAGCCGATCTTCCTCACGCTCGGCTACGGGGAAGGGCGCTATCGCAACAACTTCTTCGGCGGGGCCTCGTGGCGCGCATCGCGGAAGCTGACGGTCATGGGCGAATTCGACGGCTGGGTCCCGAACGTGTCGGTGGCCTACGATCTGAGCAACGTCATTGACGACCACACAATCTTCTACGCAGGCGTGGTGGACCTCGATCGCGCGGTCATCGGCCTGAGCTACGTGTACTCCGACCTCGACTTGTAGGAGGAGCAGCAGTGACAGCAAAGATCGCAGTACTCGGGAACATCAACATCGACTTCGTGATGCGGGCCGAGCGGATGCCGCGGCCGGGCGAGACGCTGATGGGCTCGGACCTGAAGCTGGTTCCAGGCGGGAAGTGCGCGAATCAGGCAGTCACCGCTGCCCGCGTCGGCGCGAATGTTACGGTCATCGGACGACTTGGCGAGGACATCTTCGGCCCGCAGCTCAAGGAGAACCTCGAACGCGAGGGGATCAACACCGACGCGATCACCTCGGACCCCGAGACACACACGGGCTCGGCCTTCATTGCGCTCTCACCATCGGGCGAGAACAGCATCCTCTCATGCATGGGCGCGAACCTCGAGGTGTCGCCCGAGCAGGTTGAGGGGGCGTCGGGGGCGATCGAAGCCGCGGACATGCTGCTGGTGCAGCTTGGCGTGCCGCTGGACGCCGTGCTGCGGGCGCTGGAGATCGCCGACGCCGCGGGGACGGGTGTGCTCTTCGACCCCACCCCGGTCCGGGGCGACCTCCACCCTATGTGGGAGCATGCGACGGTCGCCTGCCCGAATGAGACCGAGGCGGAGGTCATCATCGGAGAGCCGGCGACGAGCCTCGAGGATGCCGCGCGCGCTGCACAGTGGTTTGCCGAGCGGGGCGTGGATATTCCGATCATCAAGCTCGGGGCGCAGGGTGCTCTTGTGCTCACCGATGAGGGCACGCGTCTCGTGCGAGGCTACTCGGTGGACGTGGTGGACACCACCGGCGCGGGCGATGCATTCGCGGGCGCGCTGGGGACGCGACTGGCGGAGGGGGCTCCGGTCGAGGAGGCGATCGCGTTCGCCAACGCCGCAGGCGCGATGGCCGCGAGCCGCTTCGGCGCTCAGCCAAGCCTCCCCACGCGCGACGAGGTCGAGGCGCTAATGGCGGAGCAGCAAGCCGAAGACCGCGTGCAGGTGGTCTGAAGCGAAGTGGATGACCGCGGGCTGGTCAGCTCCGAGAGCCGCGGACGCGCCACACCACCTCATCCCATGTGAGGTGGGCATCCTGCCCGCCAGTCGCTCTGCAGCACCGCAAAATGAACGGGCCGCCGAGAGGATCTCGGCGGCCCGTGATTGTTCCGCGAGTATGCGCCGCGCCTACTCGCGCTCGTAGGGCTCGAGCTTCTTGTCGATGGTCGCTTTGCGGAACTTCGGGAAGCTCGTGAACCCGGTGTCAAGCTCGCAGGCACGGCCTGTCAGCAGCGGCTTGCAGTATGTCACGAACTCATCGGTGATGTCGTTGCCCTCGTCGTTGATCCACTCGCGCGGGACGGCCTTGGACTCGCCGGCAACCGTCATCAGCGAGGTCGCGGCCGGCTCCCACTGGTAGGGATCGTCGTTCTTGCGCTCGATGGTGATCATGACGTCGGTCTGCCCCTCCACCGCCCACTCCACGGCCGTCTTGCCCACGGCGTAGGCCTGGTCGAGATCCACCTGGCTGGCGGTGGCGGCGAAGCAGCGCTGGAGATTGCCAAGCTTGTCATGGCGGGAGCGTACGCCGACTCCCTCCTCGATGACATCCGACAGCCATTGTGAGACGCCGCCGAGGCGGCAGTGGCCGAACTCGTCGACCTCATCCGACGTGGTCACGCGGTCCTCGCCCTCAAACGCAAAGCCCTCGGAGACGGCGATCACGCAGTAGCCATGCCTATCGTACATGCTCTTCACATCACTAATGAGCTGATCGCGAGTGACCTTGACCTCCGGCAGATAGACGAGGTGCGGGGGAGCATCAGGCGTGGGGCGGGCAGCGGCCGTCGCGCCCGTCAGCCAGCCCTCATTGCGGCCCATGATCTCCACGACCTCCAGCGTGCCGAAGGCCTCCGCGTCGCGGCCGACGTACTGGCAGCAGGTGGCGGCGTAGCGTGCCGCTGAGCCGAAACCCGGGCAGCAGTCGGTGACGACGAGGTTGTTGTCGATGGTCTTCGGGATGCCGACCACGTGCATGTCCCAGTCGCTGGACTTGGCCAGCTCGGAGACCCTGTGGCAGGCGAGTTGCGAGTCGTCGCCGCCGGTGTAGAAGAAGTAGCGGATGTTGTGCGCCTTGAAGACCTCCATCGCGCGCTCGAGGTCCTGGTCGTCGGGCTTGAGCCGGCAGGTGCCGATCCCGGCGGATGGGACGAACTGCATCTCCTCGACGACGTCCGGATCCTCGCGGAACAGGTCGCACAGGTCCTCATTGAGCACGCCATCCATCCCGTGGACCGCGCCGTAGAAGCGTTCGATCTCGTCAAGGTCCCAGGCCGCCTGGATCGCGCCCACCAGGCTGGCGTTGATAACGATTGTCGGACCACCGGACTGGCCGATGATCGCATTTCCAGTCAGAGACATAAGTAAGGCCCTCCCTCTGTGAGGTGTTGCTTTCGTCCGTGTGTGATCATCTCGTAGCCGACCTGTCAGTCGGCATCGGTGTCAGGCTCGTCCATCTCGCGGGCGTCGGCTGTGAATCCGTCTGAGACGAGTTCCCGACGCTCCTCCGCGTCCATCTCGCAGGCGAGGCTGTATGCCTCGAACTCCTTGCGCCAGTCGCGCGACCAGTCTGTCAACTCAAGACAGACCTCGTCACCGCACAGCGAGCGTTCCTCCTCTACCCGGTACCGCCGCGCCTCGTCGGCAAGCTCGCGGAGGCGTTGGGAGTACTCCGGATTATCCTCCATCGGGACCGTCTCCTGCGCGTAGGCCTCGATGGTCATCAGGTGCTTGCGCGTGCACATCTCTTCCATGTTGCCACACGGGCAACTGCGGTCAACCTGATGGTCCTGCAGGAGGATGAGTTCCTTGATAAGCTGATCGTACTGCCACTTGAGAATCGGCTCCACACTACATCACCCCGTACATCTTCCAGTTCCTCGTGAAGCGTCTTTCTCTCTGAGTATATCATACGCCGCCGTGGGCGGACAAGACGAGAGGACACGGCGGCGTATCGGGGCCTCAGGGGCAGCATCAGGTTGTCAACTCAACCAGCCAGTTGTGCGTCTCGGCCGCGTTCGCGTTCACCTCGTCGAGGGTGTCGCCGCCGAGGCATTCGACGATGCACGGGCCGTCGAAGCCCACGTCAAAGAGTTCACCGAAGACGCCCTCGAAATCCACCACGCCGGTGCCGGGCAGGATGTTGACGCCCTCAAGCTGCCCGAGACTGTCCTTGATGCACATCGCAACGACGAACTCCGAGCAGACGCGAAGCTCGTTCACCGGGTTGAGGCCCTTGTAATGCATGATGTTGCCCGGATCGTAGTAGATGCCGAAGTTGTCGTGGTCGATGCGGTCGATGGCGTAGAGCAGGTCGGCGCCGGTGTCTGTGATGCCGCCATGCGGCTTGAGCGTGAGCATGACGCCCTTCTCCTCGGCGTAATCGCAGCAGGCGGCCATGGTGTCGAAGTAGAGGTCCTCGTTGGGCCCCCGCTTTGTGCCGCAACTGAGGAGATAATCCGCCCCGAAAGCCGCGGCCGCGTCAATGAAGTCGCGCAGGCCCTGCTCGGCGGCCTCTGCGCCCTCGTCGAGCGGCAGGCTGATCAGGCACGTTGAGGGCGACAGCCCTGCCGTCACAACCTGCGCCTGACGGTCCTCCGCCACGCTCTCCGAAGTCTCCGGACCGATGATCCACTCGCCACCGAGGCGCATCGTGCCGACGAGATCGAAGTTTGCGTCTGCGGTCCCCTGGAGGAACTCCTCCCAGGAGTAGTCATTCCACGGTCGCGTGAAGCATCCGAATTGAATTGCCATTGTGTGTCA
>JBNJEK010000215.1:0-7803 GCA_051745855.1 Armatimonadota bacterium
GACGGCATTGATCGAGGAGCATCGAAAGCTGGGGGCGAGATTCGCGGAGTTCGCCGGGTGGGAGATGCCGCTGTGGTACGCCGGAGCCTCCGATGAGCACCAGGCTGTGCGTGAGGCCGCGGGCCTCTTTGACATCGGCCACATGGGCCTGATCGAGATCACCGGGGCGGACGGGGCCGCATTCCTCGATGTTGTCAGCACCGGGCGGATCTCGGCCATAGAGGTCGGCCAGTGCCGCTACACCTTTCTCCTCGGCTACGACGGTCTTCCCGTCGATGATATCATTGTCTGCCGGCTCAGCGACGAGCGTTTCGTCGCGGTCGTCAACGCCGCCAACGCCGAGCGCGACTGGCAGTGGCTCTCAGGTCTCGCAACGGGCGACGCGCCGCTCGACCCCGAAGATCCCGGCAGCAGGTGTAATTGCACGGTCTCGCTCAGCGAACTGACCGCAGAGAGCCTCGGAGCGGATCGGCTGACCGGGATGGCCCTGCAGGGCCCGGCGGCTGACGATGTGCTTGCGACGCTCGTTGCGTCGTCAGCCGAGTTGTCATCGCTGTCACGCTTCGTGATGACGGAGACGATGGTGCTGGGAGCGCCGGCTCTCGTCTCGCGCACAGGATACACCGGCGAGTCGATCGGCTACGAGATCTTCGTGTCGGCTGGGGAGGCGGTGGCTGTCTGGCGGGCGATCCTCGATGAGGGTGCGGAGGCCGGGGTGCGGCCGGCGGGCCTCGCGGCGCGTGATTCGCTGCGCATCGAGGCGGGGCTGCCGCTCTACGGACATGAACTCGCGGGCCCCCACGAGATCACGCCTCAGGGCGCGGGATACGGTCGCTTCGTGGAGATGGAGCGCGGATTCTTCGTCGGGCGCGACGCGTTGATCGAACGGGAGGAAGCGCGCGAGTGTGAGATCGTGCGCTTTCGGCTTGACAATGACAGGGCCCGCGCGATTCGCGGCGAAGACATAGTCGGATCGCGTCGCGGGCAGATGGCAGGCTGGGTGACCAGTTGCGCACCGGTCGGTGACATGCAGATCGGGATGGCGTGGGTGGACCGGAAGCTGGCGCGGGAGGGTACTGAACTGCTGCTTTACCCCGCGCGGCACATGGAGCGGGCGGCGGACCTGAGCGACGCTGCGGCGCTTGAGCGAGGCGATCGGCTGCCGATCCATGAGGGCGCGACGGTCCTGCGGCGCTTCCCGCGGCAGAAGTGATGCATCAGATGAAGACAGGAGGCGCGAAGATGCAATTTCCTGACGATCGAAAATACACTGAGACACATGAGTGGGCGAAGATCGACGGTGACGTGGTACGTGTCGGGATCACGAGCTTCGCCGTCGAGCAGCTTGGTGATATCATCTACCTCGACCTGCCGGAAGCCGGGAGCAATATCCGGCAGAGCGCTCCTTTCGGGGAGATCGAGAGTGTTAAGGCCGTCTCAGAGCTTAACGCGCCGGTCAGCGGCGAGGTCAGCGAGGTCAATGAGCCGGTGATGGACGATCTCGACGTGATGGCGGAGGATCCGTGGGAGGCCGCGTGGCTACTCACCGTCAAGCCCGAGGATCCCTCGGAGATGGATGCGTTGATGGACGCCGAGGCCTACGCGGAGCATTGCGAGAAGGAGGCCTGACATGCCCTGGCTGCCGCACTCAGAGCGCGACCGCCGCGAGATGCTGGATGCGCTGAGCGCGGATTCGGTGGACGAGCTTTTCGCCGACATCCCCGCCGGCCTCCGCGAGACGGCGCTGCCTGACCTGCCCGCTCCGCTCACTGAGATGGAGTTGGTTGAGCACGCGCACTCGCTGGCGGCGCAGAATCGTCCGCTGGATGACCTCGTCTGCTTCGCGGGCGGAGGTATCTACGATCGCTTCGTCCCCGCCATCGTGCGCAGCGTCATCAGCAGGCCGGAGTTCCTGACGCCTTACACGCCCTATCAGGCGGAGGCGTCGCAGGGCACGCTGCAGGCAATGTTCGAGTATCAGACGATGATCTGTGAACTCACCGCGATGGACGTTGCGAACGCATCGCTCTACGACGGCGCCACCGCGATGGGAGAGGCCGTTCTGCTCGCCGCGGACGCGACCCGGCGGGACCGCGCGCTGCTGTCGAAAACACTCTCACCGGCCGCCTGCCGCGCAACGGACACCTACTGCAGCGCGTCCGGGATCGACGTGGCCGGCATCCCGTGGGATGACACCACGGGGCAGACTGACCTTGACGCGCTCGCGGAGATACTTGAGGACGACGTGGCCTGTGTCGCAATGCAGCAGCCGAATTACTTCGGCGTCCTGGAGCCGATGGAGGAGGCGGCGGCGCTGGCACACGAGGCCGGCGCCCTCTTCATCGCGATGGTGGAGCCCACCTCACTGGCGCTTCTGACACCGCCCGGTGAGTACGAGGCCGACCTGGTGGTTGGCGAGGGGCAGCCGCTTGGGCTCCCGCCCGGCTACGGCGGCCCACTGCTCGGCATATTCGCCTGCCGCGACGAATACGTGCGCAGGATGCCCGGCCGGGTGGTCGGGCAGACGGTGGATGCCGGCGGGGAGACGGCGTACTGCCTGACGCTGCAGACGCGCGAGCAGCATATCCGGCGCGATCGCGCCACCAGCAACATTTGCACAAACCAGGGCCTGTGCGCGCTGGCGGCGGCGGTCTACCTTGCCGCGATGGGGCCGCGGGGGTTGCGCGAGGTGGCGCTGCTGGGGGCCGAGCGCGCGCATCATCTCCATGCGTTGCTGGCGGATGCCGGCCTCGAAGCGCGCTTCACCGGCGATTTCGTCAACGAGTTCGTGCTTAATGTGCCGGGCGATGCCCGGGAGGTTGTGCGCGGTCTGTGTGAGCAGGGGTACCTCGTCGGGCCTCCGCTGGGCGTGGAGTACGTGGGGATGGATGACTGCCTGCTGCTCGCGGCGACGGAGAGGCGGACGATCGAGGAGACGGAGGCCCTTGCCGCGGCGCTCGGTGAGGGCAGTGCGCCTGATGGGGAGGAGAAGTGATGGCTGAACTAACGTTGTTTGACATCTCACAGCCGGGGAAGCGGTGCACGCGGATGCCGGAGCCGACGCTGGCGCCGGGCGATCTCCTGCCGGCCGAGCATCTGCGCGAGGATCCGCCGAATCTGCCGGAAGTCAGCGAGCCGGAGATCGCGCGGCACTACGCGCGCCTGGCGCGGCAGAACTTCAACGTGGACGCGCACTTCTACCCGCTGGGCTCGTGTACGATGAAGTACAACCCGAAGGTCCACGAGGAGATCGCGGCGGCATCGGGATGGGCGCGGCTGCACCCGGCGACGCCCGACGAGCACGTGCAGGGCGCGCTGCGGTTGATGTACGAGCTTGAGCGCGCGCTGGCCGCGATCCTCGGGATGGACGCGGTGTCGCTGCAGCCACCCGCGGGCGCGGCCGGGGAGTTCACGTCACTGCGGGTCTTCCGCGCGTGGCACGATGCGCGCGGCGACACCAGGCGCGCGCGGGTCATCGTGCCGGATACCGCGCACGGCACGAATCCGGCATCCGTTGCGCGTTGCGGCTGGACGGTCACCGTGCTCGAGTCTGATGATGACGGACGCGTCGCCCCGGCGATGCTCGAGGAGGTGCTCGGCGATGACGTCGCCGCGGTGATGCTCACGAACCCGAGCACGCTGGGGCTTTTTGAGAAGCACGTGGTTGAGATCAACGAGATGGTGCATGACGCCGGTGGGCTCGTGTACTGCGACGGGGCGAACATGAACGCGCTGCTCGGGCACGCCCGCCCGGGCGACATGGGCTTCGACGCGGTGCAGGTCAACCTGCATAAGACGTTCTCGACGCCGCACGGGGGCGGCGGGCCGGGGTCAGGCCCGATCGGCGTGGTGGCGAAGCTTGAGCCTTTCCTGCCCGCTCCACGCCTGATGGAGCGGGACGGAGGCCTTACCTGGGACTGGGAGCGGCCGCAGAGCATCGGCAAGGTGCAGTCATGGTTCGGCAACTTCCTCGTGGCCCTGCGGGCGTGGGCGTACATCCGTGCCACCGGCGCGGAGGGACTGGAGCAGGTTGCGCGCGACGCGGTGCTGGCCGCGAATTACATCCGCGCGTCGCTGCGCGATGTCCTCGATCTGCCTTACCCCGCGAGGTGCATGCACGAGTGCGTTCTGTCCGCGAAGGGCCTCAGCGAGGAGACGGGCGTGCGTGCCGCGGATGTGGCGAAGCGGCTGCTCGACTACGACATCCACCCGCCCACGATGTACTTCCCGCTGATCGTCGATGAGGCGCTGATGATCGAGCCGACGGAGACCGAACCGAAGGCCGTGCTCGACCGCTTCATCGCGGCGGTGCGCGAGATCGTCAGCGACGCCGCCGATCGCCCGGAGTTGCTTCATGAGTCGCCGCACAGCACACCGGTCCGTCGCGTGGACGAGGTGGCTGCGGCGCGGAATCCGACGCTGCGGTGGTCAGGTGAGTAGACGCCGGCACGCGGCGGCCCTGAGAGGCGTTGTGCATGATCGCCGTCGGCAACATGCTGTGGCGCATCGGAGATATCCTGGACTTCGACGAACAACTGGCGTGGACGCGTGACGCCGGCTTCAACGGCGTGGGCTTCCATGCCAGCGCCGGCGTGCCGGGACAGTGGTGCGGGATCGACCCGGCCCACTGCGACAGCGCCCGGCGCGCATCGCTCCGGCAGCGCCTCAGCGCGTTCTCGTACGTCGAGATACATGCGCCCTTCGCCATCGAGTTGACCGCCGATCGGCTGGACGCGGAGATCGAGGCGCTTGCGCCGGTGCTCGAACTCGCGGCCGACGTCAATGCATCGGTGGTGACCGTGCATGCACAGGTCGGCGACACCGGCGGGGAGCGTGACGCGTGGCCCGCCTCGATGGCGCGCCTCGACAGGCTCGCGGCACAGGCGCGGACCACGATCGGGCTTGAGATCACCGACGGCTTCGCGGCGGTGAAAGCCTGGGGGCTTTCCCGTGTTGGCGTGACGCTTGACGTCGGGCACATGTACGACAGCGCGCGAGCGCAGGCCCTTGAGCGCCTCGGAGGCCTCGGCGGGCTCATCCGCGCACTCGGGCCGACTCTCGAGCATCTGCATCTGCATGACACCGACGGCGTCACCGACCACTGCGAGGTCGGCACGGGGATCATTGAATTCACCGCGATCATCGCCGCGCTACGGGAGACGGGCTACCGCGGCGGCGCCACGCTGGAGATGAATCCCGATCGCTGCTCAGCCGCCGGAATCGCGCGGAGCCTCGCCCATCTGAGACAGCTTTGCCGGGAGGGCGGGGCGGTCGGCCGATGAGGCGCCTGCTGATCGCGGACGTTCACGCCAACCTGCCGGCCTTCGAGGCGGTGCTGCGTGATGCGGGCAGGGTGGACGAACTCATCTTCCTCGGTGACATCGTCGGGTTCGGTCCGCACCCCGCAGAATGTGTCGATCTGCTGCAGAGCACATCAGCCCGTGCGATCGCCGGCAATCATGACCGCAACGTGCTACGCGTATCTGACCGCTCCGTCGCCCGCGGAGAGCCGGTCAACTGGCCGCGATGGACACGACGGCAACTCACCGACGCGCAGTTGGCATACCTCGCGAGCCTGCCTGAGCGGATGGTGATGGGGGCTGCCGGCAGCACCATCCACCTCATCCATCATCCGCCCGGTGCGCCCTACCTCCATCCGCAGATGCCCGAGTCGGAGTTCGCCCGGCACTTCCGCGCGCTGGCGGGAGACACAGTGTTCTTCGCTCACTCTCATCGCGTGATCGACAGGACGGTGGGGGGCAGGCGGCTTGTGTGCGTTCCTTCCGTCGGACAGCCACGGGACGGCGATCCGCGGGCGGGGTATGCGCTCGAAAGTGAGGGCGAACTCTCATTTCACCGGGTGGCGTATGACGTCGAGGCGGCGGTCGCCGAGGTCCGCTCCATCGGTCTCTCACCTGCATTCACGTCACGGTGGGTTGAGTTCATGCGCACCGGCTTTGACGACGAGTGGTCGCGCCCCTGGCGGCAGTAGCCCTCCGGCCTGTCAGGGGCCGGCACGGGCGCCCCAGCCTTCCGGGGCGGTCAACCGCCTCCGCCTTTTCTTGAGATTGACTGTGCGCCCACCCGCCCCCCGCCGGTATCATCGCGGAGGATTGATCGAGGCAGCGGCGAATACCAGCACACCGGTTGACGAGGCGCCCGAGGCGATGTGGTGGCCATGCAGCGCACACCTCAACACGGATTTCTCCGCGGTTCTGGCGCAGGCGTGGCGCTCGCTGCCTTCGCGGTGATCATGCTGCTGGGCGCTCTCGGGCACCTTCAGGGTCTCGAGAACTCGCTGCTCCACGTGCGCTTCGATCTGCGGGGGCCGAGGCAGTCGGCCTCGCAGGTGCTGTTGCTCGCCATCGAGGAAGGCGGCTTGCGCGGCCGGTCAGGTGGCGAGGCCGCCGCGACGCCGTGGTCGCGGCGCGGACTGGCTGATCTCGTGGAGCGGCTTGACCGGGCAGGCGCCTCCGTCATCGGCCTCGACCTTCCGGCGCTCGCCGGTGACGTGATCGCCGAGCAGGCGCCCGCCGACGATGAGCTTCTTGCCGCGGCCATGCGTCGTCACGGTCGGGTTGTACTCCCGATGGTCCTTCGCGAGGCGATCGTGCTCGACAGGGGCGCGGCGGCGGGCGCGATGGAGCGCTTCGCCATCGGCACCGGGACGCTGGAACGGCCGATCGGTCTGCGCCCCGGGGCACTGGCGGTGCCATCTGAGGTGCTTGTCAGCGCCGCCGCCGGAGTCGGCTCCACCAACATCTACCTCGATCTTGACGGAGTGGCCCGGGAGGCGCCACTTGCAGTCTCCCACGGTGGGACAGTCTACCCGGCGATGTGGCTCGAACTTGCGCGGGTATTCGAAGGATATGAGCCCGGGGAGACCAGCGTCGAGCCGAAGCAGGTTGTGCTCGGGGACCGCGCCATCGCCACCGATCGCAATCTTGAGGCGCTGGTCAACTACGTCGGCGGCTACCGCGACTTCCCGCGCATCTCCGGGGAGGCGGCGATGACGACGCCCCTGAGCGATCTCAGCCAGCATGTCGCTGGAAAGATCGTGGTCGTCGGGACCGACCTCGCCGGGGTCACCACGCTGGTCGGTACGCCCACTGCGCCCTCGATGCCCGGCGTCGAAGTCGCCGCAACCGTCACCGAGAACCTTGTCGGCGAGCGTCTGCTCGTTCGTCCGGCCGCGTGGCTGACGCCGCTGCTGACCCTGGTGCTTGCGCTGCTGGTGGGCGTGCTGGCCGCATGGGGGCGTGCATTTGACGGACTGCTCGCTACCA
The DNA here is from genome assembly GCA_051745855.1 of Armatimonadota bacterium. Lineage (GTDB taxonomy): Bacteria > Armatimonadota > Zipacnadia > Zipacnadales > UBA5352 > UBA5352. Next base: position 7,287 of record JBNJEK010000215.1, read on the forward strand.
TCATCCTGCTGATGTTGCTGCTGGTGGTGGCGCTGGTGCTTTTCAAGGCCGGCATCTATCTGCCGCTGGCGGAGCCGCTGCTCACAGTTGCAATCGTCGGCGGGGTGCTGGTCGCCCGTTCGGCGGCATGTGCCGACCAACAGCGGGCAGAAGCCGAGGCGGCGCTGCAGTCGAGGTTGCAGGCGATCGCCGGTGTCGGACGGCTCGTCAACTCGAGCCTCGACCGCGAGCAACTGCTGCTTGAGATCCTGCGATGGGCGGAAACTGAGATCGATGCCGAGGCATCCTCCGTCCTCACGATGGAGCCGGACGGGCAGCGCCTGCGTTTCGAGGTGGCGCTCGGGGACAAGGCCGACATGCTCAAGGACATCACCGTGCGAGTGGGGGAGGGCATCGCGGGGACAGCCGCCGCCACGGGGGAGCCGATCGTCTCGCAGGACGTGGAGAGCGATGAGCGCTGGAGTTCGGATGTCGCGTATGCCATCGACTACGCGACGCGTTCGATCCTCTGCGTCCC
>JBNJEK010000216.1:0-7736 GCA_051745855.1 Armatimonadota bacterium
CCCGCCCGCTGCACCGCCGGCAGCAGTGTCTCACGCGCATGAACTCCACAGCCGACGAACCCGACCCGCACCTCGTTGCCTGCCATCACGGGACTCCCATCTCGAATATGCGTCGCATGATGTCGCCGCACTGAGTATTCGAGAATCGTGCCCCATCGACCTTCGCGGGGATGGCGGGGCGGCGCAAAAGCCCGGGGGGCCGGGGCTGCTCTTTGCCGCCGGAGGCCGGCGGCGCGCGTTGCCCGAAGGGCGCGGGCACCCCCTGTCGCCGCCGACACCAGGCCGCAACGGCAGGAGTCACGGGCACGCAGGTGAATCTCTTGACCACACCGTCAAAGTCAACTCACTCAGACGGATCATCGGAGGTTCGCCACCATGCCTGTCATCGCGGCCTACAATTTCTGCAACCGCAACTTCGACAGCTTTCTCGCGGGTGCCGCCGCCGCGGGCTTCGAACATGTGGCCATCGGCTTCTACCGCGGATACTACGACGAGTTGATCGAGAACATGACCGAGCGCGACATCGATGCGCTGCGCGAGCGCCTCGAACTGATGAACCTGACCCCGGTCGCTGCCTACGTGCAGTCTGACCTGCGCGCGGAGGGGGGGCTGGAGCTTCTCAAGCGCCGCCTCGATGGCGTGAAGCGGTTCGGCGTCCCCGTGGCGGACACCGGCGTGACGCCCGTCCCCGAGGGCGCTTCCGATGACGAGCGCGAGCGGATCGCGGACGAGTTCGCCGCGGCCATCCGGGAGGCCGGAGACCATGCCGCGGACCTCGGCGTGACGATCGCGCTGGAGACTCATGGCGGCCTCACCGGCAGCGCGGAGGCGTGCCTGTCGCTGATGGATCGCGTGGATCACGAGCATGTTCGACTGGCGTACGATCCCGCGAACTTCCGTTTCTACGCGGGCGCCGACCCTCAGGAGCGCCTCGACGAACTGGTCCCATTCATCGCGCACACGCATTACAAGGATCACGCGGGGCCGGCCGGGAAGGATGACTTTCCGCTCATCGGCGAGGGCGAGGTCGGCTACGAGACGCTCATTCCGAGACTCGTGGAACTCGGGTACGAGGGCCCACACACGCTCGAACGCGCCCCCGGACGGACCAGTGACGAGATCGAGGACGCGATGCGGCGCGCATATGAGTATCTGAGCCGGGTGCTGGACTGACCGAGCGCCGAGAGTGTCGTACCGCCAGCCGGGGCGTGCTGCGCGTCGAACCGTGCCTTGCCGTTCATCATCGTACAGGGAGCGAACTCGATGACCGGAACCACAGACGGTAACCTTCGCGAGACGACCACGAACTCCGAACACGTTTTCGAGGGCAATCTGATCAGCGTGCGGGTGGACGATGTGACGCTGCCCGATGGCCGGGAATCGGCGCGCGAGATCGTCGAGCACCGTGGCGCGGTGGCCGCGGTTGCGCTCGATTCGGAGGGGAACGTGCTGCTGGTGCGCCAGTGGCGGCACCCGGCGGGCGAGGTGCTGCTGGAGATCCCGGCGGGTACGCGCGAGGAGGGCGAGGAACCCGAGGCGACCCTCCGGCGCGAACTGGTCGAGGAGATCGGCCATCGCGCCGGGACGATCGAGTTGCTCGCGGAGGTCTACACCGCGCCGGGCTACAGCACGGAACTGATCGGGCTCTACCTTGCGACTGAACTCGAGGCGGCTGATGGTGAGGCCGACGAGGATGAGAACATCGAGGTGGTCCGGGTTCCGCTGCGGGAGGCACTGAGGATGTGCCGGGACGGGGAGTTGACAGATTCCAAGACCGTCGCTGCACTGCTTCTCGCGGGCGTGAGGCTGGCGGGATGAGGCGCTTGCCGCCGGGATTGCGAAACTCCGGCAACTCCAGTCTGTCAGTACATCTGCTGCATCACGTATATGTTCTGAACTGGAGAGAACGCTCTTGAGATCCTACGTACGCGGGTTCAGCGGCCCGCTGTTGCTCGCCGCCGCCCTGCTGTGCGGCGTGTCGCTCGCGGCCTCCGCTGATTCTGACATTGAGGGCCGGTCAACCGTGGCGGTTGCGCGCGCCGAGAGCATCATGACGACCGAAGGTCCTCTCACCCCCGGATGGCTCTACCCGGATGGGCGGATCGACTATCAGGTGATAGAGTCGCTGTTGCGCGACGCGGTGGCGGCCTCGGTCGGCGTGGAGGAGGTCGGTGATGCGTGGGACCTGCTGCTCACGCCCGGCGACCGAGTCGGCATCCAGATCGACGAGGCGGGCATCCAGCCGCACGCGCCGCTGCTGGAGGCGCTGGTGCGGCAGATCATGGACCGGGGTGTGCCGATGCGTAACATCATCATCTACGCGGGCGAGGAGAGCGCGCTGTTTCGCGCGGGCTACGACATCAGCGGGAGGACGCCCGGGGTCCGGGTGATGGGAACGGATTCGCACGGCTTCCGGCGCGGGCTGTCGCGCATCGCGCTGAATGAGTGCACGAAGATAGTGAACGTCTCGCGCCTGCGGGTTGATGAGCGGATCGGGATGTACGGCGCGCTTGCGAACTGCCTCGCGGTGGTGCCCTACGCCGACCGCGAGCGGATGATGCGGAACCCGGACCAGCTTCCGGAAGCGGCGGCGAGGCCTACGATGAAGCGGAAGGTCGTGCTGCACGTGGTCGATGCGCTGAGTCCGGGCTTCCGTTTCCGCGACGGCGGGCGGTACGACACGTGGGCGTATAACGGCGTCCTGGCGTCGGTGGATCCGGTGGCGGTGGACGTGGTGGGGCGGCAGATACTGGAGGCGAAGCTGGCCGAGGAGTCGGAGGGCGGAAATGCCGCGGGGCTTGAGGTCGGCTACCTGGTTCGGGCGGCTGAGCATTACCGTCTCGGGGTGGTGGATCAGGAGGAGATCGAGCTGGTTGAGATCGGCCCGTAGCGGTGTATGAGTGCACGGAGGTGCGTTTCGGCGGAAAAGGGCCGGGGGTGCCCTTGACAGCGCGCTGTGGGTACTGTAATCTATATACACGTCGCGCGGTGGAGCAGTCCGGTAGCTCGCAAGGCTCATAACCTTGAGGTCGGAGGTTCGAATCCTCCCCGCGCTACCAAATTCTTTGAGGGGCCGGGTCCTGATGGATCCGGCCTCTTTTTCGTGTACGCCACGTCCCCCCGGTGAGGGCGCCGGGGCCACAACGTCAACGGCTGAAGCGACATAAACGGCTGAATACAATCGCCAGCGGTGGATCCGGTCACGCCCCCCCGGTGAGGGCGCCGGGGCCACAACGTCAACGGCTGAAACAACTACGCGGCTGAAACGGCCTCGACGGCTGACGCAGCGTTCACGGTCTGCCAGCCACGTAACCCGCAGGGCGTGCCTATGAGGTCGGCACGAAGTGCGTCTCGGCCCGCTCGCCGTCCACGTCCACGATCATTCCGCCCACAGGCTCGCCGCCCGAGTTCCAGTTCACCGAGCACACTCCATGCACCGGTACGCCCGCGAAGTCAAAGTCCACCCGCTTGTGTCTGTGCCCGAAGAAGAGCGCGGTCGGCCGCGTCTCGTCCACCAGGTCGCGGAGCCATCGCGCATCGTTCTGCGCAATGCACATCGTGCTCGGGCGGCACTCCGCCTCCGGGGGCACATGTCCGTAGACGAACACATTGCGCCAGGCGGCCCGCCGTGACAGAAGCTCCTCGAGCCACGCCAGTTGCTCGGTCTTCGGGGTGATGTACTGCGACTGAAAATGCCCGATGTGATCGCCGGGGATTGCGGTGGACAACGCCACGAAGAGATCATCCCCGTGCTCGAAGCTGTAGAAATCTCTCCCGTCGAAATCCTCCGCGAACATCTCTCGCAACATCTCCCGGTGGGCGGGGCGCTCATGATTGCCGTGGACCACGTGCAGCGGCAGAGCGATCTCCGGCAGCATCGGCTCCAGCTTCTCCGGATGGATATCACCAAGCAGCAGCGCGAACTGCGCGTGGGGCGCCTCCTGCTCCAGCCGCGCGAGCCAGGCGCGGAACTTCTCGACACCGGTCGGTTCGCCCTCGCGGTTCTCGCGCAGATGCGGGTCGGCGATCACCGCGAAGGTGTATCTGTCCGCGTCGGCCTGCGCCATGACCCGTGTGCCCGCGAGCATCAGGCCGGCGGTCCCGAGCGCGGCCGTGGTGATGAACTGCCGTCGGTCCATGCCGTTTGACATCGCGTCCGCCTCCCTTGATGGGCGGCGGACATTTCTTTGGGAGGCGACCCTGCACCTGTCTTCGATTGCGCAAGGTCCCGCGAACATTCGCGGAGAAGAGGCGCGCATCATCACCAGCAAGAGGGAGCGATTTCGGATGAGCAATGACGTGATCGGCTTTGGAGTGGCGGGACTGGGCGTGGGGCGCAGCAGGGCGAAGATGGTGGCGCAGTGTGAGGACACGCGCCTTGTGGCCGTGTCTGACGTGCAGCACGATCGGCTTGAAGCTTTCGCGGATCAGATGGGATGTGACGCGCACACCGACTACCTTGAGATGGCGGAGCGCGATGACATCGACTGCGTGCTTGTGATGACGCCGTCGGGGATGCACGCGAAGATGGCGGCCGAGGTGATGCGCCGCGGGACGCACGTGGCGACGACAAAGCCGGCGGACACGCGCCTCGACACGATCGACGCCGCGATGGCCGTCGCGCAGGAAACCGGCCTCGTCTACGCCGTGGACTTCGGCCGCCGCTACGAGGCCGAACCGCACCGGATCGTCCGCGCGATGCGCAGCGGGCGCTTCGGCAGGCCGCTGCTGGCGACGATCGAGATGAAGTGGAGCCGGACGGAGGACTACTACGCGAACTGGCGCGGCACCTGGGAACTGGATGGCGGCGGGTCGATGGCCAACCAGGGGATCCACCAGGTTGACCTGATGCAGTGGGTGATGGGCGGGGTCACGCGCGTGTCCGGGCACTATGCGGTGGTCGGGCATCAGAACTGCCACACCGAGGACCTCGCGATGGCGATGCTGGAGTTCGAGAGCGGCGCGCGCGGCTCGATCGTCACCACGACGACGTACACCGGGAGCGAGCAGATTACCCGAGTGGGCTTTCACGGGACGCGCGGCGCGGCGCTGATCGAGAACGAGGAGTTGGTGGACTGGACGGCGGGCGAGGATGAGGGGCCCGTTCCCGCCGGCCCCGCGAACATCGTCGAGGACATGGTCGGCTGCATCCGCGGCGAGCGCGAGCCCGCGTGCCCGGCCGCCGAGGGGCGCAAGTCGGTGGAGATCCTCCGCGCGGCCTACCTCTCGGCGGAATGTGGCGGGTGGATCGAGCTGCCGGTGTGATTGAGTCATCCCAGTGGCCCCTTGCTGCGCATCGACCGGCTCTGAGGCTGCGCGGGGGGCCCGATGTTGCGTTGTTTGTGAGGTAACATCTCCGTGTGTTCGAGTATAATACGTGGAGGCGATGGCGCGGATCGTGATCGCACCATCCCGGCCTGAGGGGAGGACAGGCACACAACGCGCAGTCGCAGAGGAAGAAGGGGTGTTGGCCATGAAGTGTCGCGCCCTGGTGTTTGCTGTCGCGATGGTCGTCGCGGCGCCGATCGTTGTCTTTGCTCAGCCCGCGGAGATGCCGCAGGGGATCATGTGGCAGTCGCTGCTGGGAAGCACGGTGGTGTACTCAAAGAGCGGCGATCTCTCACTGACCGGCTTCGAGCGGCTGACCGCGGTGTTTCTGCCGCCGGCTCAGAGCAACACGGTCTATCCGTACAACCCGTCCGATGGCGGGAAGTTCTGGGCGATTCTCTCGACAGCGGACGGGACAGAGCTTGCCCGCTACGACTTCTGGGCGCAGGAGCGGCCGGCGCCCTACTGGGTCGTTGACGACGCGTGGGTGACCGACCTGGCGACCGGCGAGCGCGCCGAAGGTGGGCGCGTTCCTGTGGAGCCGGGCCAGTACACGTTGGACTACTTCCTCGAAAGCGGGCGCTTCTACACCTTCGCGTTCTCGGTCGAAAGGCTCGACAGCGACGACCCCTTCCAGCCACAGACATTCTGGTTCGCGAACGGCCCGTGGCGGGACTGGGGAGCGCTGACGTACGCTGACGCCGACCCGAACTCGACGCTCCACTGGACGATCTTTCTGCGCAACCGCGGCCGTGAGGCGAGTCGAGACGTGCAGGTGGAGTTGGCGGTGACCCGTGACAGCGATGGCGCGGCGGTCTGCTCCACGCGCTCAGGAATGTCATGGAGCCTGATGCGAGAGTGGCGCAACCACCGCTTCGAACTGGTCGGTCCGGGCGGGCGGCTCTTCCGCGCGGGCGATCTGCTGGCCCGCGACGGCGCGTACACGCTGCGGATGGCGATCGACGGGGAGACCTACGGAACGTGGAGGTTCGAGGTGGCAGGCGGGCAGCTTCAGCACTCCGGAAGGGCGGTGCGCGGGGCGGTCGATCCGCTGGAGTTCATCGAGGGCGGCCCCGACCAGTGGTGGCATATCCGCGAGGAGACCGGGCAGGCGCCCGCCACCACGCCGGCGGCCGACGGCCCGGCTGAAGAGGCGGTCGCCCCCGCGGGTGACACGCCGCCCGCGGCCGCTGTCGGAGAGGCCGCGCCGCCGCCGCAGATCATTGCGGGCGCGACGCCGGTGACGATAAACGGGCACACGATGGTCCCGCTGCGGTCGGTCTTCGAGTGGCTCGGGGCTGAGGTCAAGTGGATCCCCCAGGCGCTGACGATCATCGCCAACCGTGGCGACCAGGAGATCGTGCTGATGCGGCTGGACTCTGACGAGGCGACGGTCAATGCGAAGAAGGTTCCACTGCCGCAGCGTCCGGTTCAGCGTGACGGCGTGACCTACGTTCCGCTGCGCTTTTCGGCGGAGGCGTTCGGCGCGACCGTCGGCTTCGACCAGGTGACCGGCGCGGTTACGATCACCGACGGCGACAGGGTGGGGATCCTTCCGCAGTAGGCTGCACCGCGTTCGCGCGGTTCGCCGCCGTTCAGCGGAAGTCGGGCACTTCGACGGGCTCGCTGCCGTTCTCCGCGGAGATGTGCGCGCAGATGCCGGGGACCGAGTAGTCGAGGCCGCGGTAGACGTCGATGGCGGGGGCGGTGTCGTCGGTGATGCAGCGGACGAAGTCGTTGCACATGAAGTACTCGCTGGTCCCGTGGCCGCCGGCGGTGGCCTCGGGGGGCGCGCCGGTGTGTGCCGACGACACCGGCAGCTTCATCGGCCCGTGCAGATTCGGCGTCTGCTCGGTGTAAAGCAGGTGGTCGCCGCCCCTTTCGCGGGGGCCCTCGATGTACCCTTCGGTCCCGTAGATCACCATCCAGTGCATCGAGGGCTCGCGCGCGATGGAGAAGCCCACCAGTATCTTGATCACCGCGCCCGATTCACACCGGAAGATGCCGACCTCCATGTCGATCGTGCCCCACTGCGGCTCCACGTTGCTGCCGGTGTGCATGCCTGTCGCCGAGACCACGCGCGTGTCCATGATCTCCAGCAGCGGTCCGAGGTCGTGTGTGCAGTAGTGAATCGGCGGCAGCGAGGCACGCCAGGTTACGCCGCTGTCGGAGCCGGGGGTCATGCCGTCGAAGCGGCTGTGCATCAGCGGGCGGCAGTCGTGGATGTACTCGCCCTCGGCGTAGATCGGCTTTCCGATGTCGCCGCGTCTGACCATCTGCTCGTAGGTCTCGATGTAGGCGAAATAACACATGTTCTCAGCGAACATGTACCTGGGGCCGGCGCGCTCGACGCCACGGGCAAGCTGCTCGGCCTGGTCGAGGTCATACGCGGCGGGGACTTCGCTGAG
>JBNJEK010000217.1:0-7728 GCA_051745855.1 Armatimonadota bacterium
AGGAATGCTCGTATAAACTTCATGGATGGCTCATTTGATTGGAAGTTGAAAGTTCTAGTTCACTTTTTAAGAGATGGGTCGCATGCCCTCCTATGTCACTCACGCCATGCGCTCCTCGCAGGGGCCCAGCAGTCTTGCCGCCAGCCGCCCGTCCGCCGTGCCGGTCCGCGCGAGGAACTTCGGCCTGCCCCGTACGCAGACCGTCATCGGGTCGGTCACCGGCTTGCCCAGCGGGATCACATCGCCCTCACGCAGCTTCGTCGCCTCACTGAGCTTGATGCGCGTGCGGTGCAATATCACCGAGACGGGCACGACGATCCGCTCGCCGCTGTGACGCAGGCGCTCCTCGTCGAGTCCACTGCGTTCCTCCACGTGCCCCTGATCGCCGACCAGCCGCTGTGCCGTCGCGACCGGCATCGCCACTCGCATCTGCCCGACCGCCCCGGCAATCTCGGCCGACATCTCCACCGTCACCATCTCACCCTCACGAACTTTTCCGCGAAGTTGCACCGATTCGGTGAGCACTTCGGCCACCTTCGGCCCGCGCCGACCGAGTCGCTCCCACGAGGTGGACCAGATATCCAGCATCTCCTGGATGAACCGCCGAAGCAGCGCCGACTCCAGCATCGTGGCGGGCCGCTCCATCGGCTCCGCGGCCCCACCCAGCATCCGGCCCACCACCGGCCCCAGCAGCTCCTGATCAAGCTGCCACAGTACCTGCGGCAGCCCGCCCGAAAGCTCCACCATGCCCATCGCGCAGTACCGCGGGACCTCCGCGAGAAACTGCTCAAGCCCCCGCCCCTCGACAGAGGTCACCTCGAAACGCACCGCGCTGTCGAGGTAGGCGTTGATGATCCTCCCGAGGGCCGTCGCGAGGCGCTCGGAGTACATGCGAAGCTGCGAGAGCGCCTCCCGCGAAAGCTCGCTGCCGGTGCGGAAATCATACGTGCGTGTCGCCCCATGCCCGGCGGAATCGCCGCCGGAGCCCGAAGGAATGCCCGGATCGATGTGCGGCGCGGATTGTGCCATCAGTCACCTGTCCGTTTTTCAGTCGATATACTGCGCCTCTTCGGTCGTCAGCGTGATCTCTCCGGCCTGCTCAAGGTCCAGCGCGAGGTTCACGAATTCCTTCTGCGCGCTCTCCACCTCTCGCACCAGCACCGGCCCGAGGAATTCTATCTCCTGCTCGAGGATCTCGCGGGCGCGCTCCGAGACGTTCGCGAATATCCGGTCCCTCACCGACTCGTCGATGCCCTTGAGCGCCCGCGCGATCGTGGCGTGCTCGAGGCCTCGCAGCAGTGTCTGCAGGTCCGGATCGCTGAGTTGCACGACGTTCTCGAAGGTGAAGAGGCGATCCTCGACGCGTTCGGCCAACTCCGCGTCCCGGTCGCGCAATTCGCCGAGCAGCCGCTTGCTCGAGCCCCGGTCCATGTCCTCCAGCAGATGAACCACGAACTGAAGGCCGCGGTCGGCATGCCCGTCATCGTCCATCCGGTAGGTCTGCCGTCCGAGCACCTCGCCGATCGCCTCGATCGCGCCCGGAGCCAGCCGCTCCATCTTCGCCACGCGCAGAGCAAGGTCGGATCGCGCCTCCGGCGGCCACTCCTTGAGCACCTGGGCCGCCTTCTCCGGTGTAAGCTGGCTGAGTACCACCGCCACCATCTGCGGCGTCTCGGCCACCAGCATCCGCCGGATGCTCGCGGCCTCGGCATTGTTGAGGCCGCGGAGGCGTTGCAGCGCGGTATTGCGACGCTCGTCCTCCTCGGTCAGCGACTGGCGGCCGAGCACCTCGGCCATCAGCCTCTCAGCCCGCGCCGACGCCTGCACCCCGCTGGGGCGGTCGAGCACCTGCTCGAACTGCTGGAGAGTCGCCTCCTGCTCCGCGGAGTCGATCTCACCAAGCTCCGCCATCATCGAGATGATCTGCTCGGCGTCGATCTCGGGAAGGTGCCGGCAGATGTTCACCGCCGCCTCCGCGTCGAGGCTGGCCAGAACGATCGCTGCTTTCCGCGTGTCCGGGGCATCCATCATCAGATATGTCGGCCCTCCGGCATGCATCGCGCCCTGCTTCCGTCCTGTGGTGGAACTGCAATCCCCGTGCCACACACAGTCAGATGCAAAACGAGGAGAGCCCCCGATCGCTCGGGGGCTCTCAAACGCAGTGCGCTGGCGAGTGATGCCTCAGAAGTTCACGGTCGTCTGGAACTGGAAGAGGTTGCTCGAAGCGTCGGTCTCGGAGTTCCTCGGCTCCTGGTGGGCCCAGGTGAGGGAGGTTTCGACGCCGTCCTTGATCTCGTGCCGCACGCGGGCTCCGTAGAGCCTGTCGTAGAAGAGGCCATCGACGGGCGAGGCTTCCCACCAGTCGCTGTTGCTCGACACGCTGTAGTAAAACGCGTCCACCGGCCACTTCCCGTCACCGGCGTACCAGGTTCCCTGAGCGCCAATAACCTCGAGGTTCGGCATCGCCAGTGGCCGGCGCAGCCACCGCTCGTAGGGGAAGATGCGCTTGCCCGTGGGGCCGCAGAGGATCTCGTAGTACGGATAGAGCGATGAATACGTGATGTCATACTCGGCCTGGACGTCGCTGAGAAGGGCCGTGAGGTCAATATCCGGGCTGTCAATCAGCTCGAGGATCACCATCAGCGCCTCCGGATTGGTGTTGCCGCCCCGGGTGAACACGTGGCGATTCGCATGGCCTTCGAGGTGTGCGTACTCGAACCACAGGTCGAGGTCCTTGTAGTAGTTCCACCAGCCATCGATCCCCCATGCCCGCTCATGCCAGCGTCTGCCGTCGCGCTGGGTCATCCCGTAACCGCGGATCAGCCACGGCACACCGACCGACCAGCGGGGGCGCTTATACTGGAGGTACATCGACTCGTAGCGGTTGGAATCGAAACTGTACTCTCCGCCCGAATGCTGGTAGTTGGCCCCGCCGATGAAGCCCTGCAGGCTCAACTCGTCCGTGAAGAACGGGTCGATGAGCGCGTGGACGCCCTGCTGGGAAAGCCGCTCGTTGTTGACGACCATCCCGAGGCCGTAGGCCTGGAACTGGCGCCCGACCGTCCAGGTCGCGTCGAACGGCCAGCTTCCATCCCAACGGATCCACGCCTCGTCGAGGTAGATGTTGTTCCCGAGGTAGCCAAGATCAGGATGCGGGTTGCCTCCGGTGAACGGTGGGGGCGAGTCGACCTCTCCCATCTCCACCGTGAGTGCGGCCAGCGGGTGACGCCCATCGGCCATCTTCAGCGCAATCCGGCCGAGCATGTCATCCGTGACGTAGCCCTCGAGGCCGAACCGAATGGTGAGCGCGTCGAATTCGCGATCAAAGTCGTCGATCTCCCCGCACGCGGTCCCGATCCGGTAGTCGATGAAGCCGAAGGGCACGGGGAAGCGTCGGGTCCGCTCAACGTCCCGCAGGCGGTCGTCGAGATCCCCGACGCGGTCACGCAGTTCGCCGACATCATCGCGGATCGCCGCAAGCTCATCCTCGAACTCGCGGGTGAGCCCGTCCACGACCTCCTGGATCTGTTCGTCAGGTACGCCCGGTCCGGGCGGTCCGGTCGGACCGGCGGGACCAGCGGGGCCGGGCGCGCCGGCCGGTCCGGGCTCTCCGGCAGGACCGGCAGGGCCCGCGTCGCCGGCAGGTCCGGGGGCGCCGGCATCAGGCGCGATGGGGGCATCAATGGCGTCGAGAAGACGTGACAGGGCCATCGCGAACTCGTAGCGGGAGAGCGGGCGGTCGCCGTGAAAGCCGCTGCGCGGGTAGCCGATCATGATGCCCTGGTCAAGCAGCATCTGCACGGCATCGTAGGCCCAGTGGTCAAAGGGCACCAGCCCCAGGCTCTCCTCTACGCTTTCCTCGGGGGCAGGCTCCGGCTCCACCGGCGCCGGTCCGGGTGCGAGGTATTTGCCCCCGTCGGCAAGCCGCAAAGGTGGCGACGAATCCTCTACTCCAGTAATGTCCGTCTGTACGAAAGATGTCTGGCTTTCGAAGTCGGGGGATTCGTCCAATTGCTGCGCCCATGCCGACCCCGTCACCAGTCCCATGAAGATCGTAGCTGCTGCAATGCAAGCTGCGTTTCGCACTAAGACACACCCCTCCGCGCCTTGGATACAGGGGACCGATTCGACGCCCATCGTATATGTGTGGCCTCGAAAAGTCAACCGTCGTGTCACGATTCGCCTTCGCATGACCGCGACCTCGGGGAAGGCACGCGACGCCTCCCGGCGAAACCTGTCTCACCTGCCCTGCCCGCCACACCAGTCTGTCGGAGGTGCGAGATGACAGTTCGATGGTCTATCGTCGGTTGCGGTGACATCACGAACAAGGCGGTCGCCCCCGCCATCAATGAGCAGCCCGACGCGGAAATTGTCTCGTTCTTCTCCAACACCGCCGAGCGCGCCGAACAGATGCGCAGAGAGCATGGCGCCGAGCGTTCCACGACGAACCTCCCGGAGGCCATTGAGGCGGAGGACGTGGATGCCGTCTACGTCGCGTCGCCCGTGCACCGCCACGCCGCGGAGACGATCGCGGCCGTGCGCGCGGGCAAACATGTAATCTGCGAGAAGCCGATGGCGCTGACGGTCGCCGCGGGCGAGCGCATGATCGACGCCGCTGAGGACGCCGGGGTGCATCTTTCGATCGCATACTACCGCCGGTTTTTCGAGAAATCCCGCAGGATCCGGTCCCTTCTCGAACACGGCGCGATCGGCGTGCCGATTGCCTGCGAGATTTCGATCTGCAGCAGGCCGGCGATCGGCGTCGATAGCCCGAAGTACTGGCGATTCATGCCCGAAAAGAGCGGTGGAGGCGCGCTGATGGATATCGGCAGCCACCGCCTCGATCTGGCCTGCTACTTTCTTGGCCCGGCGAAGGAGGTGTCCGGTTACGTGGACACGCTCGACCGCGGCGGTGAGATGCAGGTGCCTGACACAGAGTGCATTCTCGCGCGGATGGAAAACGGCGCCCACCTGCACTGCACGGCCTCGTGGGCGACGCCGGCGTCCGCCGATGAATTCGTCATTCGCGGCACCGAGGGGACGATCGAGACCCTCCGCTTCGACCAGGGGCCGCTTGTACTCCGCCGCGCTGGAGATGAGGAGCAGTTCGACCTCTCCATGGCGGAGAACTGGCACTATCCGCTGATCGACGACTTCACCCGCGCGCTGGTTGAGGGCCGCGAGCCACAGTTCACCGGCCGCGACGGCCTGCAGGCCTCGCGGATCATGGAGGCCTGCTACCACTCCAGCGAGACCGGGAAGAGCGTGCGGCTGTGAGGGGCGTTGTGATGCGGGCTGTGAGGATGGTATAATCATCTCGGACGAGTGGAGAGGTGATGAAGGTGGCGAATGCGTTGTCCGAAGCAATTGCCGAGGCCGTGCGGGTCCTGAAGGAGCAGGGAGCACGCGAGGTCTATCTGTTCGGATCCGCAGCTACCGGGCGAATGCACGCCCGTTCGGACGTGGACATTGCGGTAGCCGGGCTGCCGCCGGAGCGCTACTTCCGAGCGTTTGATCTGGCCGCCCGAGTGCTGGATCGGCCACTGAGTCTGATCGACCTCGACGACGAGACGCCTTTCACTCGCTACCTGAAGGCGCAGGGAGAATTGCAGCGTGTCGGATGAGCTGACCGACCAGGTCTCGGTGGCGTTGGAGGAACTCGATGAGTTACTCGCTACCTATCGGCCGCTGCTGAAGCCCCCCGTCTCCATCGAACCTTGTGCCCCGACATGTCCAACGAGGAGGATTTGACGCATGGAACTGAGACAAATCGGCACAGCAGACATTCACGCCACACCCATCGTCTTTGGCGCCTGGGCTATCGGAGGATGGCTCTGGGGCGGGACGGATGACGAGAGAGCCATCGAGGGCATTCACGCGGGGATCGACGCGGGTATCAACTCCATCGACACCGCACCCGTCTACGGCTTCGGGCACTCCGAGAACGTGGTCGGCGAGGCCCTCGCGCAGCGCAGGGACGACGTGCTGGTCTTCACCAAGTGCGGCCTGCGCTGGGATATCGACGAGGGGCAGCATCACTACGACACCGAGGACGCCGAGGGCAACCCGGTGACGATCATGCGCAACCTCTCGCGCGACAGCATACTCTGGGAGTGCGAGCAGTCGCTGGAGCGCCTCGGGGTCGATCAGATCGACCTGATGCAGTGCCACTGGCCGGATGAGACGACGCCGATCGAGGAGACCATGGGCGCGTTGACGGAGCTTCTCGACCAGGGCCTGATCCGCGCGATCGGCGTGAGCAACTTCACGCCGGAGATGATCGAGGAGTGCCTGCAGTACGGCCCGGTGCACTGCTCGCAGCCGAAGTTCAGCCTGCTGACGCGCGAGAACTACGACGATGTGATCGCATGGTCCCATGAGCGCGACATCGCGAGCATCGTCTACAGCCCGCTGGAGCAGGGGATGCTGACGGGCAAGGTCACGCCGGACCGCGAGTTCGACGAGGGCGATCAACGGAATGACCGGCCGTGGTTCACCGAGGAGAACATTCGGCGGGTGAACGCCGTCATCGATGATGTGATGCGCCCGATCGCGGACGGCCACGATGCCACCATCGCGCAGATCACCCTGGCGTGGACGATCGCCGCAGAGGGGATCACCTGTGCGCTGGCCGGTTCGCGCAACGCCGGCCAGGCCTCCGAGAACGCCGGGGCGATGTACATCGACCTGAGCGACGAAGAGTTCACGGCCGTCAAGGACGCCTTCTGGGCCATCGAGGGGCCGTGAGGGCAACGGCCTCGCTCCGCAATGCAAGTTGCGTTTGGGAACGGGTTGTGCTATCATCATGAACCCACGACCCCGCGTGCGTGCGGGTCGTGAGTTTCTGCGCGTATTATCGGTCCCCGCCCGCGGGCGGGATCGGGAGGACATAAAGATGAAGGCTGACATCCATCCGGACTACGTAGAGACGAAAGTCATCTGTGCCTGTGGCGAGAACTTCACGACGCGCTCGACCAAGCCCGAGATCAGGGTCGAGATCTGCAGTCAGTGCCACCCGTTTTACACCGGCAAGCAGAAGATGGTTGACACCGAGGGTCGCGTCGAGAAGTTCATCAAGCGCTACGGCCTTCAGGACCAGTACAAGGACGAGATGGAAGACGACGAAGACGAAGAGTAGCACCATCGCATTGCACCTACTCTGGCCTCAGCCCTCCGCGGGCTGAGGCTGCCCGCTTAAAGGACGGTCCGGAGGGCCGGGCCATGAGCGAAAAGGAAAAGCACTTCTACGGCGGCCAGGCTGTGCTCGAGGGCGTGATGATGCGTTCGCCGGACGAGTATGCCACGGCTGTGCGGCGCATAGACGGAAGCGTCATCGTCGGCAAGCGCGACCTCGACACGTGGGGCCAGCGCTACTCGTGGGCGAAGTGGCCGCTGCTGCGCGGGAACGTCGCGCTGGTCGACTCGCTGACGATGGGCCTCGAGTCGCTGACATTCTCGGGCAACGTCGCTCTCGAAGATGAGGCGCAGGGACGAGTGCCGGAGGACGAGCAGTCCGAGGCTGAACAGCAGACCCGCGAGATCGCCGCCGAGGACGCGAAGGAGCAGAGCCTCAGCGAGAAAGCGCTGTGGCTGACGATGATCCCGGCGATGGCGCTGGGCGTGGGGCTCTTCGTGCTGCTGCCGGCGTGGGCCGTGGACTGGTTCATGGGCGGCGAGGCTGTCTCGCTGGTCGGCGACTTCAACGAGGTGCTGGTGCGCAACCTCTTC
>JBNJEK010000218.1:0-7726 GCA_051745855.1 Armatimonadota bacterium
GCCACAACGGAAGCGACTGACGGCAACGGCTTCCAGCACAGAAGGTCGTGATGCGGGCGCTCGCGCAGCAGACTCAGGGAAGGATCCTGTGATCCTCCGGGCGGGACCGCGACGACAGACCGACATGGGAGGCACAGTGGAGATGACGACAGTAACAGCCGGGGTCCTCGGCCTCGGCAGCATGGGCATGAGCTGGCACTGCGAGCAACTTGATCGAGTGGAGGGCCTCGAGTTGATCGCCGGCTGCGACCCCTCCGAGGAGCGCAGGGCGGAAGCCGCAGAGAAGTTCGGCGTGGAGACGCACGCCGACTACGAGGAGATGCTCGCCCGCGACGACCTCGACCTCGTCGCGGTCGCCACACCCTCGTCGATGCACCGTGACCACGTGGTGATGGCGCTGGAGGCCGGGAAACACTGCGTCTGCGAAAAGCCGCTGTGCATGGACCTCGCGGAGTGTGACGACATCGTCGCCGCGGCCGACCGCTCCGGGAAGATGATGTCGGCGTATCAGAACCGTCGCTGGGATGCCGACCACCTCTCGGCGCTGCACACCGCGCGCAGCGGGGTGCTCGGCGAGATGTTCTTCACCAAGCAGATCTCGATGAGCTACTCCGCGATCATGCGGACGTACGGCGTCGAGGCCTTCCGGCCGCAGTGGCGAGCGGAGAAGGCATTCGGGGGCGGCCTGCTCTACGACTTCGGCCCACACCGGATCGACCAGCTTCTGCAGCTTCTCGACTACCCGGAGGTGCGCGACGTCTACGCCGACCTCCAGGGGCATGTGTGGACGGACGAGGTGGACGACCAGTGCCTGGTAATCATCCGCTTCGAAAACGGCGTCACCTCGCAGGTGGAGACGACGACGATCGCGCGACTGGGGATCGGCGGGACGCTGCTGGTGGGCCGTGACGGCGCATACCGCGACGGCACGATCGCGACGGGCGAGGGTGACGAGATGGTCGAGCAGCCCGCCGAGCAGTTCGAGCGCGACTGGGACGCGTACTACCGGAACATCCACGCGCATCTGACCGAGGGCGAGGACCTCGCGGTGCCGCTGTGGCAGACGCGGGCGATGATCGCGATCATCGATGCGGCGTTGCGCAGCGCCGCTTCCGGGGATGTGGTGCGCTTCGAGTAGACCCCCTTGCAAAGAAGGCTATGCATTACGCACATCTCCGGATGGGGGACGTAGAGCCGTCTGTCGTCCGGAGGGGCCGCCGCTCGCGTCCCAACCCCGAGCGGAGCGAGTGGGTCGTCGTTTAGCGGCGCGAGCAGTGATCCCGCCTGCCGTTTGGGCGGGATCAGTCGCCGGGAGTTCGCAAGCGAACTCGCCGGCCCGCCGTTGTGTCATCCGGTCTGATACCATTCAGGCTTCCTGGATGCGCCACCGATTGCAGAATCGGCAAGAACAACGGGCCGGTCAGGCGACTGAGCGGGGGGCACTCGAATACACGACATTCGCGTGCCCCCCCTCAGCCCTTCGGGCCGGCCCCTCCGACGGCAACAGCACCTCTCCCGATTTGTGCGTAATGCATAGGCAGAGAAGGAGGGGGATGCGCACAGGGCGAATATGTCTTCTGCTCCACAGGCAGGCGCTACGTTCCGACAGTTGGGGGATGCGGCCGCCGGAACTCGCGGCGGCTGTTCCCTGTTAATGCAGATGGCGCTTAAGTTTTTGTGGACAAGCCCGAGGTTAATGCAGTAGAATGAGTATGTGTGCGTCAGTTCAGGCGCGGGGCACAGACAGGGTTGTCAGATTTGCCCGGCCTGCACGTATTTGGTAGAATGGAAGAGGCATCATTTCCATGGCGGAGGTAGCTTTCGTGGCCGGAGACGGGCGGGATCTGCAGGAGACATTCGTGGAGGAACTCGAGGAGCTTATCCACTCCCGAACGCATCCCGCGGAGAAAAGGATTCGCTTCGGCAACTTGCGTAGTGAGATCTCGCGGGACAACGGGGATATCACGAATGCTGCCGTGGTGTACGAGACGCCCGGGGGCTCGACCACGCAGATCAACATCGTTTACGACACCGAGGAGCAGACGTTCAGCTATCTCAGCGATGACCTCGACGGGACGGTGGTGTCCGATGATCCTCACGAGGTCGTTGAGATGGTCGAGCGGCATGCGAACAGGATTCCGGAGAAGCGCATGGCGGCGCTCAAGAAGACCATCGACATCTGGATGCAGGAGGGCAAATCGCGCAGCGAAATGTTCAGCGAGATGAACAAGCTTCTGCAGAATGAGTTCCTCGGCGGGAGAATAACGAACGACGAGCTTAAGGCCGGCATCCAGCATATCGTCAAGGAATTCTCGCGCAACGGCGGCTGAGCGGAGGCCGTCTGGCGATCATGATGGCCCGCCCTGTGAAGGGGCGGGCTTCCGCGTGTACAGCCACGGCCAACGACGACGGCGGCACGGCCGGGCGCAGGCGGAGTCACCGGCGTCGGATGGGGCCAAACGGCAGGCCCCATCCTCTCCGGCCTCTCCACAACGGCGACGGCGGGCGCCCTCAGAACTCGGTGACCGGCGGCACCGCGATCCGATCGTCGGGCACACCGGCGTCGGCGAGGAACCGGGCCGCGTCGGTCGCGCGATCCAGCGCCGAAATGTCATGCGCGTCCGAGCAGACCGTGAACGTCACCCCGCGCTCACACAGCGCCGCCATGTACTCGCGGTAGTCATCGAGGAAGCGATCGGTCAGGTGGGCGTGGTGGATGATCGCGCCTCCGTTCATCTCCACCGACGTGCCCGTCTCCACGCACGCCTCCGCAAGCTCCTCGACGTGCGACTGCGGGATGCGGCTCATGTCCTCGAACCATGTCATCGTGCCGGTCTCCCACTCCCTGCGGCTGAACCACCACGGGTGGACGAGCGCGTCCACGATCGGGTTGCGCACCGTCGCCAGCATCAGGCGGTGATTCGTCGCGACGATCGCATCCGGGTCGGTCTCGTCGTAGCGCCCGTGCGGGCCTGCGATGACGAAGTCGTAGCCGAAGCGGCCGACGTGCTCGGCGGTGACGGTCAGCGCGCCGGTCTCGGCGTCGGCAATGGTGCCCTCGACGCCCCAGGTGATGTCAGGCGGTCCATCGTAGCCAGGCAGTTCCTCGTGGATGGCGCTCTGCGGCTCGAGGTGCTGGGGGCCGTTGAGGTGATCGGTGATGGCGATCTGTGTGCGCCCAAGCTCTTCGCAACGCGCAAGCAGCGCCGGGAGGGACATCGTCTCGTTGGCGCAGCCCACGTGCGCGGTGTGGATGTGAAGGTCGAGATCGTCTCGCATGTCAGTTTTCCTCCGATGGGTCATCGTTGTCGGATCGCTCCCCGCGCCACTGCCGGACGCGAGGTTCAGCGAGCTGCAAGAGCACCACGGCCGCCACGGCGTAGAGCAGGGCGGTGCCGAGGGTCGGGATGTAGTAGTAAAAGTCCCACAGCCCGGCGAAGGGCAGTGATGGCAGGTAGGTGATAATCCGCCACGACCAGAGAACCCCCAGCAGCTTCAGACTCGCCACCGCAATGAGCGCGTTCGCGGCGATGAACATCGCGTCTCGCGCCACCGCGTGCCAGAGATCGGCCACCGCCCACCACATCGACTGACCGGCGAACGACGGATAGGTCGCGGTGATGTCTCCGTAGACCGGCTCGAACGCGATGTGCAGCAGGCACTGCAATTGCCTCTGCGTGCTGAAGTTGACATGCTGAGGTACCTGGCCAAGCAGCGGGTGGTCCAGCAGGCTGATGCGCATCAGCCAGAAGGCACCGGTGAGCGCGAAGGCGGCGCCCAGCAGGATAAGCCCACGGCGATTGCGGGCCATCAGCAGCACCATCAACGCCGCGAATGCCGACCAGACCAGCGCGGTCTCCTTCGACAGCAGCGCGAGCAGAAGCATCGCCAGCGCGACGAAGAGGCTTCGCCGGCGCCCCTCCCGCAGCCACACAAGCGCGGCGGCGGTCGCCAGCAAAAGGAAGAGCCCGCAGAGGGCGTCGGTGCGCCACGCGGGCCAGTGTATCATGTCGGCGGCAGGTTCGAATCGGGTCAGCGCCGCGGCCGCCACGGGCCCCGCCCACGGGTAGCCGAACCCCTCCGCGCAGAGCCATGTAAGCGCGGGGAAGGTGGCGGCGATGATCAGCGCGTTCGTCAGGCCGAAACCCCAGCCGTCATCACCCCAGAGCATGAAGTCCGCCCAGTGCAGGACGCTGACGAGGGGGCGGTAGTAGTCGTCGCTTTGCACCCACGGGCCGGTGAACCACGACAATACTGCGGCGGCCGAGTGATCCTCCTCGAGCCGCTCGACGATCACGTTCATGTCGGGGCCGCCCATGGTCCCGTGGCGCAGGTCCGGGATGGAGAGCGCGAACCACGCGATCATGATGAGCACCGTCGCGCCCCAGGGCGTGAGCAGCCAGCGAGCGATATGCCGGAAGCGCTGTCTCATGGCACAAGCGCGTTTCGCCGTGTATGCGCCGCTTCCCTGCCGCCGCCCGTGTCTGCTATCTCAGGCGTACTGCACGACGTTCGCCATCCCGCCCATCAGGTGGTAGAGGTTGTGACAGTGATGGAACCAGTCGCCGGGATTGTCGGCGACGAACTCCAGCGCCATGAAGCCCATGTGCGCCTCAACGATCACCGTGTCTTTGCGTGGACGACCGGGCATGTCCAATTCGAAGAAATGTCCATGCAGGTGCATCGGATGCGGCATCATCGACCGATTCGAGTACTCGATGCGCACCCGCTCTCCTTCTTGGATGGTTGCGTCGTCGCTGTCCGGGTAGATCTGCCCGTTGATCGTCCAGTAGCGCGACCCCATCATGCCGCCCGAAAGCACCATGCGGATCGTGCGGTCCACGCGGCCGCCGACTCTCGGCAGATCATCCTCCTCAACCGCTCGCAGGTCATCGTAGCCGAGCATGCGGATGTCGCCGGCGGTGTCGCCGGAGAACCCGGTGCTCTGCGTGCCCCGATAGCGGAGCGTGCGCAGGTGGATCGGATCGGCATCGGTGGTGTCCGGCCACGCCAGCAGTTGCCAGCGCCCGGGGTTGTCAGCAACGAACTCGACATCGTAGCGCTCACCCATGCCGATGCGCAGGCCGCCGACCTCGACCGGCTCCACCGGGCGTCCGTCGGCTCGGGTGACTCTGACCTCGTGTCCGGTCAGGCGCAGTTGGTAGACTGAGGACGATGAGGCGTTGATCAGCCGCAGCCGCGCGCGGTCACCGCGTGACACCTGCATCACATTCGCCTGCGAGGGAAGCCGACCGTTCACCGCGTACTGGTCGTAGACCGGTTCCAGGAGCGGCACGTCCTCGCCCTCAGGGACCTGTCCGCGACCCATGCGCGGGCCCATCATGCCGCCGCCGCGGCCTCCCATCATACCGCCGCCGCGACCGCCCATCGTGCCTTCCCCGCCACCCATCATACCACCGCCGCGGCCTCCCATGCCCCGACCGCCCATCATCCCGCCGCGCTGCTGATTCCGGCCCGCCTCGGACGCGGCAGGCCCGGCGCCATCGACGGTTGCCCAGTCGGAGATGACCAGCACGAACTCCTCATCCACGCCCGGATCGTCCGGGTCCTCGATGATGAGAGGCGCGTGCAGGCCCTGATCAAGCTGATAGCCGACGTGGGAGTGGTAGACGTACGTGCCCGCGGGCCATGCGGGGAACTCATAGACGAAGCTGTCACCCGAGGCGACCGGGTCCTGGGTGATCTCCGGAACGCCGTCCATCGGGTTCGGGACCGGGACGCCGTGCCAGTGGATGGTGGTGTTGTCGGGGAGCTGATTCTGCAGAGTGATGCGGAGGGTGTCGCCTTCGGACACGCGTATCTCCGGGCCGCCCGCAGCATCATTGTACACGTAGGCACTGAAGCGCTCACCGTCACCAAGATCGACCGGAGCCTCGCGGGCAGTCAGATCGACCTCGACGGTGTCGCCGGTCATCCGGGGGCGGCCGGCCGGTCCTCCGGCGGCCGCAGTGCCGGTCTGCGCGATCTGTCGCTCCTGCTCGGTGCCTGTCGCGGGATCCGCGCGGCAGCCGCTGAGCGCCGATAATCCAGCCGCTCCGAGGGCGGCCGATCGTATGAACTCTCTGCGTTTCATCCTCGCCGCCTCCTCGCACCTTCGATCTGCTCGAACTCAAATGTAATGCCCCGGCGGTCTATGCATCCACCGCCGGGGCCTGGGGTCCGCTGCTTTTACTGGCCGACAGTCACGTCGTAGTAAACCACCGTGCTCTCCTGTCCGGGGCGGTTGACACGCACCGCAAGCTCGTACTCGCCGGGGGTCTGCAGGTGCACCGATCCCATCATGTGACCGCGAGGGCCGGCGCTGAAATCGACGGCCTTACCCCGCTCCGGCTGATTCTGCGGGTAGATAAAGCCGCTCACCGAGGCAGAGGTGTCGGTCTGCTGGTCGGCGCCAAGCACATGGACGCGGAAGGGTATCTGCCCGACACGAGGCTGCGCGGGCGGGGAGAGGTGGACCATGCCACCGGGGACAGAGCGTTCCTCCGTCTCGCCCCACTGCTGTCCCATCATCATGCCGCCCGGCCGCATGCCACCCATCATGCCGCCATCCTGCATCATACCGCCGCCCTGCATCATGCCGCCATCCTGTTGCATCTTCTCCATCATCTTTTTGCACATGGGGCACATCGCGGCATCCTCGGGCATATCCATGACATCGCTGCTGCGGAGTTCGTTGAGGTCGTGATCGTAGGCGGTCATCGTGGGGCCACGGAGGACGTAGACGCCCTGCGCATCCGCGGTGATGGCCGAGTTCGACATGGCGCGGGCGCGGTGCATCATGTGCATCCGCTGCATCATGCCCTCGCCCATCATGCCGCCCTGCTGCATCATCCCACCGCCCATCATGCCGCCATCTTGATCTCCCTGGCGATGCCGCATCATGGGGCGCTGCTGCGTGTCATCGTCCTGCTGGCCCTGCTGCATCATCGGGCCGCCCATCATGCCGCCCTGCATCATGCCGCCTTCCATCATGCCGGGCATCTGCTCGAATTCCACCGTCTCGACGACTTCCATGCTGGAGTTGAGTTTCTCAAGCTTCATCCCGCTGATCATGTAGACGTTGCCGTCCCACGACGCCACGTCGGGAGCATTCATCATGCCCATCATCATGCCGCCGCCCTGCATCATACCGCCGCCCATCATGCCGGGGGCCTCCGCGTCATCCGCCTGTTGGGCGGGGTGATGCTGCTGGTGCTCGTCCTGTTGGGTCCAGGCCACGCCTGTGAAGATCATCGTCATTACAAGAACCGCCACTGTCATCCGCTTCATTCGTCTCTCCTCCTCGTACGTCTTCCGCCACGAGATTGGTCAGTTGATGGGGCTGGATCGCCCGTATTGAAGGCTTCGGGGGCGCAGTAATGCTCCTGCCAGGATGGCGTCCGATCCTCGTCTACTCCGGCATCCGCAGCAGGCGCGCGTTGATCGCCACGATGACGGTGCTGGCGGACATGATGATGGCGCCCACCGCGGGTGGGAGGATGATCCCCCACCCGGCCAGCACACCGGCCGCGAGCGGGATCGCGAACACGTTGTAACCGGTCGCCCACCACAGGTTCTGCACCATCTTCCGCCACGTTGCCTTCGAGAGCCCCAGCATGTCCACGACCGCCTGCGGGTTGCTCTTCACCAGCACCACGTCCGCGGTCTCGATCGCCACGTCCGTCCCCGCGCCGATCGCCACTCCCACGTCCGCCTGCGCCAGCGC
>JBNJEK010000219.1:0-7663 GCA_051745855.1 Armatimonadota bacterium
CAAGCGGCGCCAGACCTGGATGGGCGACCGCGCCCACCACCCTGACGGACCGCTCGGTGATCGACGGGATGAAGACGGTGTCGCCGGCCTCCAGCTTCGCATCGCGGGGGAGCACCCGTCCGGTGCCGTCGGCGTCAGGCGCAGCGACGAGTGCGGGCTCGTCGCCTCGAATCAGCGTGGTACGATCAAGGTCGGCCTCTCGCGTCGGCCCGCCGGCGGCCGAGAGCAGTGACAGGAGGCTGGGATAAAGTCGCAGATCGTAGCTGCCTGGCGCATTGACCGAGCCGAGGATCGACACCGCCCGCGCGGCCCCGCCGATCTGGATGATGGAGACTCTCGGGTTGAGGACGTAGCGCTTGAGCCTGGTGGTGAGGTCGGCGGTCAGTTCGCTGATCGTCCGGCCAAGCGCCGGCACCGCGCCGATCATCGGCAGTTCGATGTTGCCCTCGGGCTGAACGTAGTAGGTCCCGCTCAGATCCGGCTCGTCGACTACCTCGATAGCAAGCACGTCGCCAGGCTGCAGGGGGGCGCCGGAAAGTGGTGGAGCGGCCTGCGCGGTCGCGGCAGGCTCGGGGGTGGGTTGCTGCATGCCATCGGCGTCGGCGTCGGCGAAGAGCGGCGTTCCCCCGGTCAGAGCGTACAGCGCTATGATGGCGATGCATGTCTGTCGTAACGGCATGCTGCCCAACCTCCGGCTGCGACGATTATCGGAGTCAGGTGGCGGCGGCGAATAGCGTGATTAGATGACTGGCAGCAATGCGAAAAACAATCGGCCGTTACCGCGGCCAAACATTGTCAGAAAGTGCTTTTGCGTACGAACTGCGCAACAATTATATGTATTGATGTGGATCGCGTCAAGGCCAATCCCCGACGAATTCGTGGCTGCGCCGGGATTCGGAGCATGCGCGCCACCATCAGTATGGCGAGTTCAACGGCTGCCGCTCCCGCCGTGATGGGACTATTCGACAGTCTCATGACAGCACCTCTTCGGGCACGATTAAGAGCACAAGTCCGACTGCAATAAGAAGGGTTCCCACGAGCAACATCCAGGCCGCCCGCAGGCGTGCCTCCCTTGCACTTCGCAGTCTGTCGCGCTGACTGCTCGTGCGATTGCGCGAGACGCGCCGCAGTTGGTTTCCGAGGCGGCGGGTCGTCGCGATGACCATCAGCACGCCGACGACGACCGTCAGTGCCGCCGAGATGTGGTAGAGCCGCCTCGACAGGTCGAATGTGCTTGCGACGGCCGGGGGATGCATCGGCTCTACCAGCAGCAGACCCACGGCCACCAGCGGCGGGAGCCCCGCTCCGATCCACCACAGAGCGCGGGCGTGGTGGCGCAGGGCGCCAGTCACTGTTGCGGCAGGGGATCGGCGGAGGCCGGTGCGGCGTTCGCTGAGTTCAGTCGCTTTCTTCATGGTGTTCTCGCAACCCGACAGTTCATTGGCGCAGGATCCTCTCACTCAGTTGTGAGATGAGTGTGAGGTGACGTGCGTGACTATCAGTCTAACGTAGGGTGCATGCTTGAGTTCCTGCGCCCGGTGGATGCTCAGTTGGGGCGACGCAGGGCGTATGACACGACAGCGGAGACGTTTGCAGCAGGAAAGAAGGGATGCGAGATGAAACTCAGGCTCTTGACCGCATTTACCGTAGCGATTGTGCTGCTCGGAGCGGTAGCTGCGCATGCGCAGGTGGCGCCATGGCACGCGACAATCGCCTACGGTGGGGCCTACGATATCACGTACGACGAAGAAACACCGCTGTACACCTACACGTGGATGGTCACATTCAACGGGATTGACACCGGGGCGGAGAACGAGCGGATGCGGGCATTCGCGCTCTACTATCTGCCTGATGAGGCGCTCCCGTTGACAGGGCAGGAAGAGGCCGACACCATCTACGATCCGGTCGCGGCCAGAGGGTCCAATACGAATGTGTCGTGGTCCTTCCCGAATCCGAATGCCCCGGTGAAGGGAAACACCGCGGCCTGGCTTGCCGACAACCCAACGAGCGACCCAGCCGGCTCGGACGCCGTGTTTGTCGGCGAGAGCATCGGGTACTTCAAGACGACGTTCGACAACCCGCTGCCCGACTGGTACCTGGAACCGACGAACGAGATCTACTCTGGCATCCACGTTCAGTGGACTGACTCGGACGGGGATCAGAGCGAGTGGGTCAACCACACGCCGGAACCTGTCAGCGCTGTGCTTCTTGCGCTCGGCATTCCGGTCGCGCTGGCCGCTCGCCGACGCCGGGAGGACTGACACAAGCTCGGACGCACGTCGTTGACTGCCATCCGCTGTCGTCAATGCCGAGCGAAGGCATGCAAATCGGGCCGCGGCCACAGACACTCGGCCGCGGCCCGATCTCTGTACCTCTGATCGCGCCGGGCGGATCAACGGGGCGATTCTCGAGGACGCTGCTGCAGGCACAATTGACCTCGCTCCAGGGACACGGGCCGCTGCTACCGCTCGATCCACTCACTCCAGCGCCAGTCCGGCTTGCGGGCCTTCCCCAGCACGAAGACGGCGTACCACAGGTCGAGGGTGATCAGCATCATGATCAGGGTCTCGTGATTGCGCTCACCCCGCAGATGCTCGTCCAGCAGCGCATTGACCCGCGCGATGTCGAGCAGCGCGATCTCTCCGGTCAGCGCCGGGAGCAGTTGCTCGGCGTCACGCCCCTCCAGCCACTCGCGGAGCCAGTCCGCAATCGGCGCCCGAAAGCCCTGCTTTGGCTTGTCGAGGACCTCCTGAGGGAGCGCGCCGCGCGCGGCCTCATAGAGCAGCACCTTCCGGCGCAGCCTTTTGCCGGGGAGATCGAGCACAGAGCCACGGGCCTTGAGATGCGCCGGGAGCGCGTCGATGAGATCGCGGACCCGGGCATCAAGGTAGGGCTCATGGACGGCGAGATCGTGATGGGCCGCCATCTTGCCAACCTTGGCGAAGACGCCGCACGACCCGTCGATGTTGAGGTCGAGTGCGATGATGCGGTCGAACTCGCCGCCGACCGCGTCTGCGATCCCGGCCATGAGCGGATCGATCTCGCCGCCACCGACATCCGCTCGTGCCTGGTCGCACAGCAGGCAGTCTGCGCGCTCGGGAAGCAGACCGCGGCAGGCGATCTCCCGGTAGATAGAGAGGTAGGCCTGCAGCGGATCGCAGCCGACCGACTGCAGCGCCTTCCAGAGATGTCGCCCGCCCGGGGAGCCGCGCAGCCTGCGCCAGAGCCTGCCGCGCCGTTCGCCGCCGGTCACCGCCGCCGCAATGGCTCGCACGCCCGGCACGCGCCCGAGTGTGCCGCGTATGAGCGCCACCGGATAGTGCCTGCCGAAGAGGTGGTCGGGACCGTCGCCGCTGATGACCGCCGGAACATGCTTGCGGGCGAAGCGGGCAAGATTGAAGGTCGGTATGAACGAGTAGTCCATCGCAGGCTCTTCGAGCGCCCAGACCATCTCCGGGAGCTCATCGAGGACCCCCGCGCTCTCCAGCGGAAGCTCGTGATGCTCGGTGTTGAAGCGATCGGCCACCAGGCGGGCGTAGCGCGACTCGTCGATCTCCTCGCCTGGATAGGCGACGGAGAAGGTCCGCACCGGGGCATCACTCAGTTCGCTCATCGCCGCCACGTTGAGGCTCGAGTCGAGGCCACCGCTGAGAAACGCGCCGACCTCACCTGATGAGCGCATGCAGCGCGCGACCGCCTCGCGGTGTGCGTCCCGGAGGCGCCCGGCCGCGTCGCCAGTCTCGCCGTCGCGCGAAGAACTCGGTTGGAAGGTCCTGCGGACCTGCACCTCTCCGGCATGGTAGCTCAGTTGGCATCCGGCGGGCAGTTTGAGGATGCCCTCAAAGAGAGTGCCCGGCGGCAGGCTGTGACCGAAGTCGAGGTACTGCCCGAGGGCACAGTCGTCCACCTTTCCACCCCACGCGCCGCTCGCGAGCATGCTGTGCGCATCGGTGCCGAATATGAAGCCGGCCGGCGTGCGCGCATGGAAGAGCTGGTGGATGCCGCCGATCCAGTCGGACAGGAGGGTGAGACGCCCGGACTCGCCCTGCCAGATCGCCGCGGCGAAGAGGCCGGAGAGGTCATGCGCGCGGTCGAGGGCGTCATCATTCGCCATCCGCAGCAGTGTCGCGGCGGCTTCCGTGCCTTCGGGCGGGCGACCGTTGGTGGTGATCGCGCCGGCGATGGCGGCGCAATCACGGCCTGAGCCGTGGTGGAATGCTTCGCGCGCGCCGGTCGCTGTGTCGATCAGCAGTCCCAGCGTGGCGCCGGGTGACTGAACGAAGACGGCCTCGTGCGGCTGATCGACCGCCGCGCGGGCTGCCTCGACGGTGGCGCGCGCTTCGACGTCGGTTTCGGCGATGACTCCGAACATCAGCGCGTCCCTCCGGATGTCGGCTCCCACGTCACGGCCGCACTCACAGGTTTACGCGCTCTGTGACCGTGCGGGCCGGGGCGTCGATGGCGACCAGTTGAGTCAGAAGACAGTTCAGATGCCGCCCGACGCGTTCGGGTGAGTGATGCTCGGCGACGTACGCCCGGGCGCGGGTGGCGCAGGTCTCGCGAAGATCGGGGCGGCCTTTGAATGCGCGGATGGCGCGGATAAGCTCGGAGGTGGATTCGCACACGCGGCCGAGTCGATTCGCCTCAATGATATCGTCAGGGTCGCATGTCGCCACGACAGGC
Source organism: Armatimonadota bacterium (assembly GCA_051745855.1). GTDB lineage: Bacteria > Armatimonadota > Zipacnadia > Zipacnadales > UBA5352 > UBA5352. The sequence goes on from JBNJEK010000219.1 coordinate 4,684, forward strand.
ATACCCACACTCCACGCCTGCAGGAAGACGTTCGGGAAGCCCTCCTGACTGCCGTCCGAGGTGCTGACGAGCAGGTCGGCCGCGTCGAAGTACTCCCGGATCTCGTCGTGTGGCACGAAACCCGGGAAACGCACGTTCGGCAGTTGCGCGGCCCGGCATACAACGCGCTCGTGCAGGGATTCATGTCCACGCATCCTGCCGCCGGCGATGATGAACTCGACATCGGGCATGGCGGCAGCGACTTCGAGCAGTATCTCAGGCCGCTTCTTCGGCTGGATCGAGCCCACCCACAGAACCGGCCCGCCCGCTCCGCGCGAGCGGTCTGCGTCATGCCACGGTGTCACGTTGCGAATCAGCACCCCCTCGCGGCCCACGTGCTCGCGGAGCAGGTCAAGCTGGTGCTCCGTCTGGCAGACCACCGCACTGGCATTGCGCATCCCGTACCAGGCCGGCACCCGTTCGTGAAACGGCAGATCGGACAGGCGAGGGACGGCATAGATCGCATCCGCGTTCTTGCCGAACCAGAAGATTGAGTGCCTGCGCCGCGATCTTGCGAATGCGGCCACCACGCCGGTCTGAGCCGTCAGGCCGCGCGTAACGTAGACATCGGCATCCACACTGGCCAGCGCCTGCCAGAAGCGGCACAGCGCCCTTGTGGTGCCGGATAACGCGCCCTGCTGCCCCGCCTCGTATGCCACTTCGACCTGCAGGCCCTCATCCGTGCAGATGGAGTTGCCCTGCCCGTAGTCGCCCACGAGGTAGGAGACGCTCCAGCCCCTCCTGCGCATCTCGCGGCCCAGAAGGTACATCTGCAGCTCGGCCCCGCCCATCGCATCCGGCCCGTCGCCGGTAAGCAGGTGAAGCATGGCCGGACTGGTGTGGATGAAGCATATCCTCCCCGCATCCGCACCCGCCGCGGACACATCTGCAGCGTTCATGGCAGTTGCGCCTCCAGTCCGTCGGCCAACCGCAGACGGGTCGCGAGGTCAGTGATCTTCGCCGGCGTCGTGAACCGGAGCCTGACACCCGACCGCCGTGCGTGTCGCACGAGATTCTTGAGATTCGCCTCAACATGCCCGGGATGATGCAGCGCGGTGAGCCTGCATCCGGTCGCGCACATCTCGTCGGGGTGCATCGCCGTGACCAGCGACGCCCACCCGGTCGTGCGCGCCCGCCGTAGCTGCTGCACGACAAGCCGCGAAAACAGGACCGGAGGCATCGTGATGTAGAGCTTGTTGCCGCCTGCCGAAGGCACCTGTGACGATCGGCCCGTCAGCATCTCGCCGATGGCTCCCCGGCGTCCCGCACAGGCTTTCCGGGCGACTCGCGCCAGGCGCAGCAGGTCCGAGTGCAGCACCGACATCGGCAACTCCCACGGGCCACCGCGGCCGCCACCCTCAGCCGGGAGTCGGTAGTCGGCAGGTGAGGGCACGTAGGGCTCTTCCGGGGTCCCGCGCCAGTCCACGTGGCAGTTGAACCTGCTGCCCCAGCGGTCGGAGCAGCCCGAGGTGTGCCGTCCGGGGATCGCGGAGAAGTCCACCCGGAGGCCGAGCCTGCGTATCTCGTCCATCGTGAGATTGTTGTGGAACTCCCAGCCCGTCCGGCTCGTAGCGGGCGGGCGGCCGATCTTTCGTGTCAGATCGGCGTGTCCTGCCTCAAAACACTCCGCGATCCAGTCCGCATCGCCGGTCTCCTGATACCAGCATCCCGCCTGCTCATCCCAGCGCCACACATGCGGATGCCACGCCAGTTCGTCACCCGCGGCCTGCAGGTCTCTCCAGAGGTCCGCAAACCTCTCAGCCGGCCAGGCGCAGTCGCCGTAGATCTCGCGCATCTGCAGGTCCGAGCGGATGCACCACGTGATCCTGGCCGAGTTGCCGAAATCATCGACCACACCGTCGGCGATCTCACGCAGACGCGGGACGCCCTCCTCGACACCCCGCCACGTGGGCGCCTGCCTGCTGTCATACCTGGCGCCGCCGTACGCCGGGCGATCAGGATCACAGTCCGCGCCGATGACGACATCGAGCACGCTCCCGGCCGCTGGCGCGCTCATGCGATCAGGTCCTCGAAGACCGCGAGAAGCCTGTCACAGTGTCCGGTGACCGAAAAGCCTTCGTCCAGTCGTCGGAGCGCGGCGCTGCCCATCGACTTGCGCAGTTCGGCGCTCTCAAGCAGTGGCGCCATGGCGGCCGCGAGGGCCTCCGGATCGTCGGGCGCAAAGAGCGCGCCACAGCCGCCCTCGACCTGCTCGGGAATGCCGCCGATCTCGCTGGCGACCACCGGCTTGCCGTGTGCGAAGCTCTCGAGGATGGCCATCGGGCAGTTGTCATACCACCGCGAAGGGACCACGGTGAACATGCAGCGGCTGATGAAGTCATCGAGGGTTTCGCGATCGAGATGGCCGAGAAACTCGACGCAATCGAGACCGAGCCGCCGCGCCAGTTCGGTCAACTGCTGCTGCGTGTCGTCGACGGTTCCGCCGGCGATAAGCAGCCGCGGCGGGCGATCGAGCAGGGAGAGGGCGCGGATGAGCGTGTCGATGCCCTTCTCGGGGGCGACACGGCCGAAGTAGAGGACGTAGTCACCCTCGTCATGCCCGTTGGGGCCGGCTATCTGTCCGGCGAAGAAGCTGGGTATATGCACGATCCTGTTGGGCGGATAGCCGGCCTCGATGAGCGTCAAGCGCATGAAGCTGGAGGGTGTGATGAACAGATCGACGCTGTCGTAAACGCCGAGCCAGTCATGCACGTACATGGAGGCGACGCGCGCGGCGGTGGCGGCGAGCGAGCCCTTGAGGCATCGATGCCTCAGCGCGCGCCACGGGCCGCCTCGAAGGCATTCGGTACAGACCTCACCGTGGCGCAGGAAGTGCAGTTCCGGACATATCAGGTTGTAGTCGGGCACGCGCATGACGATCGGCAGGTCGGCGGCCCGGCAGGCTTCGAGGAGGCTGGGGGACATGTAGTTGTAGATGTTG
>JBNJEK010000220.1:0-7645 GCA_051745855.1 Armatimonadota bacterium
ACCTCGCCAAGACCATTCTCACACAGCGCCGACTCACCGAAGCTGATTCTGTCGCCGAGCGGGCGCGCGACCTCCACCACGTCCCACGTCTCGCCGTTATCCCCCGAGCGGATCGCCCAGACGCCGTTGGGCTGCTCATGACCGAGGAACGAGTAGACGGCGGTCATCCACAGATCGCCGCTGCGCAAAAAGGAACTCGCCATGTGAAAGCCCATGGTGCCACCGGGGACCGGAGAGTCGAACTCTATCAACTCATCCTCTTTGTCCGGGTGCTCGATGCGCACGCGCGGGTCGCCGAGGTACGCGACGACTCCCTCCCGGACATGCCGCCACTTCCGCCCGGCCTCCTTGATCTCAGGAAGCTGCTCCTCGGGCACGCGCACCCAGCCACGCGCGTGAGGCGTAATGATAGCGCCATCCTCGCGAACGCGCCGGGTGGGCGTGAAGGTCTCTTCCGTCAACTCCCAGGTGTACCCGCCGTCGGCGGAGATGGCGCGCGCCGAGCCGCCGGTGTTGTCAATATGCGAGCGGCGCACGCGTGTGCCGAAACTGGTGTAAAGACGCCCGTCCTCCAGCAGTTGCAGCGACGGGAAGCAGGCGTAGACGCCCTTCTCCCGGTAGATCTCCACGTGCTCGGCATCGGGCCACAACTCCACCGGTTCGCGCCACGAGGTCAGACGGAGGCGCTTCCAGTACCCCTCGCCGGTCTGACGGCTTGAAATCGAGCCGAAGCCGACAAGCTGCCGGCCACTGTGTGCCTCGTGGGTGAAGGCGCCCATGCCGTCGATCGCGAGCGCATCGTCAACCCAGAGTTGGATCGAGATGCCCGAGATTCGAATCCGGTAGGTGTGAAACGCGTCGGTCGTGTCCATCTCATGCGTAAGCCCGGAGTTGTTCAACTCCACGCGGTCAGGGTAGAACGTCACGCACTCCTCATGGACGCCGTCGGCGATCAACACCGAGTTGGCGGAACGACCGTCGCAGTGCACCGCGCGCATCGTCACCTCGACCTCGCCACCGCGCTCCGGGCGCGCCGGCCAGTTCCGCTGGAAGAAGCGCAGTTCCCCGCGCTCCGTGCCCTCATCGACGATGCGCAGGCCCTCGTCGGTCAGTTCCACCAGCGTATTCTCCGAATCACCGCCGCCCCATCCGGCATCCGCGGGCAGCACATGCGCCTCGTAGACGACTTCCCAGTCGTCCAGCGTGGCCTCAGGCTGAGCCGCGCAGCACACCGAAAGCAACACGGCGCCGATCGCGATGACTGTCCTCAACTCTGGTCCTCCTCCACCGTCCACGTCGCTTGCATCACTGCTCGATCGTTGCCGCCGGCTGTGGCTGATCGCCAGGCAACTCAACCACGAGACGCTCGCCGTCGCGAACCACCAGCACGATCGCCCGGGCGTCGGTGGTGACCGTCTCGCCCCACGGCGCGGGCACGGCCATCTCCCCCACGCCGCGGTTGAACGCCACGAGGGTCTCCCCCACGCGCACCGCGTCGAAGCTCTCGTCGCCCAACTGCTGGACCTCCGGCACCTCATCGCCCGCGTCGCCAATCAGCAGCGGCACGAGGAAGGTCGCCTCCGCGACCGGCGCGGTCTTCAGTTCAAGCAGCCCGATCTCGGCGTCCTCGTCGGGAGTGAGATCGCGGGTCGTGTGAACGTAGTTCGGCAGGTAGCGCGTGGCCTCCGCGTTGAATGCATCAGGCTGCAGGGGCGCGACCGAAAGCTGCGCTCCGTTGCGCGTAATGCGCCACGCGTCCCCCGCCGCCTCCACCTCGCCGACGTGATGCAAAAGCCACGAGAACATCCGGGGCTGATCGGCCTCAATACGATCGTGCACAACCGCGAGATCGGGCCCCGCGAGCACGAAGGTGCGATCGAAGCGCGTCAGACCAAGCTCCTCGGGATATGCCGAGGACGGATCCGCGGCGACGATCGTCACGCCGGCCTCGCTGGCGAAGCCGGTGATCCTCGCGCGGCCGGGCTTCGGTGACGGCCACATCTCGCCGTCGCCGAACTGCCCTTCTCCGTCCACGAGGATCGTGTTGTGATTGCGCGTCAACTTCTCGTACGTGTACCCCGGATCGTGTACAAGGACTTCCCCGCGCCCGAAGAGCATGAAGTGCCCCTGCTCGGGGTGATTGTGCCCGGTCCCGCCGACGCCGTAGACGTCGCAAAGCTCCGCCCACAGGTGGCCGCCAAGCGGCCGACTGACCAGTGCCGCCCAGGTCGCGTCATCGTCCCACGAGGTGCGCGCGAACGCCGTCTCGACGTCGAAGTAGTACTGCGCCACCGGCACCGCCTCGAAGGGATCGGCAGGCTCGAGATCCTCGTCGAGGTAGAGGAAGCTGAACGCGCTGCTACTCGGCGACGCGGTAAGCAGGTCGGCGATGTCCTGCACCACCGGGTCGGAGTACCGCTTCGCCTCCCACAGCAGCAGGTGGCGCGGCGGGAGCCCCTTGGGGAACCTCGTGTCCTCGAGTGCGGCCGTCTGCTGCATCCCCGGGAAGACGTGGTGAAAGCGAAAGACGGCCTGGCCGCGCAGACCGGTGTCAGCCCACGGCACATCGACACCGCTGAGTTCCTCGTAAAGGCTCACGAGCATGTAAAGCGTCGGCATTGAGAAATCCCAGTAGGCGGGCCCCTCGTGGAAGGCGCCGTCGGGGCTGAAGGTCAGGAAGATTCGCTCCACCCGGTCCCAGCCCCAGCCGAGCCACTCGCGCGCCTCCGGCACCTCGCCGTAGACCGCTGAGGCAGCGAGTATCAGCGAGAGATGCGCGAACCAGTAGTGATTCTGCTGGAAGCTCAGTCCGCCGCCGGTGTGCCCGGCAAGGGACGCCTCGTACACGACGCTGGCCTGCCTGACGATGGTCTCGCGCACGCGCTCGCGCAGGTCCTCGGGCAATTCGTCGTAGAGCCAGTCATACGTCAGCGCAACGCCCTCCATGAAGTACTCCGCGTCGAGGTCCACGCCGCAATGTTCGTAGGTCGTGGCGACCTCGAGCCACTCGATGATTGCGGCGAGCTTCTCCGGCGAAGGCTCCAGCACATGCGAGAGCGCGTAGGCGGGCAGCCGCCGGAAGGCGCCGCCGTTGCGCTGGCCCTCTCTGAACGGAGGCGGCGTGCTGGTGAGGACCCCTGCCGGCTCGTAGAACGCCTGCACTCGGTCATCCTGCAGCCGCTCGCGCATCGCCGGAATGTCGTCCGCGGTGAAGAGCATGCGCGGGTGCTGGTCGGCAAGCTCGGGCAGCATCGGCTCACGTGGCGGCTCGACGACGTTGCGACGCAGCCGGATGCTCCGGATGACGCTGCCGGGGGCCTCGCGGAGGACGATGCCGACGGTGTGCTCACCGGCCTCATCGATGCCGAAGCCCGCGCCACGCTCGCCCATCGCATTCACCGGCGGGGTGATCGGCGCAGGGGCCTGCTCCCCGTCCACGACCAGCCAGTACGAATCCGAGCCTCGGTTCGGCGCCGAGGCTTCCACGACGAGCGCGTATGATCCGGGCTCAAGCTCGCGCTCGAAGGTCAGATGGAAGTCGCGCTCGGTGGTGAGGATCACGCTCTCCCCATCGTGCTCTTCGACGGAGAGACCTTCACCGTGCTCCGCGATCTCCTCGCCGACGTACTCGAAGATCGGCTCGCCACCGAGGATCGGCGTATCCATCAGGTGCTCGATGTCCACGCCTGAAAAGGGCCCAACAACCAGCGCCGCCAGCAGGAATCCGCGCATTGGAGGACCTCCGTCGATCCGGAATTGACAGTAGTTGACCCCTTCGACATACCATCCCCCCGCGCCTGCCTCAGCGCACCTGGTCTGCGATGTCGTCGGCCACCGGATCGCCGTTGTGGCAGAGCACTCCCGCCGCGAGTGAGATGTCCGCAGCGATCGCCCCGCCCACGCCGAGACTTGCGATCTCCATCGTGTAAGGCAGCGTCGCGTCCTCCAGCGAGAGTGTTGATGTCCGAGGGACGACGCCGGGGATGTTCGGGACCACGTAGTGCGTCACGCCCTCCTCAACGAAGGTGGGCTCGCTGTGCGTGGTCTTGCGCACGGACGTCTCGATCGCGCCCTCAAGGTCGGCGGTCACATCGACGATCACGGCGCCATCGGACATCGTGTGGACCATCTCCCGCGTGACCACGTGTACCTCCGCGCCCTCAGGCACCGTGGCGCCGTTGACCACAAGCCAGGCACCACCGACCGCGCTTGCCACGAGCGGCTCATCGGGCGGCTGCACGCTCGCGGCGGGGAGAGCGTCTGCAAGCACCGCTCTGCGCTCCTCGCGCAGTTCGAAGATCGTCACCGCGGCGTTCAGGGCAATCGCTACTCGCGCCGCCGCCTCGCCCACGACGCCACCGCCGATGATCACCACGCCCGTCGGTCCGGCGCCGGGCATGTTGCCCACGAGCACTCCCGGACCGCCGTGGATCGTCTGCAGCAGTTGCGCGCCGATGAGCACCGACATGTGCCCGGCAATGCGACTCATCGGCTCGAGCAGTGGCAGGGAGCCGTCATCGAGGCGTACGCGCTCGAATGAGATGGCAGTCATCAAGCGCTCGACGAACGCCTCGGTCAGCCACGGTCGGGTCTCGGTATGTGTGTATCCGAAGAATGCGCCGCCTCTTCGGAAGAGCTCGCATTCCTCCTCGGTGGGCTGCTTGACCTTCACGACCAGTTCGCCCTCGCCCCACGCCTCGGTCGCGTCGGCCGCGATCTCGGCCCCGGCCTCGCGATAGTCTTCGTCGGTGAAGCCCGCGCCCGCGCCCGCCTGCGCTTCAACGAGCACCTCATGCCCGGCCTCAGTCAGTCGGCCCGCGCCCTCGGGCGTCATCCCGACGCGGTTCTCATTGTCCTGCACTTCGTTGGGAACTGCGATACGCATCTATCTCGCCTCCGCGTGAGATTTGTTGGGAGGAGTGTAACGTTCGGCGCTCGGAACGGTCAAGTGATGAGGTGGGAGGGGTGTAAACGCAGACTGTCGGTGGCTGCCTCCGCGTTATCTCTTTCCGGGGAGATCTCGCCCCGAGTCTGGAGTCCAGGCGCCTCGCCTGGACGCCGTTTCCGCTTCAGACGTCGGCCTGAGACGACTCTCCGGGCGGGGGCGCCCGGAGTCCGGGTTCTTTGCTGAACGCTGCTGCGGCGCCGACAATCTCAGGATACACCCGGTGGGAGGTGGGAGTTCGCCATTGTGCGAACTATGCATCGCATTCGAGGTGGCCGTCGAAGCCGTGAGACCGTGGCGTATCAACTGCGAGGTGTCAGAGATGAAGAAGCTCTCGCTGTGCGTGACGTTGCTGCTGCTCACTGCTGGAGTCAGTTCGGCTGCCCTTGAGGCAATCATCACCCGCGTGGAGGAGAACGGGCGACTGCTCGTTCCGGTGCGAGGCGTCTTCGAATTGACCGGCGCGACCGTGGACTGGAACGCGTACGATCAGTCGGTGGACATCTCCAGCGGGGGAACGTTCATCTCGATGTGGGTGAACAACCGGATGGCGTCGGTCAACGGAAGCCAGGTCTACCTCGACGTCCCACCGCGCAATGTGCGCGGGCGGGTGCATATCCCCCTGCGCTTTGTCGGCGAGACGCTCGGGCGCGCCGTCGATTACACCGGTGGCGCCGTCTACCTGACCGCCCCCGGCGCTCAGGACATCATCCTTTACGTCGAGGACGCCGTCCAGCCTCGGTCGCGCCCGGCCTCCGGCGAGTTGCTCCCTCAGAGCAATGACCGCCGGCTCAGCACCGGCGACCTCGCGGGGCTGAGCAACTGGCAGTTGACCCTCGCGCGCAATGAGATCTACGCACGTCATGGAAGGTCTTTCAACAACGCACATATCCGGGCGTACTTTCAGAGCACAGGCTGGTACTCACCGAGGTCGAATTTCAGAGAGTCGTGGCTCTCACAGACCGAGCAGTCGAACGCGGCCTTCATACGCGACTATCAGGCACGCGTGTTCGGCTCAGCGGCCACCCGCCCCTGAGGCCAACCATCGCGTTATGGGCCAATAACTCCGCAAAGTAAGGAAGAACCACCATGAAACGAGTCAGTGCTGCAGTGCTTTTGAGTGTCGCCATCCTTTTCGGAGGGACCGGTTGCCCGAACAGTCTCTCCAGCAGCGAGGTCGATGTGCCTGAGACTGACCCGAATCCCCCGGTGGAACAACCCGCCGAGACAATTGAGACCGACGCAGATGCCGCGGAGGCCGCCTCCACGGAGCACGATACAGATGACGCGACAGCGGAGGAGGCCGAGGAGGTGCGGAGCCTCGAGTTCGGCACCGAGATCCTGCCGCAGAGCGACGACCGACCCCTTGAACGCAGCGATCTCGCCGACCTCGACAACTGGGGGCTGACCCTCGCACGTAACGAGATCTTCGCCAGGCACGGGCGATCGTTCATCAACGAACACCTACTGGCGTACTTCACGGGGCAGCCCTGGTACACACCCGACCCCAACTACGAGCGTGCGTGGCTTTCTGGCATCGAGGAAGCGAATGCAAACTTCATCCTGCAGTACCAGAAGGTGAAGTACGAGATTCCGGCGCGCCAACCTCGATGACACCCGAAGTTGACAGGGCGACCGGGGCCGACCAGTCCCTGTCGCCCAGCACTGGAGGCATGTACATGCGCATTGCCGCAGCAGTCGCACTGATCATCGTCGTGGCGGGTCTCGGCGCCGCCGAGGACGCCACGGTGGCGGTCACCTCGCATCCGGCGGGCGCGAAGGTGTACGTGAACGGGTACTTCAAAGCGCGCACACCGGCCACCGTGACGGTCGGATCGGCCACCGCGAACGCGAAGTCCTACCTCTTCACCCTGCATCTTCCGGGCTTCAAGAAGTGGGAGGCCCCGGTGGAGCTTGCCGCAGGGCAGAACAAGTCGCTCTACGCGCCTCTCGAGCGGCTTCCTTCAGCGGTGGCAGGACGAACCATCTGCATCGATCCGGGGCATCCGTCGGAAACCAGCGCCGGGACCAGCGGCCCGAGCGGGGTCACGGAGAATCACATCAACTGGGTGATCGCGCTGAATCTCAAGTCGAACCTTGAGAGCGGGGGCGCGACGGTGGTGATGACGAAGCAGAGTGAGAACGAGCATGTGACCAACCGTCGCCGTGCGGAGATCGCAAACGCGGCCGGGGCGGACATGATGATCCGCCTGCACTGCGACGCGGCGCCCAGTCGCGGCTTCTCGATCTACGCGCCGGACCGACAGGGCACGCGCTACGGTGTCACGGGGCCTGCCCGGTCGGTGATCGATGCGAGCACGGCGATGATGGGGCCCTTCTACGAGGGCATGAAGTCAGTGCTTGCGGGCACACTTCCGGGGCGCGGGACTCACGGCGATTCAGCGACCTACGTCGGCTCGCGCCAGGGCGCGCTGACCGGGTCGATCTTCTCGGAGGTCCCGACGCTGACGATCGAAATGTGCGTGCTCACCAATGCGCAGGATGAGGCGTTCATCTCCAGCACCCACGGCCAGCAGACGATGGTGGAGGCGCTGCGCGCCGGACTGGAGTACGCGCTCGGGCGGTGAGCCGAACCTGCACCCTATCCGGCCTCAAGCTCCTCCAGCAATCCGTCCGGGACACTGGCAGCGTAAGGCCGCGGTATGCCGTCACGGTCGGAGTTGAAGATCACCCAGCGGT
>JBNJEK010000221.1:0-7601 GCA_051745855.1 Armatimonadota bacterium
CCCTTTTCCCTGCCGTCAGTCCGTCGGCGCGGGGACGCTCTGCAGAATCTCCTCGACGATCTGCGTTCCTCGCAGCCCGTGGATGCTCTGCTCGGATTTCACGATCATCCGGTGAGCGAGGCACTCCACCGCGACCCGCTTGATGTCGTCGGGCTGTACATAATCCCGCCCGCTCACCGCCGCGAGCGCCTGCGAGCAGCGCATCAGCGCTATGGAGCCACGCGGCGAGGAGCCCAGTTCGAGGTCCGGATTCTCGCGTGTGCGGCCCACGATCGCAACGATGTACTCCTTCAGCGACTCCTCGAGGAAGACGCCGCGGACCGACTCCTGAAGCTGTGCGGCCTGACCCTCGTCCAGCACCTGCGTGACATCCTCGATCGGATGGTGCTTGATCTGCCGCGTGAGGATCTCCACCTCGTCGTCCGCGGACGGGTAGCCGAGCGAGACCCGCATGATGAAGCGGTCAAGCTGCGCCTCGGGAAGCTGGTAGGTGCCCTCGTACTCGATCGGGTTCTCGGTGGCCATCACGAAGAAGGGCTTCGGAAGGTCGTACGTGACCCCGTCGGCGGTCACCTGGAACTCCTCCATCGCCTCCAGCATCGCCGCCTGAGATTTGGGAGTGGCGCGGTTGATCTCATCGGCCAGCACCACGTTCGCGAAGACCGGCCCCTCGCGGAAGATGAAGCACCCCTCAACCTGGTTGAAGACCGAGCTTCCCGTCACGTCGGCGGGCAGCAGGTCGGGGGTGAACTGCACGCGCTTGAAGCTCCCGCCGACGGACTTCGCGAGGGTCTTGGCGAGCATCGTCTTCCCCACGCCGGGGATGTCCTCGATGAGAATATGCCCGCCGGAGAGGAAGCCCGCGACGGTCAGTTTGACCGCCTCGTGCTTCCCGACGATGACCGTCTCGATTGACTCGATGATCTTCTCTGCGCAACTGGTGACCTGCGAAAGTTCCATGTTCTCCTCCGCTCACGGCTAAGACCCCCGGCGAGGGCGCCGGGGCCACAACGACAACGGCTTAGGAACGGCAACGGGCTGGAGGCCCGTCCTACGAACGGCTTAGGGACGGCAACGGGCTGGAAGCCCGTCTTACAAACGGCTTAAGCGGACGGCGCGACACCGCAGTTGCCGTCCGCCGTTCCCTTTTCACTTCTCACTCTTCACTTTTCCCTTCGCCCTACATCGCCGCCTCGTAGACCGCGATGACGTCTTCGCGGCTCATCTCGCGCGGGTTCACCTGCACATGTGCCGACGACATCGCGTCGTCTGCCATGCGCTCAATGGCGTCCGGCTCCACGCCCACCTCGCTCATCGTGGTCGGAGCGCCGACGTCCTGCGCCATCGCGGAGACGACCTCGGGCGCGGCCTCGGCGGCCTCCTCGGGGCTCATCTCCTCGACGTTCACGCCGAGCCAGGCCGCGATCCCGGCCAGCCCCTCAGGGTCGGCCTCAATGTTGAAGCGCATTCCGTGCGGCAGCAGGATCGCGTTCGCGACACCGTGCGGCACGCCGAAGAGCGCCGAGAGTGGCAGCGCCATCGCGTGGACGATCCCCAGGCGCGTCTGGGCGAAGCTGAGGCTCGCGACCATCGCCGCGCGCTGCATCCCCGCCTGCGCCTGCATGTCTTCCGCGTCATTGGCGACCCTCGCAAGATACTTCGCCACGCCCCGTATACTTTCCCCCGCGCGTTTGCGGGTGTCGGGCGTCGCGCGGGTGCTCAGGTAGCTTTCGACCGCGTGCGTGAGCGCGTCGAGACCCGCCGCCACGCGCACCATCTTCGGCGCGCTGACAAGCAGTGTCGGGTCGAGAACAGCGCAGCGCGGGTAGAGGTCGTCGTGATTGAGCACGAGCTTGCGCTCGGTCTCAGTGAAGGTGATGACCGAGAAGGGATTCACCTCGGACCCGGTGCCCGCGGTGGTGGGGACGCAGACGATCGGCAGCACCTCGTGGTCGATCTGTGTCGGCTCGCCGGGGCGGTCCTGCGCGGCGATCCATCCCTCGGCGCCGATCTCGGCCGCGATCGCCTTCGCGCAGTCCATCGAGGAGCCGCCCCCGATGCCGATGACCGCTCCGGCCTCGAACGCTCGGCCGACCGCGCCGCCGTCGCGCACGTTCTCGTCAGTCGGATCAGGCTCGGCCCCGGAGAACACCTCGGTCTCGATACATCCCTCACAGGCCATCGTGAAGTCCTCGACCTGCGGGAGCTTCGCGACGTTCTCGCCGCAGACGATCAGCGCTTTCGCGATGCCCATGCCGGCGAGACAGGCTCTGCTGCTCTCAAGGGCGCCCTCGCCGGACACAACTCGCGTCGGGGTCTCGTCGAAGCATTCGGTGTGGATGGTCTCGCTCACGGTTCGACACTCCCTGTCGCCGGAAGGGGGTTCCCGGCGCATCTACCCCTCAGATATGCTCATACCAGGTCGCGCTCATTATATCCTGCGAGCGCCGGCAGCCGCAAGCCGTCCGCCGTGGCAGGGGCGCTCGCCCGGGCTGGTCAACTCTGTGCGTAACCGCGCGCCTCATTTCGCTTCAATATACGCCGCCAGTGTGCGGACGTTCGCTATGAACGTGCTGCTCTCGATGATGCCCGTCTCGGGCCGGCGGTCCCACGCATCAAGGGTGCCCTCCTCAACCCATGCGCCGCGCTCGTCCATCCCGTCGATGATCGCCGCAACGGCGTCGGGCGATGGGGGAGGGGCCGGTGGCTTGGATGGTCCTTCGGCCAGCAGACGCTCGTATTCGGCCTCGATCGCGTCAAGGCGGCTTTCCCGGAGGAAGCCGTAGTGTGTCGGCATGTCCTCGGCGCGGTAGGTGATGGCGTAGTCGCGATCGAAGAAGATCGGGCGGTTGGACTCAAGCTCGTAGAAGCGCGCGAGGTGCCCGTCAGGCAGCAGCGAATCGCGCAGGTAATCGATCGCCCGCGGCACGGGGTCGAGGTAGCGCCGATTCCCCGTGACGCGGTAGAGTGAAAGCAGACACTCCAGCACTCCCTGCGACTCCTCACCGGTGATGGCGGGCGGTTCGAACCCGCGATCCCAGACCGGCTGCATCTCTGCGTCATACTGCTGGCACCATGCCGGCTGCGGCTCCGGCATCTGCGCGAGGATCAGGAACGCGCCGCCGTTCTCGGCCGCGTCGAGATAGCGCTCGTCACCGTAAACCTCCCACGCGGTGAGCATTGCCGCGATCATGTCCGGCGTGACGTTGTCGTTGAGGAAGTAGCAGCCGGCAAAGTCCTTCGTCCAGGTCCGCGACCACTCATCGGGATATGACGCCGGGATCACCGGATAGATCGACAGGTTCGGGCGGTGCGCGGGGAAGCGATCGTAATTGTGTGACCACGCGCCCACCGGGTGCTGTGCCATCAGCGCCGAGTCGAGCGCGTAAAGGGTGGCCTCGTGGATGCCCGCATCGCCGAAGTCGAGCGTCTCGTCGAGCCGCGCGAGGAAGCGGATCGACGATGCGGTTGTGTTGTCATCGAGGAGGGTCTGATTCGCCTCGTAGTTACGCTGGCGCCAGACGTGCCAGCCCTCCTCGCCACCCGACTCGGTGGTGGGGCCGCGCCCGGCGTCAGGGTTGTCAACGCGGTACATGCGCTCAGCGCGCCTGTCGGCGTCGAACTGCACGGAGTAATGCCAGCCACCGGAAAGCTGCTGGCCCTGCAGAAGTGCCTGCGCCGCATCGACCGCCGCGTCGAGATGGACGCGCTCACCGGTGGCGTCATACGCGCGGAGAAACGCAAGCCCCACCGCGGGCGTGCCGGGCGGCTGCACCCAGACGGCCGAGCCATCGGTGCGCGCCTCGCCCTCGCGCAGCGAAAGGTCGGCGGCGTAGCGCCAGACGTAGCCGCCATGGTCGGCGACCTGTGCGTGGTAGAAGCTCGTTGCAGCGCGCAGGGCCTCGGCCACCTCAGCAGCGGGCGGCTGCTGCGCGTGTAAGAGTCCGGGCAGGGCGACGATGACGGACGCGATCACAAGCGCGCGCATCAGGCCCACCTCCGCCCCCTGTGATCAGACGGCGTCTGTCAGTGCTGTTCTTCGGCTTCCTTTTTCTCCAGCATCATCTTTGCGATGGCGAGCATCGCGTGGGCCTGGCAGCCGGCGTAGCGCATCTCGACCGGCCGTTGCATGTCATCGAGCAGCATCTGCGCCTCTTCGACGTGACTTCGTGGGCTGTCAAGTTCCATCGGTGTGCCCTCCTTTTGAGGTCGTTCCGTGGCACGGATACTCCTGTCACTTTCGAGAAACTGACGGCAGGTCAGGCTGCCATGCAGGTGAATCCGCGACTGCAAATATCGTTACGGAGGGGCGGCCCTCGCGTCGCAGTCGTTTGCGACGCGAGGGTGATCCCGCCCCAGCGGGATCAGCTTCCTTGCCCGCCCGTCGTTTGCCGTCCGACCGAAGAACGGCGGGCTGGCAGGGAAGCTGCCGCCCTCGTGCCGCAGGACCCCGCGAAGCGGGCGTCAGCACCTCACTCTCGTTGGGGCCCTCGAAATGTCTCGAAAATGACACTCCTGTCCGTATGCCGTTTTGATGCGAGATCGCACTGCGGACGAGCGCGGGCCGCAAGCCCGCGCCACGGAGAGGCGGGGCGCAGGTCCCCGCCCCACACAGCCTCTACTCCTCCTTGTTGCGCTTCACCTTCACCTCGACATTCCCCTGCGTGACCGTGCTGCCCGGTGGCACGGACTTGCCGAGCCACACATTCGAGCCGATGACCGATCCCTTCCCGATCACCGTCTCGCCGCCGAGGATCGTGGCTCCTGCGTAAACAACCACCTGGTCCTCCAGCGTCGGGTGGCGCTTGATGTCCTTGATCGGGTTGCCCTCCTCGTCGAGGGGGAAGCTCAGCGCGCCGAGCGTCACGCCCTGGTAGAGCTTCACGTTGTCGCCGATCTCGCAGGTCTCACCGATGACCACGCCGGTCCCGTGGTCGATGAAGAAGCTCCGGCCGATCTCCGCGCCGGGATGTATGTCGATGCCGGTGGTGGTGTGTGCCCACTCGCTCATGATCCGCGGAATCAGCGGCACGTCAAGCCGGTAGAGTACATGCGCGATCCGCTGCACGGTGATCGCCTGCAGCCCCGGGTAGCTGAGCATGATCTCCGCGTAGGTATGCGCAGCCGGGTCGCCGTAGTAGGCGGCCTGCACGTCATCCACCAGCAGCTCGCGCACTCGCGGGATCTCGGCGACGAAGCGGTTCGCCAGCAGCGTCGCGGTCTCCCGAGCCCTGTCATCAGGCTCCGTGTCGCCCTTCGTGCGGGCGTAGGCGCCGGTCCAGCGGAAGGGCAGCGCGCGCGCGATCTCGCGGCCGAGCAACCGGTAGCCG
The DNA here is from genome assembly GCA_051745855.1 of Armatimonadota bacterium. Taxonomy (GTDB): domain Bacteria; phylum Armatimonadota; class Zipacnadia; order Zipacnadales; family UBA5352; genus UBA5352. Next base: position 5,331 of record JBNJEK010000221.1, read on the forward strand.
CGCGCGAGGCGCTCCTGCACGAAGCTCTCGGTGGACGACTCGGTGTCAAGCTCGGTATGCATCCGGCCGGGGAAGAGCACGTCCATGAAGCAGTAGAGCGCCTCAAGCACGCGCCCGCGCGAGGGGACGGGTGTGCCGACCTCCTCCGGCGTGTCGATGCCTGTCTCGCCAAAGCTTTCGAAGAGCCTGTCCACCACGTAGCACGAAAGCTGCGCAGGCCCGCGGCAGGCGCACACGTCACGCGCCTCGCACTCCTCGCAGCGTCCGAGCGGGTACCTCTGCCGGTCAGCCATCCCTACGCCTCCTCAGGTCCGGGCGGGAAGGGTATCTCGCGTCCCTCGTCCATGCCATCGCCGATGAAATAAAGTCGCACGTCCTCGGTCTCCGGGGGCTTACGCGAGTCGCCGTAGCTCCAGATCGCGCGCACATCCCCCGGCCCGTCGCGGTGTCCCATCACCGGCTTCACATGATTGTGCGAGTACTGCGAGCCGCTCGTCAACTGGCACGTCCGCGTCCACGTTCCGCCGCCGTCGGGTGAGCGCCACTCCTCGATCTCGCCGCCGTCCTCGTGCGGCTGGCTCGGCGCGCTCGGTCCCCAGATGCGGATGTCGGCGTCGTCGAAGATCATCAGCGCGCCCGCGTCATACATGTGATCGCTCCCGGTGACATCGACGATCTGCCACCCGTTCGGGGTCACGCGGGCGACCTTCCACCAGGCGTGGAATGTCTCGACCTCGCCCTCAAGGAAGAGGATCATCGGGTTGCCCGCCGGATCGATCTGAATGTCCTTGATCCAGACCCCGCGCGTGCCCGAATCGTAGAGAAGCTGGGCCTGATCCTCCTCGATCGGCACGTCGTACGCGTCGCCGTCGCTTCGCCGCCACGTCTCGCCGCCGTCGTCGGAGTACGTGTAATAAAGATTGTACCTGCGGCCCCACAGATGCTTGCTCTCGATCTCCTCGGGTGTGCCACCGCCGAGGCGCGAGAACGCGAAGTGGACCTTCCGCGGATACGGGCCATCCTCGGCGACGGTTGCACCGTAGATTGCGAACTCCCAGGCTCCGGTCGCTTCCGGCGCCACGCCGAACGCCGCTATGTCCACCGGGTCGGACCACGTCTTCGCGCCGTCGGTGGAGGTGCGGCAGCGCCATCCGGGGGCCTTGCGGTACGAGACGAAAAGCTCGCCCTCGCGCAGCATCCACGGCTGGGGGTAGGTCGCGCCCATCTCCTCGAGAGCCGAGCGCAACTCCCACTCGCTGATGTCATGCGGGCGAAGTGAGCGGCTGACGAAGCTCTCGTGGCCGTGCGCGCCCCAGAACATGTAGAGGTAGCCCTCGTCATCGACGAGCAGCGTGGGGTTGCGGTGGGCGTCGCCGTCAGGGTTCTCGCCGATGACGACCGGATAGGCCCACTCGCCGGTGGTGTGATTGTAAAAGCTGATGGTGGGCCGATTCCCCGCGCTGCCGTAGACGAAGTACGTTCGGTTCGCGTCGGCGCGGTAGATCGCCATCGGGCGGTGCCATGCGCAGTAGGTGGCCATCGGCCCGGAGTACACCGCGCCCTGGGAAGGCAGCAGGTTGGCCGCGCCGCAGTGGTACCAGACGCCGCGGGTCTCGGGTGGCGGGAGGGTGTTGTCTGCGGACATGGTGATCGCTCCTGGAACGGCAGTCGCAAGCGCCTGCAAAGGCAACGACGGACGGCATCGGGCAGTTGGAGAGGCCGGACCCCGTTCCGGCCTGTGTCGTTTGCCTTTCGCGCGTCGATACCCCACAGGCGGCGAGATGTCGTCTATCTCCCGGGGTCCGGCCTCTCCAAACGGAAGCGGCCGTCATTCCCCGCCAAACTGCGCGAACTCGTCTCCCTCGAGGTCGAGGATGCTTCTGTCCGCGTCGAGGCGTTCGCGCACAAACTCGTCCGCGGCCATAACCGCATCGAAGACCTGGCGGTCGAGTGGGTCGCTCGTCCGCAGGCCGGAGACCTCGCGCAGCACATACTCAGCGCCCTCCGGGAAGACGTGCTGGGCGAAGTCGCGATCGTTCTCGTACATCTCCCCGTTCTCATCGACGGCCCGGAAGCGCATCCCCGCGGCCGCGCACAGCGCCGTGTAGGGCGCTTCGGTCTCCCATCGCGCGTCAAAGCGCAGCGCGCCGACTATGCGGTCCTCGCGGCCGAGCTTTCGCCGCACGTCGCGCCCGACACGGTAGATCGTGTCGCCGAGCGCCTTGTTCTCGAAGCGCTGGAGCAGGTCGTCGACGTGCTCGCGCTGGTTCT
>JBNJEK010000222.1:0-7584 GCA_051745855.1 Armatimonadota bacterium
TGTAGGAGTTGTCATGGAACCAGTTGTCTGCCACGAGTATGCTCACCCCGGTGAGATTCACACCATTGTAGTTACCTATGACCAGAGCGCCGGTTACGGAGCCGCTGGCTGCCGCTCGATAGACGCAGCCGTCGTGACAGTTGGATATCCTCCCACCTTCGATCACTAACTCCGCACCGTCTCCATTGCACCATGTCCCGCATCTGGCATCACCGAAGCGGGAGTCTATCGCGATTACCGACGCGTGCTCAACCCGCAGCCCACACTCCGGATTGTGCTCGACGACGCAGTCGGTCATCTCCACAGCCGCACCGGTGTGAACGTTGATGCCATTTTCTTCGTTGTACTTCACCGCGACATCCGTGAGAGTGGCGGTGGCGCCATCCTCTATCAGGATGGCATCAGGACCTGACGTCATCGCGATGAGCCCGCCCCTGACGGTCAGTATCGTGTCTTCGCCGGAGGCGACGACGCCCGCCGTCCGGCAGAGAGTGCACTTGATGTCTTCTAAGATCGCTTCGCCCCCATGGACGGACACGCCCGTGTCCTGATACCAGAAACTCACGTTGCGTATAGTGCATGAGGCGCCGGCGCCAATCCTGACACCGAATTCTCCGCCCTCAAGGGTCAGATCTGAGACAGTGACATCAGTGGCGTGTACCTCTATGCCGTTGCGGAGGGTTACCTCGCCGCTTCCGTCTCCGCGGATCGCTATTCCGTGCTTCTCCTGCCGTATGAGAATCGGGCCATCATAGTCCCCGGGCGCCAGTACGATCACGTCACCCGATTCGGCGGCATCGACCGCCGCCTGCAGGGTCTCGTGATCAGCAGGAATGTGCAGCGTCGCCGCCTCTGTGAGGGCGCCTGCGATGATCCAGAACACCGTGACGGCTATCCATGGACGCAGCATGTCGCACCTCCATTCGGTGCGCGTTACCAGAACTACTCGGCGTCTCGAGCCGTCGCTATCACGGCATTGGTGTCAAGCCCGGGGAAGAGCACGCAGGGCGCCTGACCTCCCTGTGTTTGCCCGGCCTTTTCCATCAGGGCTGCTATCTGCCGCCGCACGCCGATGACAAGCTCCGAGTAATCCACCAGCCCGTCAGTCGGCGCGAGGTCGCCCTGCTCGCTGAGGGTCTCCAACAGCGCGTGGGTGAAGGCGCCATGCCCCCAGTCCGGGCTCTCCAGCGCGAATTGGCCTATCCCGCATGAAGCCAGAAAGTGTACTCCGTTGCCGATCTCGATGGCGAGGTCGTCGTTGCGGCAGCTCAATGCCCCGGAGTGACAGGTATCAACCAGCAGGAAGACGTGCTTCGCGCGCAGATCTCCTCCAAGTGCTGTCCGCAGTTCATGTGCAGTGAGGCCGGTCTCATCGGGTCTCTTCGGGTCAAAGTCATGTGTGGCGAACGTATAGCGACCGTCCGGACTGCTGTGCCCGTGACCGCTCAGGAAGACGACGACCGTATCCGCCTGACCGGGGCGGACGCTTTCTCGGAGCCAGCGCAGGCCGTCCCGGACTTCCGCCAGCGTAGCCTGATCGTCGATCAGCGTTCGTACCTGCACGTTTTCCCAGGGTGGCGATGGCTCGGCGCTAAGACGTTCGGCCACCGCCCGGGCATCGCTCGCCGCGAATGCCAGTTCGCCGGGCATGGCGCGAGTGGCCGGGTCCGAACCGACCGTGGTCGCGTACTGGCTTACCCCCACGGCCAACACATAGAGTGCCCCCGGTATCGGTTCGGCGCCGGTCCTTTCAAGGGACACCATGACCGGTGCACTGGCGATGCCAGCGTCATCCCAGGCTACGGCACGCAGGTGGATCACGGGTGCCCCCTCCGGCAGCGACAGCCGATAATCGAAGCTGGCTACATGATCGGCGCCCTCAGTGCTTGCGGATGTCTGTACCGGAGTCTGTTCTTCAAGTGTGGGCGGTCGGCCGTTGACGAGCAGTTCTGCACCCGCAATCGGTCGTGATCCGCGCACGGCCACTGTCACCGAAATTCGGCCGCCGCTCACGTGCTCTCCGTGAGAGAGTCCAACAAAGTCTGCTTCCGGCGGGATATGGTCGATGGTCATAGCCTCGGCATCAATCGACTCGCCCGCCAGTGCCCGGCGGACAAGGTCAGGACGGCGGAAGCGCTTGATGAAGCGTTCGGCAGGGTACAACTGTCCGCCAACATTCCACATGATGAACCGCGCGCCGTTGACCGAGCAGTCGAAGTAGCCCTCGGGCGTTCCGACGAACCACTCGGCGCCCGCCCCGAAGCCCCCGCGGGAGTCGAATTCGATCGGCCGAGCGTCGATCTCGATGGGCCTGGCATCGATCAGGATCGGCTTTTCACCGCCAGACGGTACCCCTGCCGGCGGGAGCAGCACGAGCGTGGCCACGTCACGCCCGGTGGTGGGTTCATGCATCGAAACACTGGCGCCGGAGACCGTGCGCGGACGGCTGTACTCAACCGGAAACCGTTCGATAATCTCAGGAAGAGTGAGGGACACCGGCCGGCCGGTCTCGACCTCCCAGATGCCGAGAGTCGGGGCTGCGGCTGAAGCAGCAGGAAATGGGGGATGCCCCTGATCACGCAGCGCGGTGAGGCAACTGTCAGCAGAGAAGACGATTGAAAGATCTCTCTGTGGCATGAGGCCCCGTGCTTTACCGGCAGAAAAGGTGCTTCCCCATCTTGAGGTGTGCGCGTGGGCCGGCCGGACGATCACATCCCCGTCGGATGATATATAGCAGATCGCTACCCACGCACCGTCCGGCGAGTACGCGAGCGCCACAGGCGCCCCATCACCAACGCGGTCGGATCGCTGTGTGTGGCCTGTCTGCGTGTCTACTATTGTCAGATGGCATGGGCCTCCCTCAGGTCCTACCACCGCAAGTTGAGGGAAGTTCGGAGAGAACGCGTAAAGGACTCCGCCGCCCACCGTGGTGATCGGCTCCTCCCCCTCGACTTGCTGCAATGCCACGCCCGCCCCGGTATTCGCGAAGGCCGTGCTGTCCGGAGAGAATGTTGCGGAGATGTCCTTTCCGATGCCGGAACTGCCATAGTTCGCTATGACTGTGAGAGGCTTTCCCTCGGGCACGCTCCACAGCCAGGACGCACCATAATCGACGGTCAGCAGACGCTTGCCATCAGCCGAGAAGCACAAAACCTTTTGGGCCGGCTCCAGGGTGGTCAAGCACTCATTGGTCTGAACGTCCCAAAGCGTCACGCAGTCTCTGCCCGGCACCGTGGTCTGTGACGTGTCGAACGGCCGGCGACCGCGATGCTGCACAGCCAACACGGCGCCGTCGGGGGAGAAGAGAACCGGCAGGCCGATGCAGCCGAGTCGCCCGGAAATCTGTTCCGTCGCCAGGTTGCAGAGAATGACTTCGCCCGAAGAGGCCATGACGGCAACCACGGAGCCATCCGGACTGAGGACCATTTCGGCTGCTCCCGACGCCGGGGCGCCGACGGACTGAAAGAGTTCATGCGCGATCGGCCTTGGCCGCGCAGTGGCTGTATCCCACAGCCACAGACCGCCCCCTCGCCCAGCGATTGACACGAGGATGCCCCGGGTGAGTGCAGCGGTACCGGCGTTGCATGGCGAGCGCCCGCTCAGGGTGGCGATCAGGTGCCCGTTCGCGGGATCGAGCAGCTCAATACGCTGACCGACGGCTGCCGCTACCATGTCCCCGCGAGGTGAAAACTCAATTGCTGAAACCGGACCCGATACTGCCGTGGAACGCAGCTCACCTGAATCGAGATCGCCAAAAAGCAGCACAGGGGATCTGGGGGCCACAACTCCTTCAGCGGAAGTAGCCCAGGCCACCATGTCGCCCTGCGGAGACAGGGCGACGGGAAAGACCTGTGTATTGATCCGCTCATTGCCCGCAATCGGCGGCGCTTCGAGTCTCGGAGACACGCCGCTGTGATCGTTTGCGCGATGCACGTCTACACCGCCGGCGTCGTTCGAGACGGCAATTGTGGCGCCGTCGGCCGAGAATGCAAGAGCCGACTGCTTTCTGAGACGCGGGCGGATGATCGGGGTGCGAGTTTCGCCCGTGCTGATGTCGATGATGACCAACTCACCCGATGGGCTGTCAGTCATCATCAATGATCCGTTTGCTCCAAACACAGCGAAGCTTCCGATGGGCACATCAGCAACGCGGGGAGCCGCTCCATCGTCGAACCAGATGTTCAGTGTCCCGCGCTGCAGTTGTTGGGAGCAGCAGGCCACGCTGAGGGTGTCACCATCCAGGCCGAATGCCAGCACGCTTTGTTCGTCGTAACCGACGCGGTCTGAGCCGCTGTCGATCCTCCGCAATTCGTCCCCGGTCTCAACGTCCCATATGAGCACAACGGGTGCGGCGCTGAGTGCCTGAGACGCTGAAGGTTCATGTTTGATGGCGGGGAATGGCAGGAAGCTCTGCCCGAGACTCATCGTGGCCAGGCGATCGTCATCCGGGGAGAAATCGGCGCAGAAGACCCACTGGGGATGTCCGTCAAGAATGTGCTTCAGCGCTCCGGTTCGCGCCTGCCAGATCAGCGCTCTGCCCTGCGTCCCTGTCACCAGAAGCGTCCCGTCGTGGGAGAAGCACAGAGGATACCCCTCCAGCACTGCCAACACGCCGGCCGCCTCGACATCCCAGACCCGCGTCTGTCGCTCGTCCCAGGTCCCGCTCGCGAGGGTGCGCCCGTCAGGGGAGAAGATCATCCGGTCGACGTCCAGGCTATGGCCCACCTGCAGCGCCAGGCTCGGACGAGGCTGTTCGTCCGCGAGAGCACGCTCCGTCAGGTTGGTCGAGCAGTACAGGCAGAGCGCCACGAGCCACATGGGAATGACCTGACGGGCCGCCCGTCCTCGAAAGGCAATTGGTGACCGCACTCTCACCACCCCCTCCGCAGGCACACGTCTGCCCCCGGACGCTGGAATTGAGTACAATAGACTGCTTGCTTTTGAGTGTGCTCGCCTGCTCTAACAGAACTCTAAAATGGCCGGTGCGGCGTATCTGGCTTCCTCCAGGGCTATGTGAGCGTTGTCTCCACGTGCCCCAGCACGCATTCCCATGAGCGCTTCCGTGTTTCGCCGATCAGCCTCGACCACTCGACAGGGTCGAAGCCCCGTTCCAGTCTTCGGAGCGCCTGCGCAGGCACGTCAGCATGTCGGGAGCCAACGCTGCGAAGGAGTGTCCGGGCGTGATGGTAGAGGCCCACCGCCGCCGTGAGGTCCTCTTCCATCTGCGCCAGTTCCCCGAGGTTGTTGAGGGCCACGCCGATCCCGTGCGGATAGTGTAGATCCTGATAGATGGACAGGCTGCGGCTGTAGAACTCACGCGCCGCGGATACATCGCCTCGGCTCTGAGAGATCGCGCCGAGGCCGTTGAGCGTCTCCGCCTCACCGCGCACATCATCGGCCTCACGGCGGCATTCCAGGGCCTCTCGATACAGACACTCAGCCCTCGCGGCGTCACCGGCTCCCGCGCTAAGTCGGGCGAGGTTGTGCAGGGCCCGGGCACGACCGTGTGCGTCCGGCCACAGCCGCAGCACGCCCTCAAAGCACTCCCGCGCGCCGTTGGGATCCGCCTTGTTGAGCCGCACGAGGCCGAGCAGGTTCAGAGCTTCAGCCGAGCCGGTGCGATCGCCCAGGGCTCGGCGTCGCTTGAGAGCGCACCGCGCAAGCTCCTCTGCCCGATCGATGTCGCCCATGTCCATCTCAAGACCGCCCAGTTCGTACTCCAGTGAGGCGCGCAGGGCTCCTACTGCTCTCACGCCTTTGTCTGCCAATCGCCCCAGCGCCGTCTCCAGGCACGTCCGCATCTGCGGCCACAGTCCGCAGTGATACAAAGCCGGGCATAGCTCCAGTGCCGTCCGGGCGTAGCGCCTGTGGTCCCATGTCTCGCCTGCCCACAGCAGCGCAGCTCGCAGGTTGTCGCGGTCGGCTTCAACTTCATCGACGCCAGACACGCTCGCATCGAGCCGCGACGCCATCTCAGTGCACAGGCCCACAAAGTGCCGGCAGTGACGCTCACGCAACAGTTGCATCTGCGCTTGCTCTACACACTCGAGCGCGTAGTCCCGGATCGTCTCAAGCATGCCGAAACGCACCTCGCCGTCGGTGACCGTGGCCGTCACGAGGGAGTTGCCGATCAGCTCTTCCAGAAGATCCAGTGCGAGAGGCTCCTCACAGACCGCCGTGGCGGCTTCGGCTGTCCACCCGCCCTCGAACACGGAAAGGTTGGCGAAGAAGCGTCGGACCTCGGGGGCAAGGAGTGCGTAGCTCCAGTCAATCGCCGCGCGCAGAGTGCTGTGTCGCGTCTCACCCGCACTGGAGTGGCTCACCAGGAGGTCGAAACGGTGATCCAGCCGCGCCACCATCTGCGCTGGAGTGAGCACCTGCACCCGGGCGGCCGCCAGTTCGAGTGCCAGAGGGATGCCCTCGAGCCTCGCGCAGAGAGTGGCCACCGCCGGCGCATTCGCCTCGGTGACCTGGAAGTCCGGTCGCGACTCTTGCGCCCGGTCGGTGAACAACTGCGCGCTCTCACACGCCAGCACCTCCTCGGGCGTGGAGTTGTCGCCAGGAGTGGGGAGCGGCGAGATCGAGAACTCCCGCTCGCCGGGCACGTTCAGGCGCTGACGGGATGTCGCCAGAAAGGTGAGTTCGGGGAGACGCTCCAGCAGAGCGTACACGACTGGCCCGGCACCTTCTTTGAGCTGTTCAAGGTTATCCAGGACCAGCAGCGGGGCTCGGTCTGAGAGATAACTGACGACCTGCTCGAGCGGTGCGAGGGCGGGTGATCTGGGCAGGTCACAGCGCTCCGCGATCATGCCCGGCATAAGCTCCGGGTCGCGCACATGTGCGAGGGGGATGAACCACACCGCTCCCTCGAAATGCTCCAGCGCCCGGCGCGCCGCCTCGACCGCCAGACGTGTCTTTCCGCTCCCCGCGGGTCCGGTGATCGTGAGCAGACGCACCTCGGGGTCAGCCAGCATCTCCGTCAGGCGCGCCAACTCCGTCTGCCGCCCGAAGAAGCGCGTTAGCTGCAGCGGAAGGCTGCTCGGATACCCGGCCTCCGCGCGCAGGGGGGGAAAGCGGGTGTGGGACATTCCGGGGTAGTCGAGTTGGTAGAGCCTCTCCGGTGCCGGCACATCCCGCAGACGGTAGGTTCCAAGATCGCGCAGAGCCACCTCCAGGTCGAGATGGCGCCTCAGCAGCGCCGCGGTCGTCTCCGAACACAGGATCTGCCCGCCGGAGCCGGCGCTGAGCAGGCGCGACGCACGGTGCAGAATCAGGTCGTGATATTCGCCGTCCTCGGTACTCACGTCCCCGGTGTAGAGCGCCATCCGCACCGACAGGGCCGGTGCGCCGGTAGGCCATCTGGCGCCCGCGATTGCCTTCTGGCAATCTACCGCGCACGCGACAGCGTCACGGGCCGTCGCCAGGGCCACGATGAAACCATCGCCGATCTCGCTGATCTCCTCGGCCTCGTGTCGGCGGAACTCGTGGCGCAACAACTCGCGGTGCTGCTTCAGGATGAGGCTGAAGCGGTCGCCCAGATTCTCAAACAGCGCGGTGGACCCTTCGATGTCAGTGAGCAGAAAC
>JBNJEK010000223.1:0-7532 GCA_051745855.1 Armatimonadota bacterium
GGCCCCCGCGAGGTGGCTCCTCCAGCCGTCGTGGGAGCCGAAGGTGGCACCGCCGGGTTTCTCTGTGTATGTCCCCTCGTCGCCGTGTTGCGTCTCAGCCACGAGGTGCCCGTCGAGGTAGAGACGCACAACGCGATTCTCATCGTGTGTCAGCGCGACGTGCTGCCACTGGCGCCGCTGCCAGGGGATGCCGGTCATTGTGTACCAGCGGATCGGGAAGCTCTCCGCGCGGTAGCCGAGGCTGGCGGTGCCGCGGCTGAAGTGTGCGTTGAGGTAGTAGTTGATGCCGACCGAGAAGATCGTCCCATCCGCCGAGTCGGGCCTGATCCAGCACTCGATGGTGAAGGGCTCGTCCACGCCAAGGCGCAGATCCTCGGTGCTGGGAAGCCGCACACACTGACCGTGCCCGTCAAGCCCGACCGCGCTGCCGAAGACGCCGTCGATCACCGGTGCGTCCTTCACCAGCATCGCATCAACGTCGAGCGTACCCGCGTTGGGCTGCTGCGAGGTGTCGGCATCGAGGTGCAGCAGCACCTGTGTCGCGGGATCGGCCTCGCAGGGCAGCAACCACGGCTCAGCGGCCCGCGCCTGGAAGGTGGCGAGCACGCAGATGATGATGGCGAGCGTTCTCATGATGACCCCTCTTCCGAAGTTCACTGAGGCTGCTGCCGTGGCCGAGTCATTGGCTCACCAGGCCGCGGATACCTCCCCGGGGCTGAGATCGGTGCCATCGGAGGGAGAGCGGCTTGGGTCGCGAAAGGGAGCAACGGTGATTGCCTCATGAGGAAAGTACGCAGGATAGCGACCGCCATCATGATCCTCGCGGTGTTTGCCGCCGGGTGGTTTGCGCGCGGGTACACACTCCGGAGTTCGGGCGGGACGCCCGCCCGCCGTGCCGCGACGCAGGATCAGTCGACGGAGGGCTTCAGGGCGCTGTGCACGCGCGTGATCGATGGTGACACGATCGAGTTACTCGACGGAGAGCGGGTTCGGTACATCGGCATGGATACGCCGGAGATGCGGCCGGTGGAGGCCTGGGCGAAGGCCGCCACGGAGGCGAATCGCGAACTTGTCGAGGAGCAGATGGTGCGACTGGTGCTGGATGTGGAGGAGCGCGACCGCTACGGCCGCCTGCTCGCGTACGTGTACGTTGATGACACCTTCGTCAACGCGGAGCTTGTACGTCGCGGACTCGCGCAGGTGTCCACCTACCCGCCGAACGTGCGCCATGAGGATCATTTCCTGAAGCTGCAGCGTGAGGCGCGCGAAGCGGGGCGCGGACTGTGGTCTGACACGGCTGCAGACTGATGAGTGGGAGATTCTGAAGGGCAATCTGGTGGTATTCACCGATTGAGGTCGGGGCCGAGATCAAATAGCCTTGTAGTACTCGATCGATGACTCAATTCCGATGCAGGGGCAGGCTGGACTGGCGTGCGGGGAGGCAATGCGGTGGGACTGGTTCTGAATATTCTGATTGCGCTGGTGGTCGCGCTCGTTTTCGCGGCGATCCTCGTGTACGGCTTCGGCAGGCGTGCCCCCGGGCCGATGGCCGGCTTTCTCTTCTTCGCAGTCATCCTTTTCTTCTCAGTGTGGGCGGGCGCAGTGTGGATCACGCCGGTCGGCCCCGAGATATGGGGTGTGCCGTGGGTGACCATGCTGCTGGTGGGACTGATCATCGCGATGATCATCGCCGCGGTGGCCGCCCCGGTGCCCGCTGAGCCGACCGCGCCGGACCAGCAGGGCGTGGCGCCACCGGCATCGGCCGGGTGGGGCTGCGGATTGCTCTTCTGGCTGACCATCGCGGTGTTGCTGGTTGCGGCGGTCGCGCGTTACACCTGGTTCGTCACACCGATTGCCGAGCAGTAGGCCGCGCGACAGCGCGGAGGAGGAAATGATGATGCGTCTGAACGTGAAAGCTTTCACGGTGGCATGCGGCCTCATCTGGGGATTCGGCGTACTGGCGTTCACCTGGTGGCGACTGATCTTCGAAAGTCGCGGCGAGGATGAGACGATCCTCGGGCACATCTACCGCGGCTACGAACTCACGCCGGTGGGGAGTCTCATCGGCTTCGTCTGGGCGCTCTTCGACGGCGCCGCCGGTGGCCTCACCTTCGCGTGGCTTTACAACAAGCTCGCGGACCGTATGCCGATGAAGATCGAGCTTTGACCGAGATCCTGAGCCTGGAGGTACCAACGCATGAGCACAAGAGTGGCGATCAACGGCTTCGGCCGCATCGGCCGATTGACCTTCCGCCAGATGATGAGCGATGACCGCATGGATGTCGTCGCCATCAACGACATCGCGGACCTTGACGACCTCGCCTACCTGCTGAAGTACGATTCGGCGCTGCCCGACCCGGAGGTAGAGATCGAGGCGGGGGACGGTGTGCTCCACTACGGTGGCGAGGAGGTGCCCTACTCCCAGCACAGCGAACCTGCAGACCTCCCGTGGTCGGAGCATGACGTGGAGGTGGCCGTCGAGGCAACCGGAGTGCTCAAGGACCGCGAGAGCACGGAGGCGCATCTGTCGGCCGGCGCCGACCGCGTGGTCATCACAGCCAACTCCGATGACGCCGATGTTACAATCTGCATGGGCGTCAATCACGATCAGTACGATCCCGACACACATCGGATCATCTCGAACGCGTCATGCACCACCAACTGCCTGTCGCCGGTGGCGAAGGTCCTTCATGAGGAGTTCGGCATCGCGACGGGCTTTCTCACCACCGTCCACGGCGTCACAAGCTCGCAGTCGGTCGTCGATACGCCGCTGAGTAAGCGGCGGCGAGGCCGCTCGGCGCTCGCATCGATCATCCCGACGACCACCGGCGCGGCCGTCGCCACGACGATCGTGCTGCCCGAGCTTGAGGGGAAAACGGACGGGATGGCCTTCCGCGTCCCCGTCATCTCCGGGTCGATCATCGACTTCGTGGTGACCACCGAGAAGCCGGTGAGCGTGGAGAGCATCAACGAGACATTCAAGCGCCGCGCCGACACCGGCGAGTTGGAGGGTATCCTCGGCTACACGGAGGACCAGATCGTCTCGCCGGACATCATCGGCACGACGTGGTCGGCGCTCTTCGACGCGGACTCGACGATGGTGATCGGCGAGAACACCGCGAAGGTGCTCGCGTGGTATGACAACGAATGGGGCTACGCGGCGCGCGTGCTGGACCTCACCGAGCATGTCGCTGGCTGACGGAGGCGCCGATGCCCGAGCTTCCCGACGTCGAGAGATTCCGCCAGTACCTCTACTCAACGTCGCTCCACCAGACGATCACGGAGGTGGACCCGCGCGATGAGATGGTGCTGGCGGATGTGACCGAGGCCGACCTGCAAAGCGCGCTGGTTGGGAAGAAGCTGGTGGACACGCGCCGGCACGGCAAGTGGCTCTTCGCCGACACGGATGGGGGCCCGTGGCTGTGTCTGCATTTCGGCATGACAGGCCACCTCGTGTACTTCGAGGAGATATCGGACGATCCGGAGTATGATCGGTTGCTGCTGAGCTTCGCGAGCGGCATGCACCTCGCGTACGACTGCCAGCGACGGCTGGGGCGCATCTCACTGACTGACGGCGTCGAGGACTTCATTGAGCGCAGGGGCCTCGGCCCTGACGCTCGGGGGCTGAGCCGGGAGCGCTTCGAGGAGGCCGTCGAGGGCCGATCGGCGAGACTGAAGACGCTGCTGATGGACCAGTCGGTGATCGCGGGCCTCGGCAACATACTCGTGGACGAGATCCTCTACCAGGCCGGGCATCACCCCGAGCAGCACGCGGATGAACTCGATGAAGAGGCGCTGACCGGCCTTCATGGGGCCATCGACGAGGTCGTGGAGACGATGGTCGGGGCGCGGACGGGGAGCGATGAGACCATCCCGGACGACTGGTTGATCCATCATCGCGATGAGGGCGCAAAGTGCCCCCGTTGCGGCGGCATGGTGGAGCGGATCAAGATCAACGGGCGGACAACGTACTTCTGTCCATCCTGTCAGAAACTCCAGTAATCACACGCAGACGTGCCCCCTGAGCGTCGAGAGCGGCCCTTTCTCAACCGGAGAGGGCCGCTCTCAGCGTCTGGCCCTGCGAGTTCCCACGCAACGACGCGAGGGCCGCGACCGCTTCACGGCACAGGCGGCCCCTCGACACGCAAACGGCCGCAGGGGCCCGCAAGGGCCCTCTGCGGCCGAGATCATCGTCTGGTACCGGAGGCGGGATTCGAACCCGCACGAGGGGGTTGACCCTCAGAGGATTTTAAGTCCCCGGCGTCTACCGTTCCGCCACTCCGGCTTGATACGGCAGCGAACGCCGGCGCGCGCCAGCGTAAGGCTGCGAACGGCAGCAACGGCTGGGCGGCACATCATTCCACGGTTCCCTGCAGTTAAACAGAATGGAGGCGGCAGCCGGAGTCGAACCGGCGAATAGCGGTTTTGCAGACCGCCGCCTTAGCCACTTGGCTATGCCGCCTCATCATCGCGTCCATCACAGCAGTTGTCTTCGGTCGAAAAAGGCGGGCCGGGCTTGGTGCCGGGCCCGCCTCAGTGTGAACTATGGAGCGGGAGAAGGGATTTGAACCCTCAGCCTTCTGCATGGCAAGCAGATGCTCTACCGTTGAGCTACTCCCGCATCAAACCTGTTTTCCGCGACTGACTTTCTCTGGAGCGGGAAACGGGATTCGAACCCGCGACCCTCAGCTTGGGAAGCTGATGCTCTACCAACTGAGCTATTCCCGCTCGGTCCCGCAACTTCCTGCTCCGATCAGATTTTTTTCTGGCGCCTCGTTTTCCTGATGGTGGGCGGTGCAGGATTTGAACCTGCGACTTCTTGCGTGTGAAGCAAGCGCTCTTCCCCTGAGCTAACCGCCCAACGGCAGCGACGAAAGCAACAAAAGCAAAGGCAGCAACGACAGCGACGGAATACGGCAAACGTCCCAAAGGCACACCAAGCACGGCAGCGACGAAAGCAACAAAAGCAAAGGCAGCAACGACAGCGAACGGCAGACAACGGACGTCTAAACAACAGCAAAAAACCGGATAAGCAAGAGCAGCCTCGTCTTCGCTTTTGTTGCTGCCGTTGCTTTCGTAGCTGCTGTATGGTGCCGAGGGCGGGATTCGAACCCGCACAACCAATAAAGGTCACTAGCCCCTCAAGCTAGCGTGTCTGCCAATTCCACCACCTCGGCCCAACTGCGTGCACATAATGATACAAAAACCCCGGCGCGAAGTCAAGGGCAAGATTCGTGTCCGCGTTGGAGCGGAAGGTCCGGGGAAGGCCGGCCCCCTGTATACACGGAAATTGACGTGCACGCACGTGCTATTGTTCGCCCAGGGAGCGATTGTCGATGGAAGAGATCAACGTCCTCGCCGACATGGCATGCCGTCACACCGAAAAGGACGTCTACGACCTGTGGGTCGAAAGCCGCGACGGCAGCGACCGCACCGCGTCGATCCTCTTCGGCTGGGAAAACGCCGCCGGCGGCAACCGCACCTTCTGCCTCGACCACGCCGGGAATCTCCACCCCGTCGCGGTGCCGTGGACGCCGGGAGAGGCAGATGCGCGCCGCGCTCACACGGAACACGCCGGCGCCCGCCTGCACGCGGAGCATGGCCTCGGCATCGGCGGCGATGACGCGAACTTCGGCGTCCGCGTGCGTTTCGCCGATGAGACCACCGAATTCTCGGTGCCCGGCGCATCGCTGCTGTTCCCGTGCGTGGCCTTCGATGAGACCGGCGCGCCGCAGGTGCTGATGGTCCGCACCGAGGATGTCGAGAACGAGGACGGCGTGATCGACCAGCACAACTTCCTCATGGCAGCACGGCACGACGGCGAGCACTGGACGGTCGAGGAGATCGCGGATCTGAAGTACGGGTTGATGCCGAAGGCCGGCGTGTGGGGCTACCCGGGCAAGCGCCGCCACCCCTACCTCGTACCCGACGACCGCGGCGGCCTCTGGGCGCTGTGGGAGCGCAAA
Organism: Armatimonadota bacterium; assembly: GCA_051745855.1. Taxonomy (GTDB): domain Bacteria; phylum Armatimonadota; class Zipacnadia; order Zipacnadales; family UBA5352; genus UBA5352. The sequence continues at coordinate 5,967 of JBNJEK010000223.1, forward strand.
GAGCCGCATGACGGCAACACCCGCACCTGCCACGGCGTGCTGGTGGGGCGGAGGTTCATCGAGGGCGCATGGCGCGAGGCCGTGCGGATCATCGACGAGCAGTACGTGGACTACGCGCCGGACGCCCGCGGCGTCATCGGCGGCGAACTGATCGTCGCGGCACAGCGCGGCGTCCCGATCACGGAGCGCGGGCGGGGAGAGGTGGTGCTGCTGAAAGTACCCGTCGATGATCGGCCCTCGCAGCCCGAGGACACCGGATGGGAGGGCTGGACGACGGTCGATCTGCCCCGGCGAGAGTACTTCGCCCCCGACGACCGGGAGGTGGAGCTTGCGGGCGAGCGCTACGAGCTTCTGATGGGCGATCCACACACGCACACGGGCCTGTCGGAGGACGCCGAGGGCGATCTCGTGGAGATGCTGGGATATGCGCGAGACAAGGCGAAGGTGGACTTCGTCGCGATCACCGACAATGATTACATCTACGGCGGGCGCCTCTCGGATCAAAGCTGGCGCGAGACGATGCAGCAGGCGCAGGCGTGGTCGCGCGATGGCCGGTTCATCGTGATACCGGCCTACGAGTGGACGCAGGCGAAGTGGGGGGCGGTGACGCCACAGCATCGCTCGGTGCTCTTCGAGCGCTACGATGAGCCGATGCTGCGCTGGTATGACGCGGGGATCGGGCAGGCGGATGACGCCTTCGATGCGCTGATCGCATGGGTGGAGATCACCAGCGGCGTGCTGAACACGCAACATCGGCAGTTCGCGCTCTCACGCAGCGAGCGCGAGGCAAACATGGAGGTAGTCTGCGGCTGGGGCGACTATGCGAATCAGTCGGATTGCTTCCACCGGCACCTCAACGACGGTTTCCGCGCGGGCTTTGTGGGGACATCGGACGGGCATCGGCGCACACCCGGCCTCGGCGGCGGCCTGACGGGGCTGTGGGTGCGGGAGTTCACGCTCAGCGGGATCATCGACGCGATGCGCGAGAGCCGCTGCTACGCCACCGCGGGCGCGCGCATCGGCATGAAGTTCTGGGTGAACGGGGCGTTCATGGGGGAGAGCGCGCCAGAGGCTGACGCATACGCCGCGCGCGTGGCAATCGAAGCGCCGCGCGAGGTGGAGACGCTGGAGATCATCGGCGATGGGGAGATCGTGGCGACGCTGCGCGACCTGCCGGCGCAGTTCGACGAGACGGTCGAGGGACTGCCGGCGTGCGGGTGGTACTACGCAAAGGTGACGATGCCTGGCGGCTTCCCGGAGTACCCATCGAACATCGCGCCGGCGGAGGGGCCGTGGGCATGGAGTTCGCCGGTGTTTGTAGGGGAGGGGTAGCGAAGGGAGGCAAGCGACGGAGGAGCAGGCCGCCCTGCCAGACGTTCGCAACGCGCGGGTCCACTCCCGCGCTGGCTGTCAACTGTCGATGCGGGGCCGCCGCGGGGAGGTGGATTCGCAGGCAACGTCGAACTCACGAAATAGTTGACAAATGGCGTGGAGGTGGCGAGATGGTTAAGGCAGGCGACTGGGTATCACAGGGCTGGGCGCTGATCAAGCCCAACCTTGGCACGC
>JBNJEK010000224.1:0-7509 GCA_051745855.1 Armatimonadota bacterium
TGGGGCGGCGCCATCTCGTGCGTGATCTCATCGAACGCTTCGCTCCGCGTCAGCCGCGCCTGATACTCGACGCCGGTTGCGGCACGGGCGGCACGCTGGAGAATCTGAGCGGACTCGGCGAACTGTGGGGATGCGATGTCGCGCCGGAGGCGCTGGAGGCGTGCCGCGTCCGGGGCTTTGAGAACCTCCGCCGGTCGCCGGTCGAGGCGCTTGACTTTCCCGACGAGCGCTTCGACGTCGTCGTCAGTTGCGATGTGATCGAGCATATCGAGCAGCACGCGCAGGCGATGCGGGAGATGGCGCGAGTGCTCAAGCCGGGCGGGATTCTCGTGCTGACGGTCCCCGCGCACAGGTGGCTGTGGACGGCGCATGACGAGGCCCTCGATCACCTCCGTCGCTACGAGACGCGTGAACTGCGCGATCTGATCGAGAGCGCAGGGCTTGAGATCGAGCTTTATTCGAAGGCCGTCGCGATCGCCATGCCCGCGATCCTGGCTGCGGTCGCCTACCGGCGCCTGCTGCGGTTCTTCACCGGTGGCGACGAAAAGCGCGCCCGGCAGACGGCGCTATTCGAACTGCCTCGTCCGCTCAACACGATGCTGATCTGGATGCTCGACGTGGAGACGTGGCTGATGCGCTACGTCTCGCTGCCGATCGGCGCCTCGCTCGTGGCGGTGGCGCGCAAGCCGGGCGGCTGAACTATCCTTCCTGCCTCAGATCCACCACGGTGAACCGCTGTCCCTCGTACACTCTTTCCAGTTCCGTTGAGGTCTCGGCATAGAGAACTGCGTAGTCGGCATGCCACAGGTCCGCTATCTTCCTGAGGCGTGCGTCGCTGACATGCGCCCAGCGCTCGATCATCCGGCTCTGTTCGATCATGCCCCCTCCTTCGATTGGCCCGTAGCAGGTACTCATGCGCGCGTACCACTCGGACATCCCTTCATCGTCGAAAGGCACGCACTTGAAGTCGGCCACGAGGGACCGGCGCGCCGTCACGCGAAAGAGCGCGAAGTCGGGTGGGGCCACAAAGAGGGCGTCCGCCGCGGTTTCCGTCCGTGCGAACTCGCTTACCGGCATCAACTCAGTTGCCGACTCTCGCAGCGTGATCTCGGGTGCCAGTTCACGCAGGTCGTCGCCGATGAACGGGAGCCGGCTAAACTGGTTGAACTGCATGGCGCCTGTCAGCCCCAAAACCGCGACCACGAGGGCCACTGCTCGCGCGATTCCTCGCGGCGATAGCGCTGTAAGCAGCGAGACAGAGCCCACAAGCCATAGCAGAGCAATCTCTTTCAGGTCGCCCTTCCACGTCCAAAGACCCGCCGCGGCCACCATCCCGATCGCAGAGAGCATGCCCAGATGGACCGGGCGCAGGCGGGATGCAGCGCCTTCCCTGGCACGGGTGAGCATCTCGCCGAGCAAAACGCTCATTCCGTGAAGCGCGCCGTTGGAGGCGAAGATAATCCATCCGCCGAGGCTGCGGTTCTGATCCGGACTTTGCCACGCCCGGGTGATGAGACCGGCGAAGAGAATGAAGCCCAGCCACTTCGGTATCACGAGGAAGCGGAACGCGGCCAGCGCGACGAAGGATCGGATCGGCCACACCTCAACGAACAGATACCCGCCAGCGAGAAGGCCGACCGTGAGGATTAACATCCCGCCCATCCTGCGCGCCACGGTCGAGGAACTCGGGCTGCGCCGAGCCATCCAGACGAGCGCTATCACGGTTGCCGCGATAAAAGCGACCGTGTCAAGCATCCTGAGGGGGCCGAACGTACTCGGGAGACGATGGTGGGGCGTCCGAAACCGCCCCATGACCTCGACGAACTCCGCCGTCGAAAGCGTTGTCTCCCAGTGACGCATCCAGAAGAACCATCCCAGCCCCAGCAGGACAATGAGCGCCGCGGCGCCCGATAGCAACTTATTGAGCGCATTCCGCTCCTGCCGGCCGCGCAGTCCTGCGAGGGTCGCGAGCATGCTTCCACCGATGCCAACAGAGGCAGCGACAAGGCCCAGTGTCGGGTGTATCAGCATGGCGGGAATGGCTGCCGCCGTGGCCGAGACGTATCTGCCCCGAAGTGCCATCCACAAAGTAATGAGGACAAAGGGCCCGGCTGCCGCAGGCGGGATAGCCTCGCCGAATATCAACTCCGCCGATCCCCCGGGGTGAATGCTCCGCACGGCAGTCATGATCGTGCAGGCAACCATCGCGGCGATGTCCGAGCCATCCATCAGGTCCCGCGCTGCCAGGTACATGACGAGAAGACTGGCCCAGTTGAATGCGATGGCCAGTCCGAACATGACCACGGGGAGGGGCAGAAGCCTCGCGAGCGCGCTGACCGCGGCTACGTAGTACGTGGCGGGGCTGAACTGCTGGCTTGTGTTGATGTAAAAATCGTTCGGACAGTAGTCAGCATCGAGTGCGCGATGTATCAGCGGGAGTTCTTCGATATGATCGCCCACACCGTATGTGTAGTCTGCGAGCAGAACGTAGATCAGAGCAAGTGCGAGACAGTAGAGAAGCACCAGTGGAAGGCCGTAATGGCCATCCTGGTGTCGAAGCTGGCTGCCTTCGTCACGCCCGGAGTCGTTGTGGTTCACTGCTGCATTTCTCTCTTCGCCCGGCAATCCCACACGCTCACGTCCATCTGCCGCCTCATGTTCACCGGATGGCTCCGCAACTCCTGCAGGAGAGGGATTTCGCCCGACTGTCCCGAATGTATCAGCCCGTAAGCGGGCCGACACTGTCGAAGAGGCCTGGCTGCGAGATGGGCAGCATTCTGGAAGGGGCCGGATGAGTGAGTACGGACATCTCCACTGCAATTGCAGGTGCAGGACCCGCGGGTCTGGCGGCGGCCCGTGAACTCGCCCTCGCGGGCGCTGACGTCACGGTGCTCGAGAGGGACAACATTGTTGGCGGCATCTCACGCACCGAAGAGCACAACGGCTTTCGCTTCGACGTGGGACCTCATCGCTTCTTCACCAAGATCGCAGAAGTTGATCGCATCTGGCATGAGATCCTGGGCGAGGACTTTTTCACCGTCGATCGCCTCACGCGCATCAGGTTCCGCGGGCAGCTCATGGACTACCCGCTCTCCATCGGCAGCACCCTCAGCGCCCTGGGGGTCGGCGACTCGGTGATGGCCATGCTCAGCTACGCTTGGTCCCGGGTCCATAAAGTACCAGAGGACAGCTTCGAGGGATGGGTCACGAACCGCTTCGGGCGGCGGCTTTATGAGCACTTCTTTAAGACCTACTCCGAGAAGGTGTGGGGGATGCCCTGCACCGAGTTGAGCGCCGACTGGGCCGCACAGCGGATAAAGTCGCTGTCGCTGATGAAGGCCGTGCGAGATGCGCTGTTGCAGTCCGGCAGCAGTGAGGCCACCAGTCTCGTGCGCCAGTTCAACTATCCGAAGTTCGGGGCCGGCATGCTCTACGAGCGCTATCAGCAGCAGATCGAGCAGGATGGAGGACAGGTGCTGCTCGGGCACGAGGTCGTTGGCATCAACCGATCTGGCAACAGAATTGAGTCCGTGTCGGTGCACACACCCTCGGGGGAGGCCACCATCGAGGCAGATCATTTCATAAGTACGATGCCCCTCGACAATCTGATGCTCTCGATCAGCCCTGCTGCGCCCGCTGAGGCGGTGGAGGGCGCCCGGAACCTCAGGCATCGCTCACTGATAGCCGTTGACCTGATCGTAGACGAGCCCGCCCCCTTCCCCGACCAGTGGATCTACGTTCATGATTCGGAGGTGCAGGTCGGACGTATCCAGTGTTACGTCAACTGGAGCCCACACATGGTGCCCGAGGAGGCGACCTGCGGTATCGGTATGGAGTACTTCGCCTGGACCTCCGATCCGATCTGGACGATGGAGGATGACGCGATCGTCGAGATGGCCGCAGCCGAACTCGAGAAGCTCGGTCTCGCCCCGGCCGAGAGCGTCCGCGAGGGCTTCTCCATACGCGTGCCGGACGCGTACCCGGTCTACGATCCGGGCTACAGGGAGCGCGTCGCCACCATCCGCAAGTGGCTTGACGGGATTGAGAATCTACAGACGATCGGACGTGGCGGTCAGCACCGCTACAACAACATGGACCACTCGGTCCTTACCGGAATGCTCGCCGCCCGGAACATCCTCGGGGAAGACAATGACGTGTGGGCGGTCAACACCGAAGAGGATTATCTCGAGCGTAAATAGCCGCATCGCGCGATCAACCACCGCTTCAGATTGAGGTGGGAGAATGAGCCTGAAACTGTCCGTCGGGCCGTGCACAGTCGAGGAGCTTCGGAAGCTCCGCGCGCTGCTCAACGAGGTCTTCATCACTGAACGCGATGCCGAGGGCGATCTCTTCGAGTACGCGCCGCTGCTCTACGCCGAGGAGAACGTCGAGAACCTGCGCGTTGTCCGCGACGGCAAGCGCCTCGTTGGACACGCCGGCATCCTCGCCCGGCGGATCCGGTGGCGCGACCAGACCCTCACCGCGGGCCTTATCGGCGGGGTCTGCGCGCGGAAGGAACTTCGGGGGGAGGGCATCGGCACACTCGCCATGGAGAACGCTGCCGAGCGGATGAGCGAAATCGGACTCGACTTCGGCGTGCTCTGGACGGGCAGCCACGGCTTCTACCAGCGCCTCGGCTGGCGCACCGCCGGCGGCGTTACCATCATGGGAATCCAGGAGGCGGCGGATGAGCCGGTGGAACTCGGCTACGAGATCATGCGCCTCTCGGAGAGCCCGTTCGGACCGCAGAACTGCCATCGCCTCCACGAGGACTCAGGGCGCCACGAGGTCGTTCGCACGCCCGAGGAAACCGCGACGCTGATGCAAACCGCCAACCGCGACACGTGGGTCGCGTTGCAGGGCGGGCGGCCCGCGGGCTATGCGACCTTCCAGGGCACGATGCTCCGGGAGATCGAGGGCCACGGCGCTGTCGCCATCGCGCTCTTGCAGCACGCCGCCTCCGAGGGCGCCCGCCGCTGCGTCTTCCCGCTCAATGACCCGCGCATCGAGGCCATCGAGGACGCTCTTCCGGTACACGTGGAGCGGCGGCCGCTGGGCATGGTGCTGATAGTCAACCGCGAGTCGCTTATCTCGAAGATCGCCGAGCAGGCCCGGACGTCGCCGGAACAACTCGGGATCGGCGCGGAGGCGAGTGACGACGTGCTCATCGCTCGCATCTTCGGCCAGCCCGAACGAGAGTCATCCGACGATCCGCTCCCGCTCGACATCCACATCGGCTACCTCGATCATGTGTGATGGCGGGTTGTTCGGGGAAAGGCTCCGGGTGCCGTTGTCGTCCGGAGGTCGGGCGTGCCCACGCCCGACATCGCCGCCGTGTGGCGTCTTGACTGGAAAGGAGCCCTCTCATGCAGCGCGTCCTCGCAATCATGGGCAGCCCGCGCAAGGGCGACACCTGTCATCTCACGCAGCAGATCGAGGCCACGATGTCCGGCCTCGGCGACGTCCAGTTCGACTACCTCTGGCTCCGCGATGCCGACCTGAAGATGTGTCGCGGATGCTACGCGTGCCTCGAGCGCGGTGAGGAGCACTGCCCCCTTGATGACGACCGCGCGGAGATCGAGGAGCGCATTCTCGCGGCCGACGGCGTGATCTTCGCGTCGCCTGTCTACGCCATGAGCATGACCGCGCTGATGAAGAATCTCCTCGACCGCTTCGCCTACGCCATGCACCGGCCGCGGTTCTTCGACCAGACCGCGCTGATCGTGGTGTCGGCCGGCGCGGCAGGTATCAAGGAGACGCACAACGCCATCGCCGCCGTCCGCCTGATGGGCTTTGACATGTCAGGCGGACGGATGGGGCTGACGATGCTCCCCGCTCCCAGGACGGCCGCCGAGAAGCGCAATATGCACGTGGAGACACAGCGTGCCGGGCAGCGCTTCTTCGACGCGCTCGAGCGCGACGGCCGGGCGGCGCCGAATTTCATGCAGGTACTCGTCTACCGTGTTCAGCAGGCGACGTTCGAAGTCAACCGCGAGAATCAGCCCGCCGACTACGAGTACTTCGCCGAGCGAGGCTGGTTCAACCGATCGAGGCGATGGTACGTAAATGCCCCGGTGAATCCCTTCCACGACCTCGCCGCGCGCATGATCGGCCGCATCTCCCGCCGGGCTGTTGTCAAACGCCAGCGGGCGCTGGAAGAAGAGGCCCGGGCACGGGAGGAGTGAACAGCGCGTCTCGAGGGGAAAGACGTTCCTCCCCCCTCGTCCCGCCTGTCCCGCCCGTCGTTTGGGCGGGACCAGGGAGAGGGGGGACCGAGGGGGGTGAGGCCAAGCCGGCCAATGAGTCCAGCCCCGGCAGAAGGTCCCCCGCCCACCCACGGTCAACCTCCGCCCGGACGCACCACTCATCCACGAGAGGGAGATCCACATGATCATCGGCAACTGCACCTACAGCGTGCGCGACTACCTGCGCTCCGGCGATATGGACCTGCTGGACTTCGCGGAATACAACGCGGAGATCGGCATCACCGCGCTGGAGTACAACGACATGTTCTTTGAGGACTTCAGCAATGAGACGCTCGCCGCGGTCCGCAAGTCCGCCGAAGCTGCCGGCTGCGAAATCGTATGCCTCACCTGTGGCGGCAACCTCGCCTCCGACGATGCTGAGGCGAACGCGGAGCAGGTCGAGACTTTCAAGGAGCGGCTGCAGAACGCGCATGACCTCGGCGCAGGCGCGGTGCGCTTCAACATCGGCTCCACCGGCGACGAGGAGCGCGACCTGACCGTCGGCGTCGAGCGCGTCATCGACGGCTTCAACCAGCTTCTTCCAATGGCCCGCGAGCTTGACGTGAAGATCACCATCGAGAACCACGGCGGCGTGAGCAAGTGGGCGAACCCGATCCTGCAGATCATCCTTGGCACCGACCCGGAGTACATCGGCTCCTGTCCCGACTTCGGCAACTTCAAGCCGATGGAGTACCGCTACATCGAACTGGCGAAGGTCATTCCTTTCGCGCATCATTCGCACGCGAAGACCCACGAGTTCGACGAAAATGGTGAGGACGCGGAGTACTCCATGGAGCGTGTCCTGCAGCTTTACAAGGCCGCGGGCGTGGACGGCGTGTTGTCGATCGAGTTCGAGGGCCCCATCGACCAGAAAGAGGGCGTCATCAAGACGCGCGATCTCATTCAGAAGTATCTGTAGGGGATCGCAGAAGGGCTGTCCGGGGGAGGGCGCCCAGGAGACAGGCTGTCCGGGCGGGAGCGCCCGGACTCCGGGGGGGATGGCCGGGAGAAAGGCTGTCCGGGCGAGGGCGCCCGGACTCCGGGGGGATGGCCGGGAGAAAGGCTGTCCGGGCGGGGGCGCCCGGACTCCGGGTGGGGGTACGCCGGGAGAAAGGCTGTCCGGGCGGGGGCGCCCGGACTCCGGGTGGGGGTACGCCGGGAGAAAGGCTGTCCGGGCGCACTGAAGCCCTCAAACGCAATAGCAGAGAAGACGCGGAACGAATTGGCGTCCGGGCGCCCTCGCCCGGACGCCGTTCGCAGAGAG
>JBNJEK010000225.1:0-7480 GCA_051745855.1 Armatimonadota bacterium
CAACGAGCCCACCCAGGCGCAGTGTCTGCAGCTTCTGAACGCGACGGACGTGCAGCGGCGGATCGCGCAGAGCCCGAAGCTGGCGCAGATCCGGGCGCAGTCGAAGGGCGACGGCGCCGAGGTGTTGCGTCTGCTCTACCTTACGCTGCTTTCACGAGAGCCGACGCCGGAGGAGGCTCTGACGGCGGCCAACTACGCCAGGACGGCCGGGCTGAAGCCGCATGAGATCGCACAGGACATTGCCTGGGCGCTGATCAACAGCAAAGAGTTTCTCTTCCGGCACTGACCTGAGGGGCAGGTGGCCTGAGATGAGTTCCATCAGTCGCCGTGATGCTTTGAAGCTGGGCATGCTGGGCGCCGCGGGGCTGACTTTCGGCTTGAGCGGCGTGAAATCGGCGGTGGCCGATGCCGGAACGTCGCTGGTGGCTCCTCTTGCGCGCGCCATCCCGGCCGCGGAGGAGGCGCGAGCGAAGTCGGTCATTCAGATCTGGATGTGGGGCGGACCGGCGCATACGGATACATTCGACCCCAAGCCGGACGCCGGCTACGACTACACCGGGCCGCTGAATGAGATGATCCCGACCAACGTTGATGGAATCCAGCTCGGCTCCAGCCTGCCGCTGCTGGCGCAGCATGCGGACAAGTACGCCATCATCCGAAGCATGACGCACGGGCAGAACGGGCACGAGACCGCGTCGTACATCACACAGACGGGACGCTGGCCGAGCCGGGTCGTCTACCCGTGCGCGGGCGCAGTGGTCTCGCTGTTTCAGGGATACAACGCGGGCTATGACGGGATCGTGGACCCGTACATCGTCCTCACACAGCCGCAGGGGCGCTTTTCCGAGGCGGGCTTTCTGGGGCAGGCCTACAAGCCCTTCGCGACGGGGGGGGATCCTGCGCGGCCGCGGTTCGAGGTCGAGGGCATCGTTGCGCCCGGGATCACCGATAAACGCCAGCTTGCACGGCGGGATCTGCTGGGCAAGCTGGACACGCTGGGCCGGGCGATGCCGGATGATGCGCACCTTGCGGAACTTGACCAGGCGCGGGCGAGCGCGTATGACTTGATGCTGGGCGAGGCGAAGAACCTGTTCGATCTCAACACTGAGGACGACGCGGTACGTGAGGCGTACGGCAAGAACACTTTCGGGCAGTCCTGCCTGATGGCGCGGCGGTTGGTCGAGGTGGGCGTGCCCTACATCACGATCAACTATCGCGGCTGGGACACTCACAAGCAGCACTTTCAGACGATGCAGCGCAAGCTCCCGGAGATGGATCAGGGGATGGCCACTCTCCTGCAGGACCTGCACGACCGCGGCCTGCTGGAGACCACGATCGTGTGGTGGACCGGGGAATTCGGTCGCAGTCCGCGCGTGCTGTGGGACCCGCCGTGGAACGGTGGGCGCAACCACTACGGCGCGTGCTTTTCGTCGGTCGTGGCGGGCGGCGGCTTCGAGGGCGGGACGGTGGTCGGGGCGTCAGACGACAGGGGCGAACAGGTTGCTGAGCGCCCGGTCTATCCGCTGGACCTGATCGGCAGCATCTACGAACTGATCGGGATCGACCCCGAGGGGACGATGCGCACCCCCCAGGGAGTGGAACTGCCGGTGCTCCCCTTCGGCGAGGACGGCGTGAAGTCGGGCGGGCGTCTGCATGAGATCATGTAGCGGAAGGAGCGCAGCGGTGAGGGCATCCAGGCTGCAGATCATCGTGCTGGCGGCCTCGGTCGCAGCGGCCGCGTGGGGGCAGCGAGAGCCGAATATGGGCTACCTCTACCCGGCCGGGGGGCAGCAGGGGACGACCTTCTCGGTGCTCGCCGGCGGGCAGAACCTGCGCAACCCCGAATCGGTGATCGTGAGCGGAGAGGGCGTGTCCGCCGAGGTGGTCGAGTGGGCGCCGAAGCTGCGCGGGAACAATCGGGGGATACTCACGCGCCACCTGCGCGCGCTCATCAAGTTCCGGACCGCCCAGCTTGCCGCGAAGAATGGCAAAGGCGATCCTCCTGATGCTGAGAAGCTGAAGGAGGAGCGGGCGAAGCTCGACGAGCTTCCCGACCATCCGCTCGCGCGCGGTCTCGATGAGATGAGCCTCGTCGAACTGCTGGACCTGCAGAGCAGCCTTTATGACCCGAAGGAGCAGCCGAACACGCAGCTTGGGGAGACGGTGTACCTCAGAGTCACCATCTCACCTGACGCCTCACCCGGCGACCGCGAACTGAGGCTGATCAGCCGTGCGGGGATGACGAACCCGATGGTCTTTCAGGTGGGCCTGCTGCCCGAGGTGAGCGAGGAGGAGCCGAATGATCCGGGCCCGCCGAAGACTCCGCGGATCGACGCCATGCGTACCAAGCCCGAGCCGGTCGAGCTTCCCGTGCTGATGAATGGGCAGATCATGCCCGGGGACGTGGACCGCTTCAGCTTCGTGGCCGAGCAGGGGCAGAAGCTTGTCGTGCAGGTGCATGCCCGCCATCTCGTGCCCTACCTCGCGGACGCGGTGCCGGGGTGGTTCCAGGCCACCGTCGCGCTGTTTGATTCCCAGGGCGAAGAGCTGGCATACGCGGACGAGTATCTTTTCAGCCCGGACCCGGTCCTCTACTACCAGATCCCCGCGGGCGGTGAATACCAGCTTGAGATCCGCGACGCGATCTACCGCGGGCGCGAGGACTTCGTCTACCGCGTCTCGATCGGCGAGCAGCCCTTCATCCGCTGGATCTACCCGCTCGGCGGCAACTCCGACGGTCAGACCACCGCCGCGGTGGGCGGCTGGCATCTGCCAACCGACGAGGTGAAGCTCGGGACCGAGGGGATGCCTCAGTGCATCCGCCAGGCGCAGTGGCCAACCGACGCGGGCCTGTGCAACCACGTGCTCTACGCGGTGGACGACGTGGAGGAGATCGTGGAGTTGGAGCCGAACGACAGTCCCGCGGACTCGCAGATGATCGTGCCGCCACTGATCATCAACGGTCGGATAGATCAACCTGGCGACGTTGACTGGTTCAGCTTCGAGGGGCGCGCGGGGGAGGAGATAGTGGCGGAAGTCTACGCGCGCAGGCTGAACTCACCGGTTGATGCGATCGTGCGGCTCTACGACGCGGCGGGCCGCGTGCTGGAGTGGAACGACGACCATGTGGAGAAGGATGGCCACCTGCACACCGGGCCCGGTCTGCTCACGCATTACGCCGACTCGCTGCTGCAAGTCACTCTTCCCGAAGACGGGGAGTACTTCTTCGTGATGGCGGATGCGCAGCGACAGGGCGGTGAGGAGTGGGGCTACCGGCTCCACCTGACGCCACCGCGACCGGATTTTGAGCTGAAGGTCGCGCCCGCGAGCATCACGTTCGAGGCCGGGCGATCGGCGGCGGCGTGGGTCCATGTCAAGCGGCGCGGCGGCTTTGACGGCCCCGTCGAGGTGGGGCTGCTCGATCCGCCGCCGGGCATCACGCTTGATGGAGGATGGGTCCCAGGCGGGCAGCAGCAGGTCCGGGTGACTCTCACCGCCTCCGACACGGTCGAACCGCAGGTGATGGACCTGCGGTTTGTCGGCTACGCTCAGATTGATAAGGACGTCATCGCGAGGGACGCGGTGCCTGCTGAGAATCAGATGCAGGCTTTCCTCTGGCGACACCTCGTGCCGGCGCAGAGTTTCGTGGCGAACGTCACCAGGCGTCGGGGATACATTCCGACATTCGAGGTGGCCTGCGACCTGCCGCTGATGATTCCGCGGGGCGGCTCCGTGGAGTTGCCCCTGATGGTGCTCGGCAAGATGCCGGAGGGCGCGACACCGCATATCACACTCAGTGAGGCACCGGATGAGATCGCTCTGCGTGAGGTCGCGCATGAGGACGGCGGCCTCACGGTGGTGCTCGCGGCAGAGGGGGACGCGCTTGCGGTCGGATACGAAGACAATCTGATTCTGAACGTCGAAGTTGAGTTCAATCGCACGGACAATGACGGGAATCAGCGCACGTGGCGAACGCCACTGGGAACGCTCCGCGCAATTCCCTTCACTGTCATCCGTGACGCATCAGCACGAGCGCAGGCGTCACAGCGGTGAGTTCGAACGCGCAGGCGCATCCCATCATCCCGGCCAACGAGGAGCAGTGTATGAAAGCAAGCGCCGCCAGGCAGGCCGACAGCGACATGTGCATCAGGGAGATCGAGCGCGAGGGCATGCGGGAGCTCTTCGCGACGATGCCACCGTGCGCGACCGCGGAACTCTCTGATGCCGCGAGGCGATTGGGGCAGGCGAGCGCTGCGCGCGTCATCTGCGCGGAGTACTTCGACGCGCGCCCGAACCCCACCGACCGGGACGGCTATGCGGGCCCGCTGACGTGGGTGCTCGGCGATTCGGCAGGGGCGAACCTCGGCGGAGCACACGTGCACGCGATCGCGGGGGCGGACCTTGCCGCGGTCGAGTTGGACGGCACGACGGTCGGAACGGTGATCCACGGCCCCCACGCGTCGGAGTGCCTGCTGGCGGGGATCCGCGCCGACGAGATCTCTGCATCGCGCGAGGATCAGGCGCGGGCGACCTTCGAGGCGATCGAATGCGCCCTGCAGTCGGTCGGGATGGACTTCGGCAATGTGGCGCGCACCTGGCTTTTCATCGACGACATCCTCGACTGGTACGATCAGTTCAACGTGGTGCGGACCACGTTCTTTGAGGAACACGGCGTCTTCGACCGCCTCGTCCCGGCCAGCACCGGCATCGGCGGCGCGAATCCTTGGGGCGCAGCGATGATGGTCGGCGCGTACGCTGTCGCCCCGCGTGATCCACGGGTGACCGTGCAGGCGCTGCCCTCGCCGCTGCAATGTCCGGCGCTGGCATACGGAAGCTCCTTCAGCCGCGCGGTGGAGGTTGACATGCCGGACCTCCGGCGCATCTTCGTCTCAGGGACCGCAGGCATCGACCCGGACGGCCGGACCGCGCACGTCGGTGATGTCCGTGCGCAGACTGAGCTTACGTGCGAAGTGATTGAGGCCATCCTGCAGTCACGTGAGGTGGGCTGGGAGGATGTGACGCGGGCGACGGCCTACGTGCGCCACCCGGAAGACGTCGGGGTGTTCGAGGAGCACCGCCGGGCGAGCGGGATGCCCCGAGTGCCGGTGATCGTCGCGCACAACACGATCTGCCGCGACGAGTTGCTCTTCGAGCTTGAGGTGGATGCGGTGCGAGCGCAATGAGGCAGGAGGACACCGTCGAGCAGAAGTGGAACATCGCGTTTTGCAACGTGACATACACCGAGTACGCGGGCGTGGCGTACGCGGAGTACTACGGATTGCCCGAGGTGATGCTCGAGACGCAGCTTGCGGCCAGGGACCATGCCGAGCGGCGTTGGGGAGCCGGGCGGTTCATCACTCCGCACGTGGACAGCCCCCCGTGCACATTTGCTTCCTACCTGGGAATGCCGATCATCTGGCCGGAAGGCGACGAGCTTCCTTACATCGACTCCACCCGGCCTGTCGTCGCGGATCCGTCCGAGGTCGAGGACCTGCGGATCGGCGATCCGCGTGAGGAGGGGCTGATGGCCCGGCGCTTCGAGTGCTGGCAGTACTACCGTGACCACGGGTATAAGCCCGGCTTCGGCGGGGCGGGCGGTGGTGTGATCACCAACGCATGCGAGATCACGAACCGAGCGGTGCTCGCGTGGCTGGTCGAAGCGCCCGATGCGGCCAGGCGCCTCCTTGAGCGGATCGTGGAGGCACACGAGACGGTCGCGCGTTTCGCGGCAGACCTTGCCGGGGCGGAGTACTCCGGGCTCGCATACACCGGCGACGACTACTCCGGCCTGATATCACCGGCGATGTACCATGAGTTCGCGATCCCGATGTATGAGCGCCTCTACGCCGGCAACGAACGGCGCTTCATGCATTCGGAGTTGCTTCGCGCGCCGCACCTGCGGATCGCTCGCGAGGAGCTTGGGATCACGGACTTCCACGGCGCGGGTTGTGAGCTTCTGACGCTCGAAGAAATGCGGGAGATCATGGGGCCCGCGTTCTGGACGCAACTTACCCCTCAGGAGATGCTTGAATTCACGCCGGGCGAAATCGACGCCCGCATCACCGAGTTCGCGGCCAGCGACAGCCATCGCATTCAGCTTTACCCGGGACGCGGGACGCCGGAGGCGAACATGGAAGCGGCAATAGCGGCATGCGAGCGGGAGTGCGCGGGCGGGCCCGCGTAAACCACCTCAGAGCCGGGCACCCTTACGCGCGTTCGCCGATCAAACCCTCCACATCGATCAGACAGTCGAGCATATCCGCCTGGTGGTAGGCGCACTCGTAGTAGCCCTCCGCGCGTACGGTGCGTCCGCAGATCGTGCGTTCCTCGCCGACGGGGAAGTCGTAGAGACGCGGGAGGCCCTTGTCATGCGCGAAGAGGCGCTCATAGACGAAGCCCACCATCCGTGACGCGGTCTCGCGCCACTCTTCGTTGTCATGCCACGCCAGCGCGCGTGCCACGAGAGCATAGACCCACGTATGATACTTTTGACCGTGATTCTCCCACGGCTCCCATGCGATCGAACCGTCCGCGTTCACCTGATCATTCAGGAACGCCGCCGCGCGCTCGATCGGAGAGACAACCTGCTCGCGCAGGTCCCCCGGCAGAATGCGCTGGTCGCGCAGATTCTGCAGCACCCAGCAGACGGTGGCCGTGTAAGAGACGGAGTTGTCGCCATCGTAGTTGGAGTACGGGAACATGCCGTTGTCGCGTTGCACCGCGAGGATCGCCTCGACGGCGCGTATTCCGCCCTCCCGGAATGCCTCGCGGTCTCGGGCGTTCTCTGCCACTGCCATCCCGACCAGGAGCGTCTCGGCCGCATGGGCGGAGGCGTTGAGAATGAGCTTGTCCTCAGGATAGCCCTCGCTGTGCAGGAAGTTCCCCGGATCCGTCTCCACGGTCAGTTGCCACCGCGCCGCACCCCGGAGGAACCGCACCCACGCATCCTTTGCCGGAAGCCCCCGCTGCATGCAGGCGCACATCCCGTGCGTGATCATCCCCAGCGAGATCGAACTGCGCTCGCAGTCAAGGTGGAATTGCGACGGCCGGTCGTTGTTCGTGATCTCAAAGAGGCCGCCGTCCTCATGCTGCTGGGTCACAACCCAGTCGAAGGCGCGTTCCGCGCGTTCGCGGAGGTCGTTGTGCGACGACTCCCCCGCGCGTTTGATGAACGCAAGCGCGGCGCTCCCGACGGTGCGGTTGTGATGGCTGCCTCCCGCGCGGTAGTCCAGCAGCGGAATGTGATATGCCAGTTCGCTCCAGAACGCGCCCGCGTACTCGCCCTCATCCTCCTGAGCACCGACGAGGTAGTCGATGAGGCCGCCGATCATCTCGTCGAGCGCCTCGGGCGAAACTGCTGATGATGCGTCCATCGTGTTCCTCCGGATATTCTGTCAGTGTTGGCGTTACGCCTGCGGATGGCGGGTCGGACATCATCCTACCGTCTCACGGCCATCGGCGCAATACCCCGCGTGAAAGG
>JBNJEK010000226.1:0-7475 GCA_051745855.1 Armatimonadota bacterium
GGCGCCTCGCCCGGACGTCGTTTCCCGCCACCCGGAACCACCTGCGCGGCGTGACACGCCTTTCCTGACCCTATCCTTAACCGTTGATACGAAGCCGGAGGAACGCAGGCGCATGTTGTCGAATGTGCATCCATGAAACTGACATTCCTCGGCACAAAGGGCTACATCGAGCCGCAGACCGACCTGCATCGGATGCATACCACCACCCTCGTCACCTACCGCGGGAGGTCAATCCGCATCGACTGTGGCGATGACTGGCGCGGGCGCTGTGACGAAACCCGCCAGCAGGCCTTCTTGGTGACCCACTGCCACCCCGATCACGCCTTCGGCCTCAAAGACGGCTGCGACGACCCGGTCTATGCGCCGCGCGAGGCGTGGGAGGAGATGGATGAGTGGCCGATCGATGATCAACGCACGATCGACCACCGCGAAACCGTCGAGATCGCCGGCATGAGCGTGGAGTGCTTCCCCGTGCAGCACTCGAAGAAATGCCCGGCCGTGGGGTACCGCATCACCGCCGGGCAGGTGACGGTCTTCTATGCCCCCGACCTCGTCTACATCGAGGACCGCGAGAGCGCGCTGACCGGCTGCAAGGCGTACATCGGCGATGGCGCGACGATCGACCGGAACTTCGTGCGCAGGCAGAAGGACAGCGAGGAACTGATCGGTCACACGCCCGTCCGCACGCAACTGACGTGGTGCCAGAAGTTCGATGTGCCGAAGATGTTCGTGACGCACTGCGGCAGCCAGATCGTCAACGACCACGAGGGCGCGGTGGAGAAGATCGCCAGATACGCCGAGGAGCGCGGCGGCGTGGATTTCGAGATCGCCACCGACCGGATGGAGCGCGTGCTGCGCTGAGGGGGATGACCGTGAGCATCACGGATGCACTTCAGAAGATCTTCGCTGAACTGGAGGGTTTCTTCGGCGGGAAGCGTGACGAACTCGAGAAGCCGAATCCGCTGGCGTGGCTCGGTCAGAAGGGCAAGGGCCACGCCCGTCACCAGGCAGGCTGGCGCGCTGAGAAGTACGCAGCCAGACACCTCAGTCGCCGCGGATATCATATCCTCGACCGAAACGTCTACGTCGGCATCGGCGAGATCGACATTGTGGCCGAACACGACCGCCGCCTGGTCTTCGTCGAGGTGCGGTCGCGCTCGCTGGGCACGCCGGTGCGCCCTGCCTCGACCGTGACGCTCAAGAAGAGCCGGCAGGTGCTCCGATGCGCCGCCGCATACATGAGACAAAACCACCTGAAGCCCGGGGAGGTCAACCCGCGCTACGACATCGCGGAGGTGGACCTCGACGAGAACGGTCAGCCCTGCGGGTTTGCGGTGCTGGAGGCGGCGGTCACCGACAATCCTCGCCCGCGGCGCGCATAGCCTCCTCGATCCACGGCCACATGATGTCGGCGTAGAAGCGATGAGCCTCCGGCCCCCACGCGTGCTCGAAGCGCTCCGGCGCGCCGGCCGCCTCGTAGATCTCCCGCACACCGCCAGCCGCTCGCTCGACCTCGTCACGCGGGAAGAGCGTGTCATCTTTCCCGTTGACGATCAGCAGGTGGCGCGGCGCCGTCAGCCCGGCCACGTCGCTGAACTCGCCGAAGCGGTAGATGCCGGGCACCGCGTTGCAGTCGCAATGGTGCGCGATGCCGTTTTCGCCGACGAAGGTCGCGAAAGAGCAACTCGGGACGGCCACGGTGATACGCGTGTCGCAGGCGGCCGCGTATGTGGTGGCCATTCCGCCGCCGGAGTTGCCCGTCATCAGCACGCGCTCTCCGTCCACCTCCGGCAGACCGAGCGCCCAGTCGATGACACGTTCGAGATCCCAGGCGCGCTCCCCGATCGCCGTGCGGCCTGCAAGCAGCGCGTGAATCAGCTCGCTCTGGCAGTCGCGGCCACTGTGACGCTCGTTGAGGTCCGGGATGCAGTTGGCCTCCCAGCCCCGCGTGTTCACCGCCAGCGCGAGGAAACCACGCTTCACCGCCTGCACTGCGACGTCGGCGTCAAGCTCGTTGATGCGCTGGATGCGCCGCTCCTCGCCACGGTGGACGCCGGCGTAGGTGTCGTGTCCGCGCGGCTCATGACCGTGCGGCATCACCGCGAGCGGGAAAGCCCCGTCGCCCTCCGGCCGCAGCATCCAGAACTCGACCGACCAGCCCGGCTCGGTCTCGATGTGGCCGAGCCGGCGGGTGAACCCGTCAAGCTCCTCGGCCGGATCGAGGGTGACGCTGGGGGAGTGTTCGCTCAGTTCGCGCTCCATGCGCGTGAGGCCGATGAGATCGCGAAGGGCCGGGCGCGCGCGCGTCTGCCACGCTTCGAATTCCCCGGGCGTCTTCGCGTGGCATGCGAACTCGCGCAGAGACGGGTCGTAAAGACGCTCCAGGTGGTTGATCGTGGCGTCAGAATGCCGATGATCTGCTGCCGGTTCCATGATGCGTCGCCTCCGATGGGTGGCTTGCGAGAACGCTTCGGGCAGAGTGCGGTCGCTCACTCGGCATTGTCAGGGAGCGGCTCGGCCGGCAGCGCCAGTTCGGCAACGACCGGCCGGTGGTCGGACGGACGATGGTCCCTCGTCTCGCAGCGCAGCGGCGTGACGCCGCCACCGGTCCAGACGTAGTCGATCCGGAAGGCCGGGAGACGCTGCCGCCACACGAATGTGTTGCCGAAGCCACGACCGACCTCCGCGAAGCTGTCGGTGAGACGGGTGGCGATCTGCTCGTAGTAGCGCGAGGCAGGCGTGATGTTGAGATCGCCGGCGAGGATCACCGGGCCCTCGGGCAGCTCAGTGACGAGTTGGTCGAACTGCGGCTCCCGCAGGCGCACGCCGGTCTCGAGGTACCTCAGCAGCGGCTGGGGCCTTCGGGGCGTGCGCCGTACGGACTCACCCCGCGGAATGTGGGCGTTGATCACCGTGAACGCTCCGGCATCGGTTTCGGCGTCGACTATCTGCAGCCGCGGCACCACGCCGATGGCAGGCGGAGGCACCCTGGTGCCGATGATCCGGCCCCGGATGAAGACGCGAAGGTCGCCGACCTTCGTGCTTTCGTAACCGGGAAGGAGGTCGTCGAAGATGCTCCGGCCGGCCTCCTGAAGGCAGACGATGTCGGCGTCCCACGACAGTATACGCTCCTGCACCAGTTCGCGCTCGGTGGTCCACCCGTAGACATTCCACGTCGCCAGTCGGATGATCGGGCGGTCTTCGGGGACCGGAGGCGGCGTGTTGAGCTGATAACCCGCCAGCACGAAGATGGCAAAAGCCGTGGCTGCAAGGTTCACTGTCACAAGCCCGCAACTCCTCGCGCTGAGCGCGAGAGCGAGGCCCAGCACCGGCACCGCGATCCACTGCAGTTTCGGCGCGTACACAAGTGCAGCACTGCCCCACCAGTCCTCGCCAGGCGTCTGCATCACGATCCAGATGGCGAAGGGGATGGCCGCGGCGATCAGTGCCAGCGCCCCCGCGATGCGGCGCCTGCATCCGCGCATCACTTATACGCGCAACTCGCAGATGTCGTCGGCGGTCTTGCGCACGGTGCGCCGGTCCACGTACTCCCAGCCCTGATCGAGCGCTCCCTGGATACCGACGCCCTCGAGATAGCGTATCTCCTGCGTGTAGGGCCCCTCGAAGAAGTAAGGTTCGATCTCATCGAGGTTCCCGCAGGCCTCGCGGGCGCGCTCGCGAATAAGTTCGCAGGCCGCGCCGTGCGACATGTGGATCGCAAGCTCGCGCCCGAGTGCCTCCTTGACCGCCGCGCCGACGATGCTCGGCACCAGTTCGCGCGCCTCGTCCACAGTGACGTCATCACCGGTGATGAGGATACTCGGCACGCCCATCGTCCCGGCCATCAGCGCCCGGCAGCCGAATTCGCCAAGCTCGACCCCGTTGATCCTGTAATACTCGATCGACTTCGATGAGTACGTGTGGCAGAGGACGCCGCCGGTGCCCATGCGCGCATGCTGGCCGACAAACATCATCGCATCGAAGCTCTCGTCGAGCGCGTAGGGCGGGCTGATCGGCCCGCGGGCGATGAGCTTGGCGTCGCGGTGGAACTCTTCCTCGAGAATCCCTCCGGAGCCGTGGCCATCCCAGACGATCACGTCGGCGTCGGCGTCAAAATCGAGAATCCCGTCGACGCACGCGTTCACCTCGCCTGTCAGCAGGCGCATCCAGCGGATCTTGTCCTCAGGCGTGACGTCGCGAGTCTGGTCGAACCGGCTGATCATCGCCGGCCCCTCGAGGTCGGTGTGAATGTATACCTTCATCTGAATCCTCCATCTGCCCGGTACTCTGCGTCGAGTATGACGGCGTCCACTGATATTGATGCCGGATAGTCGGCATCGCCACGCGTGTAAACGCTGATGACGGATCTGTCGCCCGCGACCGGGAAGCCCACGAGATGGCCTCCCTCGCTCAGACTGCGCTCGCAGACGGTGGCTCCCGAAGACAGAGTCACTCTGGCGTTGCGATCGACCCAGGCGAGCAACGTCATTCGACTGGCGCCTGAAGTCGCGAGCGCGCATGAGGCCTGCAGGATAGTCTGCTCCGACGGAGGAGTCGCGAGCACAGGGCCGTTGGACAGAAACCGCCGGAAGGTATTGTACCTTCGGTAGTCTCCAGCCTGCAGGAACGCTTCCAGTCGCGCATCCTCGGGATCAAGCGGTCGCTCTCCCGATACGGTCAACTCTCTCAAGCCATCCGGCCCGGCGACCACATAGCCATCCCCAAACCGCATCCGCCGCTTCGGAGCATAGGAAAACTCGACATGATTCTCCAGTCGCCCCCGGCGCGTGAGCAAGCGCAGCAGTCGGCGCGGAGAGATGGCGGCCACTATGACTCCGGCCACATTCTCCGGCGGGACAGCAGCAAGGCCGTCCCGGCAGTCGGCCGAATACTCAGTGCTGTCCCCCTCGTAGATCAGACGGCCCTGCTCATCGGTTCCGACCACTCTCTTGATCAGAGTGCAGCGCGGCAGGTAGCGGGTCCATGCCGGCCTTTGGGGAGGCGCGAACCGCACGATCTGTCCCGGGGCATCCGGGACGGCGCCCCACGAGGTCACGTAGATCCACCCGAGCCCGTTCATGCTCGGGCCCGAGTTTACGCAGATGCCGCCCGCATACGCGGCACCTGTGATCCCCAGCGCGATCAGTATGCAGCGCCGGAGTTGACCGACCGTCAGCACAGGACTGGCACGATGCACTGTGGCTCCCCCCTCCGGGTGCCTCAGCGTCTCATATTAAGGCGTAGCGCGCGCGGAACGCCACACGGCCACACCGAGCAGCCAGTTCATTGAGCGACGTATGGACAGTCGTTCAGGTCGATCACCCACGTCTCTCCGTCTCTGCGCGGAACCTCCACGATCCTGTCATCCACCACTCCGGCGATGGCCTCCTGGTTGTCGCCGAAATCCGTGCGCCGGACAAGCAGTCGGTCGTCGAGGCGCAGGCCCGAGACGACAGTGCCCGGCCTGGCGGGTACACTGAGCATCACCGGCTTGCCGGCGCCGATGAATTCACGGTGCGCCAGCATCCCGTCCATGACCTCCGTGATGAGGCGGACTTCCTTCGTGGTCTCCTCCTGTCTGCACCACATCATCAGCCCGTCCGTCCCGCGCAGGTAAAGATGCCAGATCAGCTCTTGATACGCCCACTCCGACATCTGAGGGACCTCCGGCGCATCCTCCGGCGGGGCGGTCGTGTGCCAGTGCAGCCATGTGATCAGCGGAATCTCCTGAGGAGTATGCGCGCCGGCATTCGCGCCGACCTTCAGGAGATTGTAAAACCAGCGGTAGTCATCATTGTCCCAGCGCGGGTACCAACTCCACGTGGCATACCATGTGTACACCACGGGATTCGCGAAAGTGTAGCCGCTCGGTCCGAACTCGTGATACCACGGACGGTACTTCGCCTGCTGGTCGCGGAAAAACGGGGCATCGGGCGGAAGCTCCTCGTAGTAGTCGTACCAGTAGCGAACACCGCTTTGCGGGTAGACGGAATAGTTGCCGACCAGCACGTCGGGGTAGTACTCCTGCATGGTCTCCACGCAGACCTCGCGCTGAAGCTCGGCGCGTATCTCGCGCAGGGTCGCCTGGAATGCGTAGAAGTCATCGATCTCCGGGACGTGCTCACGGCAGACCCGGCATCGCTTCGAATGTCGCCACGCCGCGTTCCACTCGATCGGCCCGTCGATCTCCCAGTCGAGGTACGCGAAGTCGATGGTGAGGCCCGCCTCTTTGTAAGGATCGAGAAGGGCGCGGAACTGGGCCTTCATGTCATCCTCGCGGTGCTCGAGGCGGAACGGGCAGCCCATCTTCCTGGTGGCGTGAAAGCTCTCATCGTGGAAGGGCACGTCGTTGGCGGCCACGTGAAGCGTCTCCGGGTCGCCGTTGAAGAACGAGTACATCGCACGGGACGCGTGAACGCCGACTTCGAGCCCAAGCTCCTGCTGCAGTCGGCTCAGGCGGAGTGAGAATTCCATGTTCTGCTCGTTGCCCGGTCGCGGATGGGCGCACACGGCGATCCCGCGGGCGTCGAGGTCGAGCAGAAACTGCTTCGCCTCTTCGTCGCCCTCCGGCAACCAGCCCTCAAGCCGCGAGCCTCGCAGCGGAAACGCGCCGTCGCGCGGATTCTCCAGCGGCGGGATCTCCTCGATCAGTTCAGTCAGAATCTGCTCCGGTGTCATTCGCTGAGCCTCACATATGTGCGGTGTGGCGATCAGCGCCATGCCTGTGGCTGCGATCGCCGTCCAGTGCGCGAGTCTCACGGTCGCGTCCTCCCTCGTCATACACATGTTGCCCGGCGACAGAGCTCTCATCGGGCACAATGATGTTTCGCGAAGGGGAGGCGGAAACCTCCGTGACATCAGATGGGAATCCGGTGGAGCGCGAAGCGTACCGAGATGCAGAAACAGGCGTCCTCGAACGAAGAGCCTGCTGAAAGCGGGTACGTGCTGGCGGTGGATGGCGGAGGGGGAGGGATTCGAACCCCCGGTGGCCGTAAGACCACAACGGTTTTCAAGACCGTCACCTTAAGCCGCTCGGTCACCCCTCCGCGGGGACTGTAAGTCTATCACAACGCCTCGCTCCCGGTCAACTTCACGCCCCTGCGAGGAACGCGCCGGGGGCGTCCGAGCAATGCAGGCAGAAATGGCTTCTGAGTAATCTCTCCGCCGTCCAAGGCCCTGATTGCGCGCGGTCGATCTCGCCCTTTGTCGCTCAGCGTCAGGTTCATCTCCTCCTGCTCGCCACAACGCGGGGGCATGCCCCGCAGGGGGAGGACATTTCTACTTTGCCCGCAGCGGACATCAGCACGTTGCCCCCTATAATTCTGCCAAAATCACCGTTGACAGGCGGCCTGCAATCTGATATGTTTAATGTCCGTCGCAACCAATACGGTTTTCGGTGGGGCTGTAGCTCAGCGGTTGAGAGTGCCAGCCTGTCAAGCTGGAAGTCGCGGGTTCAAATCCCGTCAGCCCCGCCA
>JBNJEK010000227.1:0-7451 GCA_051745855.1 Armatimonadota bacterium
CTCGGCCTTCACTTCGCGCGGACGGGCGAGATGCGCTTTCTCAGGCAGGCGCTGCTTGCCGCGAGGCACTGCGCGGACATCGACGTGATCACGTCCTCCGAGAACCCCGACATCTACGGCATCAACAAGGAGCACGCCCTCAATCACGTCGGCGGATACGATCTGCCGAAGCCCGAGGGCCTGCGCTACTGGTTCAAGGACGGCCTGTGGAACTCCGGACACATGTGGACGCAGGGGTCGTACACCGCCTACGCACTGACGGGCGATCGCCGCTTCGGGCATGCCGCGAATCTCGTCGCGGATTACATAGCGGGGCCCTTCGCGCGAACGATCGAGCAGTGGCTGACGCGCAACTACGGCTGGATGACGATCGCAACGCTGGGAGCGTACAATGTGCGGGGCAACCCCTACCATCTCAACGCCGCGCGGCTTTTCACGATGAACATTGCGTCCAAGGCCGACCCCGGGACCGGCGGCCCGATCGCCCCGATCGGCGAGTGCACGCACACGCCGAAGCACATGGGCGGGAAGAGCTTCATGGGCGGGGTAGTGATGGCCGCGCTCGCGATGATGGATGACATCGAGCCCTCGGAACGCCATCGCACGACGCTGGTGCGCATGGCCGACTGGCTCAACGCGATCATGTATCACGAGGAGTCCGGCACCTTCGCCTACGCCCAGTGCACGAACTATCTCGGCAAGCGTGGCAGCCCCGAGCTTCGTGTCGTACGAGGACTTGCGCGGGCGTACGAATACACCGGCGACGAGCGCTACCGCGGGATGCTCGAGCGCGTACTGGCGCAGCGCATTCTCGAGGGCAGCGGCTCGGGCAATGGCAAGGGCTTCGCCGGGTCGATCCGCCAGCCTCCCTACGCCCTGAGCGCTCTCTCGCGCATGGGCATCCACGAGATCACGCCCTCGCCGATCCGCGAGCCGCAGGTGCGGCTTGCGCCGGACATCTACCTCCCCGAGGAGGAGCCGGTTGAGTTTGCGCTGAACGTCATGTACTCTTCGGTCCAGCCGCTTGAGGCGACCGCGGAGGTCGTGGAGCTTCCCGGGGGCGTGAGCGTGGAGCCGCGCAAGATCGAGTGGACGATGGAACGCGGCGCATCGATCAGTCCGGCATTCCGCGTCATCGGCACGCCGCCCGCCGGCGGCACCGTGCGCGTGAAGTACGCCGCCGGCGAGTGGGAGGGCGAACTGAGTGCGACGTTTCGAGAGGCCACGGCCCTTCGCCTCGGCGACAGCATCGGCTACGTCGGCGCGCCCGACGACCCGACCGGGGAGGCGCTGAGCATCCTCGGCTTCGACCTCCCGCTGCTGGAGGATCTCAGCCCCGACACGCTGAGTAGTTTCCGCGGGCTGATCGTCGGCTCCGAGGCGCATGAGAAGAACTACGGCGGCCTGAGCGATGCGCCCTCGCGGCTCCTCGACTTCATCAACGCCGGGGGGCGCGCGGCGATCGTGCAGATCCAGGATTCGAGCTACCAGGAGGGCTATCTGCCGCACCCGTTGACGCTGAGCAATACGAAGGGCGCGCTGGGCGAGATCGTCGCGCCCGACCACCCGATCTTCACGCACCCGCATGAGGTCCCGTCACTGGCCGGGGCGGTCTCCTACGACACGATCATCGAGGCCGATGAGGCGTGGGATGTGCTCGCCACCGACGGCGACGGGCGGCCCGCGATCGTGCAGGGGCGCCTCGGCGCGGGTGAGGTCATCGTCATCCAGCCCTCACCCTGCCGCTACGTGACCGGGGAGGTCATGCCGGAGGGCGAAGTCACGAGCGACAGCGCCTCGCGCTTCTTCGCGAACGTGCTCGGCTGGCTCGCGGCCGAGGAGTGAGCGGCGCGAGGCTTCGGGCGGCTCTCAACCAGCGTGACGCGCAGGCATCGGCCGGGTGTCGGCGAAGAGGAATGAAAAAGAGCGTGCATCAGTCCCAACGGCCGCCGCATGCGGCCGGACACAGGAGGCGTCGGGAATGCGAACTGCGATGACGCGCACAGGTATTCTGTCCGCACTGATGGTGGCGGTGCTCTCAGCACCGGGCGTGTGCCAGCAGCAGGCCGGTGAAGCGAACATGTTCACCAACCCCGGCTTTGAGGCCATCGGCGATGACGGCCTCGCCGAAGACTGGCGGCCGGTGGTCTTCAACACCGGCGGCGAGGTGGAGCAGGGCGAGGATGGCGGCAGAACCGGCGATGGGCACATCATCCTGCGGGGAAGCACCGATGAAGACCGCGCCGCCATGCGCCAGCATGTCGAGTGGCCCGAAGATGCGCGCGGTGTGACCGTCAGCGGATGGTACCGCTCCGAGGGCGTCGCCGACAGGGGCAACCGCGGCGCGTCGGTCCGCCTGCTTTTCAATCACACGCCTGGCGTCTGGGAGCACCTCGACATCCAGCAGAGCTTCTATCCGCCCGCCGATGACTGGACGCGGGTGGAGATGACGGGCCTCGTGCCCGAGGGGACCACGGACCTGGTGGTCGAGCTTTTCCACTGGTGGACGCCCGGAGAGACTCACTGGGATGACGTCGCCATCCGCCCTGCCACGGAGGATGAACTGATGGAGAACATGCTGCCGCCTTCACTCGCGGTTGACCGGGAGCCTGTCCCGGGCCGCAACGTGCCCTACTCACCCGCAGACGGAGAGACCGTGAAGCTGAACCCGCCGCCCTTCCTGTGGCTGCCCTCAGGTGAGGTAAATCGCAACGACCAGGAGCGCTGGGAGGAGCTTCCGCAAAACCCGGCAAGCTGGTCGCCTCACGGTGAGGTGACCTACCGCCTGCAGGTGTCGCGAAGCGCGGACTTCGACGAGGACGACCTTGCGGTGGAGAAGTCGGATCTCATTTACACCGCCGAGATGCTCACCGATCCGCTCGACCCGGGCGCGTACTCGTGGCGCTACGGCGTGGACATCGCGGACAACCCGACCATCTGGAGCATGACGCGGAGCTTCGAGGTCACGGAAGATGCGTCGCTGTGGCCCTATCCGAGCGCCGAGAGCTTCGAGGTCGCCGACACTCGCCCCCGACTGCTGGTGCCCGAGGAGCGCGTCGCGGAGTTGCGCCGCCGCGCCACCGAGGGCGACCTGCAGGATGTCGCGCAGCGTCTTGTGAATCTCGCCGAACGCCTGGCGGGTGCGGAGCTCGTGGCCGAGCCGGACATTACGCCCTCAACCGCCCCTGAGCGGGGGCCGGCCGCGGTGAATATCATGCGCACCACCCGCCCGCCGATGAACGAGATGGAACAGGTGGCATTCGCCTACCTGCTGACCGGCGACCAGACCGCCGGTGAGGAGGCGAAGCGGCGGCTGCTGCACTTCTTCTCGTGGGACCCGCAGGGCACCACCGGCTACTTCGGCTACGACGAGCCTGCCATGTGGGTGATGATGCGCGGCGTGCGTGCCTACGACTGGACGTACGATCTGTTCACCGACCAGGAGCGGGCGCTGATCGAGCAGTCGATGCGCACGCGCGCGGCCGACATGTACCGCATGTTGCGCCGGATGCCCTTTGACAACAACCCTTACTCCAGCCACCCGGGCCGGACGATCGGCTTCCTCGGCGAGGCCGCCATCGCCTTCTACCACGAGTGGGAGGAAGCGCCCGAGTATCTCGACTACATCACGCGCATTTACTGGGGCGTTTACCCCGCGTGGGGCGAGGATGACGGCGGCTGGAACGAGGGCCCCGGCTACTGGAACGCGTACATGAGTTTCGCGATGCACTTCGTGCTGGCACTGCGGGAGGGGACGGGGATCGACCTCGCGCAGCGCCCCTTCTTCAACAACACCCCCTACTACGCGCTCTACATGACGCCGCCGCACGGGCAGATGTCGCCCTTCGGCGATGGCGCCGAGTGGCGCCCGCGCCGCCACGGCAGCCTGATCTACTGGTTCAGCAGCCTCAACCGCGATCCGGTCATCCGCTGGTTCGCCGAGGAATCGGGCGCGGGGCCGGGCAGCGGCGTGCTCGGAGTGCTGCTCAAGGATGACAGCATCGAGGCGCGCGCGCCGATGGACCTGCCGACCTCGCGAGTCTTCCCGGGCGCGGGGCTTGTCGCTTTGCGCAACAACCTCACTCTCGGCGACGATGACGTCGGCTTTATGATGAAGTCGAGTCCCTACGGCGCGGTCTCCCACGGCCACAACGCGCAGAACTGCTTTGTGCTGGAGGCCTACGGAGAGGCGCTGGCGGTCAACACCGGGCATTACAACTACTACGGCTCGCCGCATCACACCGAGTGGACGCATGAGACGAAGTCGAAGAATGGGATCACCTACGATGGCGGCATCGGGCAGGACCGCGGCTGGCACGCCCGCGGCGAGATCACGGACTTCGTCCACGGTGACGCGTTTGACCTGACCATCGGCGACGCTACCGAGGCCTACGGCGGGCGCCTGACGCGGGCACTGCGCGAGGTGGTGCATGTGCGACCGGGCATCTTCGTTGTCCGCGACGACCTCGCCAGCGATGAGCCGCGCACCTTCGAGTACCAGCTTCACGCGATCGACGAGATGACGCTCCGGCCGGAGGACAACGAGGTGCTGATATCGCAGCCGAAGGCGAGCCTCACCACCCGCTTCCTCGAGCCGGCACAGGTGCAGATCACTCAGACCGATCAGTACGATCCGCCGCCGACATGGCCCGAGGACCGCGACTTCGAGGACCTCTGGCACACCACGGTGGCCTTCGCCGAAGCCCGCGCCGAAGGGGAGTTCCTGAGCGTCCTGATGCCCGCGCGCGCCGGAGAAGAGCGCAACCTGCCCGAGACGCGGCACCTCCTCAGCGACACCGCGCGGGGCGTCGAACTGACCTTCCCCGGCGGCGAGCGCACGGTCGTCGGCTTCGCGCTGCCCGGCGTGACCGGGCCGATCGCGCTGGAGGATTTCAGCAGCGACGCGCACATTTTCGCCGTCACCATCGCCGCGGACGGAACGCCGGGTGACGTGATGGTACACGGCGGCACAAGCCTGATGCACGACGCGGAGGAGCTTGCGGGACAGTGAGATAAGCCCGCGATCGTGATCAACGCGAGAGGAGCTTTGCGACATGCATTATCACGGGCTGTGCATTGCCGTACTGGCGCTGGTGATGAGCGTCCACGCTGCGCAGAGTGCTGAGTACTTCGTGTCCCCGACGGGAGACGACGCGAACGCCGGAACCCGTGAGGCGCCGTGGCAGACGCTTGAGAAGGCATCGGAGGCGCCGGAGCCGGGCGACACGGTTACCCTGCTGCCGGGCCACTACCCCGGCACGCTGCAGCCGGCGAACGGCGGCACCGCCGACGCGCCGATCATCTTCCGCGCCGAACCGCGCCGGGAGGCCGTGCTGATCGGCAGCGGCGATGATTCGTACGCCGCGGTACTCCGGGACGTGGCGCATGTGCGGGTCGAGGGCCTCACGATCCGGCCCGATCCCGAGCGCAGCCGCTGGATGCTGGTGGAGAACTGCTCGCACGTTGTGATCGACGACTGCCGGATGGAGGATGGCGGGGGCGGCATGCCGATGTACGTCACCGGCTGCGACCAGGTGCGGGTGAGCAACTCGATCATCCAGCGCTACCGGGGCGGCAATATGTTCCGGGTTGGCGACTCGACTCACGTGGTCATTGAGGGCAACTCCATCAGTCGCGCCGGCCACTCACCGCTGCAGTTCTACCCCACCGGCTCAAACAATCAGGTGGTCGTGCGCGGCAACATCATGCACGGCGGATGGGGGCGGCACGGCGAGCACTTCAACACCGATGATGTCCTCTTCGAGGGCAATATCATCTCCCACTCGGTCAACAGCGGCCGCTCCGCCGACGCGATGGCGCAGCTTATGTGGGACAACTGCATCTTCCGCTTCAACCGCGTCTTCTACAACTTCGGCGCCCCGATCGTCAGTTCGCCGTGGGGCGATGAGCTTTACTTCCGAAACGTGCGGCTTTACAACAACGTCTTCGACCGCAATCCGCGCTACGGCTACCACGCGCAGGTGCGCGGCGATTCCTACGCGGACCGCGTTGACAACGTGGTGTTCATGAACAACATCTTCTCCGGCAATGACCCGCACGGCGCGCACCGGCAGATCGCGCTCATCGGCCGCGCCAACCCCGAGTTCTTCCGACTCGTCAACAACGTGCTGACCGGCGACCAACCCGGCCGCGCCGTCATCCACGATTACCGCGACGGCCAGGACCTCGCGCTCACGGTCGCCGAGGCCGAGGAGCGCTTCCCCGAGCAATACGTCGGCAACCTCGACGTCGCCCCCGGCTTCCTGCAGCCGGAGGTCTACGACCACGGCCTTGCGCCGGACAGCCCTCTCATCGACGCCGGAGCCCCGCTGGCCCGCGCCGTCGGAGCCGGTGAGGGCGAGACGATCGCGGTCGATGACGTCTATCCGTTCTACGACGGGCTCGGCATCGAGGGCGAGGTCGGGGACATCATCGCCGTCGGCAGCACACAGCAGCGGGCGCGCGTCCTCTCGAAGGACTACGATGCGGGCACGCTGTCTCTCGACCGGGCGGTCTCCTGGCAGGACGGTGACCCGGTCAGCCTTCCGTGGGCCGGCGACGGACCCGACATCGGTGCGTACGAGCACGGTGAGGCCGGATACGACAGCGTGCAGATCGTCACGGAGCCCTTCGAGGCGGAGCCCGGGGAGACCGTGACGCTCCGCGCGGTCGTGCGCGGGGAGATCGAGCCAGTGAGCGTCCGCTGGCACCTCGGCGACGACACGATCGCGGAGGGACGGCAGATCACGCACGCCTGGGCCGAGGCCTACGACTATCCGGTCCGCGTGACCGTGACCGATGCCGCGGGGAAACGCCATGTCGCGGCCGGCTACGTCTGGATCGAGACCCCCCGCCCGGCCGATGCCCCGCTGGTGCACAGCACCTTCGATCGCGATGACGAGGACTGGTGGTGGCTGTGGCAGACCTACCGCCCCGGCCCGGCCGAGTGGGAGCGGGTGCTCGATGATGAGACCGGCGACGGTGTCCTGCGCGTCCATGCGCCGTCCGACAACGGACGGATGCCCTGCTGGACCCACCCGCCGCGCTGGGATATCGACCGGGACCACACGGTCCGCATCCGCTACCGTGTCGGCGAGGACACGCCGGTGGCGCTCTACCTGCGGGCCTTCGAGGTCCCCGGTGACTCGACTCGCCGCGTTTGCGTGGCCGCAAGCCCGGCCGCCCAACCGTCCGAGTCTCAGATCGTGACGGACAATGTGCTGATCGATGACGAGCAGTGGCACGAACTGGAGTTCGACGCCCGGCTGATCCGCGAGCGCTACCCCGACGTCACGCGGATCGAGGGCCTGCGCTTCCACGGCACGCCGCGAGAGGCCGTGCAGGAAGGGCACTGGTTCGAGCTTGACGAGGTCTGGATCGGTCCCTGAGCGAGAGGAGAAGGTTTTTGATGAGATTTGCGGCTACCCGGGAGGAATTGCCTGGATTGTTGG
>JBNJEK010000228.1:0-7447 GCA_051745855.1 Armatimonadota bacterium
CGCCCCCCGCCGCTGCGAACTGTGTCGCCGCCGACGACCACGTCGCGCGCCAGCGACTCGCTGATCCTCGCGCTCGCGTCGAAGCTCAGAGTCGGCAACCGCCGCGCCCGCTGACCGTCCAGCGTGTACCGCGACGCCTCCGCGTTCAGGTGCGCAATGCTGATGGACGGATTGCGCTCGAGCGCGAGACGCATCGCCTCATCGAGCGTCAGCAGGTGCGGCGCCTCATCCTGCGCGACCGCGCCTGTGATTGACAGCAGCACCAACAGCGCCGTCATGACCAGTACTGCGCTCGGCCCGTGCCTTCCTCTTGAATCCGTCATTGTATGATCGCGCCTCATCACTTCTCCCGCCGATCCTTAGTTGCGTCGGTGTCATCCCAGTGCCGCCGGGCATTGCGCTTCATCCGCTCCAGGTAGTCGAGGACTTGCTCGCGTTCCTCGGCCGTGAAACCATCGGTGAGCTTCGCGTCCCACCGTCGCGCAACGGCCCGCAGGTCCTGAGCGACCTCCCGGCCCCTCTCTGTGATCGACACCCGCTTGATGCGCCGGTCATCGGGATCAACTCGCCGTGCCACGAGCCCGGCGCTCTCGAGACTCGCCAGGGTCCGGGCCACGGTCCCCTTGTCCACCAGTGCGTCGTCAACAAGAGCCTCCTGGCTCACGTCGTCATGATGGCGCAACCGCAGCAGCAGCGGGAACGCCCCCGGCGGGAGATCCAGCCGCTCCATCTCCCGCGCAAAGTACCTCCTGGCGAAGCGGTGCAAGCCCCCGAGGTAACGTCCGACCACCCTGGGTCCGCGATCGCCTTTCATTCTCTCACTACCTCACGTATGCGAAGTTCGTTGGGTTTGCAACGACCGGATCGCAAGCTCCCCGCGAGACGACAATACGAACATGAGCGATGCTCAGGGATGCATGCGGGGACGGTCGTTGAGTTCAGAAGTCAGCAATCCTGACCGGAGTTCGCCGCCGGTCGTCGGGGAAATTCGCCACCCACGCGGAGCGCACCTCCACGGCCCCAAAAAAACATCTGCCTGCGTTCAGGACGCCCGCGCAGGGGCGAATGTTCGGCATGCATCTCGCGGGCCGGTTCCGTCAGGTGGCTTCGCCCACGCGCGCGGATATGACCACTATCTCACAGTCGGTTCCCGCCGGAGCTAACTGCAGCTTCGACACACCCGGCGGCACGATGAACGTCTCCCCAACGCGCAGTGCCATCTCGTCGTCGGCCCAGGTGACCACGAGGCCACCCTTTATGACGACAACCACCGCCGGGCCTCCCGTGTCGCTCCGCCACTGCATCTCGGCGGTCAGCGTCAGGCGCTCCACGCGGTAGGGCGCGATGTCTATGAGCAGTTCGCGTACGCCCCACTCGCGCTCCTCCCGAGCGGGGACGATCCGCGCCGCGCCCGCCTGGTCGATGTGAAGGCTCTTCAGCGCCTGCTCGATGTGCAACTCGCGAGGCCGGCCGTCCTGCCCCGGCCGGTCGTGGTCGTAGACGCGGAAGGTCGAATCCGACGGTTCCTGCACCTCAAGCAGCACCACCCCGCGCATCAACGCGTGAAGCGTGCCCGCGGGAAGGTGGATCACGTCGCCGGGTCGGACGTCGATCCGCCGCATCACCTCGATGATCGAACCCTCGGCGATCCGCTCGCGAATCTCGTCGAGACTCGCGCCCTCGCGCACGCCGTGCAGAATCGCGCCTCCCGGCGCGACATCGACGATGAGCCACGTCTCGTTCTTGCTGCGCTCGCCGGGGTAGAGACGCTCACAGATGTCGGCGTCGGGGTGTACCTGGATGCTGATGTCATCCTGCGCATCGAGGAATTTTACGAGCAGGGGGAACTGACATGCCCGCGAGCCCGGCGCCATCTGTGCACCGAAGCGGTCCATCACCTCTCGCAGACTGAGCCCGTCCAGCGGCCCTCCCGCGATCTCCGAGGTTCCCTCCGGAACATCCGCCACCTCCCACGACTCGCCGATCGCCTCGTCGGGAGGCAGCGTCTTTCCGAGGATCCGCTCGAGAGCGCGCCCTCCCCAGATCTTCGGCTTCAGCAGCGGTCGGCAACGCAGTGGGAAATTGAGCGGCAGCTCACGATCTCGCTTCACAGGAGCAACTCCGATCCGGAATGTTCGGGCGGCTCATCCTGTCGATGGGCCGCCCGGGTCTTCCCAGTGCACGCTCACGGCGAGCTTCACGACATGATGAGGTCGATGACCTCGTCGCGCTTCTCCTCCATCAATGCTCGGTCCCCACGTGATTCGACATTCAACCGGATGACAGGTTCCGTGTTTGACGCGCGCAGGTTGAATCTCCACCGATCGAAGGCCACCGAAACACCGTCCGTGGTGTCCACCGTCCCGCCCAGCGCCTCGTAATGCTCCCGAGCCTTGCTGATCGCCGCCTCCTGCGCCTCGCTGTCGGAGACCTCCAGGTTGATCTCACCCGAGCAGGGGAAATCCCGCTCCATCTCCGCCACCAGTTCCCGCAGTGGACGCTCCCGCTGCGTGATGATGTCTGCTACCAGCAGCCACGGGATCATCCCCGAGTCGGCGTAGTGGAAGTCGCGGAAGTAATGATGCGCCGACATCTCGCCGCCGTAGACCGCGTCCTCCTTGCGCATCCGCTCCTTGATGAACGCGTGCCCGGTCTTGCTCTGAATCGGCGTACCACCGTTCTCCTCGACGATCTCGATCGTGTTCCAGATCAGGCGCGGATCGTGGATCACCCGTCCACCGGGGCTGTCGGCGAGCATCCTCCGCGCGAGCAGTCCGACGAGGTAATACCCGTCGATGAACTGCGCCTCATCGTCAAAGAAGAAGCAGCGATCGAAGTCTCCGTCCCACGCCACTCCGACCGCCGCGTCGGACTCCGCCACCGCGTCGGCGGTCCGCTGGCGATTCTGCGGCTCGAGCGGATTCGGCACACCATGCGGGAAGGTCCCGTCCGGCTCGTGATCGATCCGCGTGAACTTCAGCGGAACCCGCTCCGCGATCATGTCGAGGTAGGGCCCCGCGCAGCCGTTGCCCGCGTTCACCACGAGATGCAGTGGCGCCAACTCGGCCGGATCGACGAAACGCAGCACGCAGTCGATGTACGCCTCCGAGACGTCCTCGGTGCGAGACGAGCCCTTCGCCCTGGCGCTCTGCACGTCGCCCTCCGCGATCATGCGCTCGATCTCGCGGAGGCCTGAATCGCCGCTGATAGGCACCGCGTCGCTGCGAACGAACTTCAGCCCGTTGTAATCCGAGGGATTATGACTGGCGGTGATCATGATTCCCCCGCCCATCCCCTCCTGTGCCGAGGCGAAGTACACCACCTCCGTCCCCACCAGTCCGATCTTCATCGCGTCGGCTCCCGCGTCATTGAGCCCCCGGATCAGTGCGTCCGAAAGCTCCGGACTCGACGGACGGACATCGTATCCGACCGCCACCGGCCCCTCCGGCTCAACCAGATTCGCGTATGCCCGGCCGATGTCGTAGACGATGTCCTCGTTGAGTTCATCGGGGATTCGCCCCCGCACGTCATACGATCCGAACGCCTCAGTTGTGTGTCCGCTCATCTCAGCCCTCACTCCCACCGCGTGTTTGCGCCTCGTTGCGTCGCCTGACGACTTCACGAACCTGCTGGGCGCGCTCAAGCGGCGCCACCAGCAGCCCGTCGTCGGTCACCGCCACGATCACGCGCTCCATGCCGATCACGGCCACGAACATCTGCTCCTGGCCGGATTCGTTGTACACTGAACACTCGTCGCAGTCGATCAGCAGCGGACGACCGTGCGTGGCGTTGCCGCGCGCGTCACAGTCGGTGACCCGCTGCCAGGCATCCCACGCCCCCACGTCATCCCACGGGAATCCCGCCCGCACCACCACGACCTCTCGCGCGTGCTCCATCAGAGCGTAGTCGATCGACAGGTTCGGCAGCTCGCCGAAAAGCCGCTCGGCCTCTTCGTCATCGGCATCGGCCACCGCGGAGATCATCCGCCGCACTGTCTCCGCAACCTCCGGGTCGGCGCGTTCAAGCTCCGCCATGAACGTCGAGACGCGCCACAGGAACATCCCGCCGTTCCAGAGAAAGCGCCCGCTGGCGAAAAAATCCTCCGCCGTCTCGGCGTTCGGCTTCTCGCGGAACCGTTCGACCGGTCGGAGCTTCGCCTCAGCGTCGGGCACCCCGCTCACATCCAGCGGCCTGTCCTCGAACTCAATGTACCCGTAGCCCGTCTCCGGCCTCGTCGGTTCGATCCCGATAGTCACGAGCGCATCCATCTGCTCCGCTGCAGCAAGAGCCGTGCGGAGATCCTGGCGGAATCTCTCGACGTCGCCGACGTACTGGTCGGCGGGGATGATCGCGAGCGTCACGTCCTCGGCCGAAAGGCCGTTGCGACCCAGCGCCTGCGCGGTAGCCCACGCGACCGCGCCAAGCGTGTTTCGCTTTGTCGGCTCTGCCACCACCTGCTCGTCTTCGAGAGGGATTCCCGACTCGATGACGGGATCGCGAAGAAGGCGGCTCGTGACCACCATCAGCCGATCGCGCTCGACGAGGTCGCCGAGGCGATGGACGGTGTCCTCCAGCAGCGTCCGACTCGACGGGCCAAGCGGGAGAAGTTGCTTCGGGCGGTCGGGCCGCGACACCGGCCAGAAGCGCTCGCCGATCCCGCCGGCCATGATGACACCGATTCTTGTCGTGCGTGTCTCGCGCATACTGCCCCTTTCGGCGGCGAAAGCGTTGGCCCGGGCGATCCGGCCATCGACGGACCTCGCGGCGGGCGTATCCTAACAAGCTGCCGGTGAGAACGCAAGATTTCGCGGCGGCGCGGCAGAACTCGCGCCGCCGCTGCCTGTCACGTGCGCACCGTGCGCCCATCGGTGTCACCCGACGTCGCGTCCGCTCACTCTCCTACTGCGCGGCATTCTCCAGCGCCGAGACGGCGTCGGTGCTCTCATGGACGACCGACACGACCGCGCGCGCCATCTCCGCCGGGTCGCCGCCGGGGTAGAGCACGTTGCGCCCGACCAGGCACCCGCGCACATTCGGACCGGCCTGCATCCCGGTTGCGAACTCCTCGAGGACCGCGTGCTGGTCGTCGCGCGCGGCTCCACCGAGCATCAGGATCGGCAGGCTCGTCGCGTTCGCGACCGTCTCGTACCCCTCGCAGTAGGGCAGCTTAAGCCACGTGTGCAGCGTGCTGTCGCCAAGCGCCCCGGCAACTGAGACCGCCTGCATCAGGCCCCGCGGGCTCCGGTCCACCGCGTAGCCGTCGTCAGTGCGTTCAACGATGAACGCCTCAAGGAAGGCCGTCATGCCGTTGTCGATGCAGCCATCAACCGCCTGAGCGCAGGCCTGCAGCGTGTCCAGCGAGGCCGTGTCCTGAAGGTCCAGCCGCACCATCATCTTGCCGCCATCGAGGTTCATCGATTGCAGGCCCGATGCATCGTAGGCGGTGAACCGATCGTCCATCTCGAAGGCCGCGCCGAGCAGGCCGCCCCGGTTCATGCAGCCGACAAGCACACGGTGATCGAGCACGCTCTCGGCGCCCCCGTCAACCATCAGCGCATCGAGGCCGCACAGCTCCTCAATGATATCCGGTGTCCCCATCACACCATCGACGTTGCTCCGCTGCAATACGCGCAGGATTCGTGCCAGGTAGTCGCGCCGGTTGCCGATCCGCCCGTCTTCGCCGCTGGTGTCCACCACCATGCGCCCGGGGTGATCGGCGGCGAGGATCACCAGCTTTCCATCGTGCGTGAGTTCCCTTCGGCGCTTGCGGTGGTGTGCGTGGGCGAGGATCGCCTTCGGATCGCTTGCGCGCATCTCGCACAGCATCGCCCAGACATCGTCGTCGATGACCTGCATCGCATCAAAGTCTGACATGGTATCTGCCTCCTGCGTGTATGATAAGGCGGACCGCACAGCGCCCGCCGACTTTACGTGTAATCTCTCCTTCGCTACCAGCGCCCCGTTGTCCTACGCCGTGCCGTTTGTCGCATGCCGTCCGGATGTCGGGCCTGCCGAGGCCTGACATCGCACTCAATCGTATCTTCCCAACTCCTTCACCATCTCGATCAGCGCACAGTAGTTTTTGAAGCTGACATTGTCGGGGATCGAGTGATCCGAGTGGTACACGTAGCCCCCGCCCTCCATCAGCACCGGGATCTTCGACTCCACCTCGCGCTTCATCTCGTCGAGGTCCAGCATCGTTCGCACATCGATTCCGCCATCGAGCGCAAGGTCAGGGTACTCCCGCTTGAGCTTCAGCGGGTCCATCCCGGCCTTGATCTCCAGCGGATTGAGCACATCCCACCCGATCTCCACGAAGCGCGGCACAAGCGCCATCACGTTCCCGCACGAGTGCAGCCAGCAGATCTTGTCATGCGCGTTCGCCCAGTCGCAGAGGATTTCGTGCGCGGGCCGGATGGCGTGGTCGAAGGCCTCTGGCGAGATCAAAAGGCCGTTGCGGTAGCCGAGGTCGTCGGGGATGCGGATGCCGTCGAAGTCGTAGCCGCGTTCGAGCATCATGTCGCCGAAATGCACCGCGCGCGCCGCGGCGAAGACCTGCATCTCCCGGCACCAGTCCGGGTCGGTCGCCAGCGCCATCAGGAAGCGCTCGGTGCCCACGACGCGGTTGCCCCACACGTCGTAGCCCGGTCCCCAGATCGAGTACTCAACGTAGGCGCCCTCCTCGCGCCACTTCGGGTAGTTCTCCTCCAGCATCTCCCACGGCACGCGGTCTTCGGAAAGGTCCATTCGCTCCTTTGCTTCGGCCCACGAGTCGCGGTCTTTGATCTTGAAGTCGAGGAATTCGGGCACCGACGCCCGATGCTTCCACCGCCGCGCGGTCTCCCCCCATGGCGAGGTCTCGATGATGTACTCGTCCGTCTCCTCCACCACGCGGGCTTCATAGCGCGGCGAAAGATCGGCGCGCACGGAGCGCCAGGTGTCGAAACCGAAGTACTCCGGCACGGTGGTATCCTCGGGCAGCCCTTCCTTCCGCCACCGCGCGATGGTGGACGCCCACGGGCTGTCGTGCATCGGAATACGATCGGGCTCCTCACCGCGCACGACGGCGGTTATGCGCTCTCGTGATGTCATTTTGGTTGCCTCCGTTTAATGTAGCGCGGGCAACGGCTGATGTGGAAATGTCGTTGCCGTTCTTCCCCCCTCGTCCCGTTGACTTCGCGCAGCGAAGTCCGGGAGAGGGGGGATTGAGGGGGGAGAGGCCCGGCAGGTCGGTATCCCCCAGGCCGCGGGCGGGAATGTAATCCCGCCCCTCCAAACGGCCTTACCTTTATACACATCTCGAAATGCGGCCGTTTGCCGTGGGAGGGGCCGCACGAGCCGCAATTGTCGTCTATTGCGGCGAGGTCGGCCCATCGGTCGTTCGGTCTCCCGCGACGCAAACTACCGCAGTGGGCCGACCTCAGCCCTCGCAAACGACGCTCGGACT
>JBNJEK010000229.1:0-7379 GCA_051745855.1 Armatimonadota bacterium
CAGGATCAGCAGGAGCAAGACGAGCAGCAGGAAGATCAAGAAGAGCAGCGCAACGATGAGCAGGAGGATGAGCAGCAGGACGATCAACCCCAGGAAAACCGGCAGCAGGAGCAATCACCGCGGAACGAGCAGGATTCATCTCCGGACCGGCAGGTGCCCGAGGGCGAACTGAGCGAAGAGCAGGCGCGACGCCTGCTGAACGCGCTGGCCTCGCAGGACGCCGAGATGCAGAAGCTGATCCGACGGTCGCCCCAGCGCCAGGAGCCTCGTGAGGGGGTCAGGGACTGGTGACCGGACTTCGGCGAAGGATGGCACTGTCAATCGTGGCCGCGGCCCTGATCGCCACTCCCGTGTCCGCGCAGGTTGATGTGCAGGCTTCTCTGAGTCGGGACGCCGTGAGGGTGGGGGAGACGGTCGAACTGACGGTCGTGGTGACCGGTGCGATGCTCGGAGTTGACGCCCCGCGGGTCCCGCGGATCGACTACCTGGCCGTCACCTCCACCGCATCGAGCACCAACATCGAGTTCGTGGACGGCGACATGCGGCGCACCACCGTCTTCAGCTACGAGCTTCGAGCAAGCCGCGAGGGCACGTACACCATCCCGCCGATGACCGTGCCGATCGGCAATGAGTCATACACGACGCGCGCGCTGTCACTGCGCGTTGAGCCACCGGCGACGACCACCCCGGTGCCCCCCGACGGCTCAGCGGCGGATCGAGATCTCCCGGAGTTCGAAGAAACAGATGAGCCGGACCAGCAGCCTGACGAACCACCGGGGGAGATCGACGCCGTCACCGAGGTGGACAATCGTTCCCCGTGGGTCGGCGAGCAGGTCACTCTCACGCTGAAGTTCCTCCAGGCGCACACCCTGCGTCTGATGGGCAATGCAGAGTATGAGCCACCCTCAACCGAGGGTCTCGTCGCTGAGCCACTGCCGGAGGAGCCGCAGCGATCAACTACCATCGACGGCATAAGCTACGAGGTGGCCACCCGCAAGACATCGCTGATCGCCCCGGCCCCCGGCGAGTACACCATCGGTCCGGCCACGATCACCTTCCGGCGCGGATTTACACAGGGCGAGGAGACTATCCGGACGGATCCGATCACGATCAACGCCAGGCCTCTGCCCGCCTCCGGCAGACCTGACGACTTCAGCGGCGCAGTCGGCTCAATCCAGCTTGGCATGTCCCTCGCAACGAACGAGGTCCGCGTCGGAGAGGCAGCTTCGCTGCGCCTGGAGATCAGCGGCACCGGCGACCTCCGGCAGATAGCTCCTCCCACGGTGCAGGTGGAGGGCGATGCCAGCGTATATCAGAGCGGTGAGGATCGGCAGATCGGTCCACGAGAGACTGCGGACGGGTATAAGATCGGCGGTCGAGTAACCTTCGACTACCTGATCATGCCGCGATCGCCCGGGCAGTTGCGCCTCAAACCCATCGTCGTGCATTACTTCAACCCGAAGGTCGAGCGCTATCAGTCCGCGCAAACCTCGCCCGCGACGGTCACCGTCCACCCGGGAGAGGCCGGAGCGACCGTCGCGGAGACAAACGGAAGCGAGCTTCGTTACATCAGGGAGAGCGGCCTGGCTCTGAAAGCGCGCGCTCCCGTCACCTCGCGCGGCTGGTTCTGGCTGCTGCAGGGCCTACCGCTGGTCGGCCTTGCGTGGGCGCTCCGGGAGCGCTCCGAGCGTATGCGCCGGGAGCGCGATCCGC
This sequence comes from Armatimonadota bacterium, assembly GCA_051745855.1. Lineage (GTDB taxonomy): Bacteria > Armatimonadota > Zipacnadia > Zipacnadales > UBA5352 > UBA5352. Next base: position 1,714 of record JBNJEK010000229.1, read on the forward strand.
GTTACCGTCGCCGGGTTGAGGCTGCGAGACACGCCCGGCGGGCCCTCAGCGTCATCGATCTCAGCGTCGCCGCGCCGGAGGTCTACCACCAGGTTGACGAGGTGCTCGCCGAGTACATCGCTGCCCGCACCGGCGGCTCGGCTGCCGCGATCGCTCCGGACGTCGCCGCCGAACGTCTCCTTGAGGAGGGCGCTGGCGAGGAGCTTGCGACCCGGGTGCGCGACCTGCTGAGCCGTCTTCGAGCAGGCGCATACGCACCCGGAGCCTCCGGCGCCCCGGCGCCGAGCGAGGCCCTCGATGAGGCGCGCGCTCTCATCGATGCGGCTGAGGGGGCGCTGCGATGACACGCCGTCCCTTCCTCGCGTTGATCTTCCTGACCGCATCCTGTGCATTCGCACAGCAGCCCTCCGACCCGGCGACCGCGCCCGATCCGATCGCGGAGGCCAATGCGCTTTACCGCGACGGACAGTTCGCAGCCGCTGCCGAGAGCTACCGCGACGCGCTCGGCGCCGGATTCGACGGCCCCCGCGTACATTACAACCTCGGCAACGCGCTTTACCGCAGCGAGCAACTCGGGGCGGCCATCGCGCACTACCTCTCAGCGCTGACCATGGCACCTCGTGATGATGACATCCAGGCGAATCTCGATCGCGCGCTCACCGAGCGGCCAGCGGGCAAACCGGCACCGCCAGCATCGTGGCTCCACGCCACCGCATCGCGCATCGTCGCCAGCTTTACTCTCTCCGAGTTCGCGATCGCGGCCGCGGTCTGCTGGTGGAGCGCGCTTGGTGCTGTCATTGCACTGCTGATCGGCGCCGGCCGACGCCGAACGATGCGTCGCATTGCCATCGGCGCTGGGATCGTGGCACTGTCGATCGCGTCCTTCGGAGTCGCGCGCTGGTGGGCGTGGCATCACACCGACCGCGCCGTCGTTGTCGCGGAGAGCGCCCCTGTCCACACCGGCCCCGGTGAGAGCTTCGAAGCCGCGCTTTCGGTGCAGGAGGGCTCGATCGTGCGAATCACGCGCGCGGATTCAGACTGGGCCGAGATCGCGGACGAGGGCGGCGCCACCGGTTGGCTGCCGACCTCCTCGCTGGTGATGGTGCGTCCGGTGGTCACTGACACCGACTGGCCGGACGGATAGCGGACAGCCTGCCCGCGGGCAGGCGAGAGGGCAGCCATGCAGGAGCTGTCGCAGCGGCAAAACTTGCGACCCCGCGCACACTTGCGACCCTACGCGTTTGTGCTGGGCGGTGTCATGCTCGGCGGCCTCTCTCCGGTCTTCACCAAGCTCCTTCTGCTGCAGGACGTCGAGGGGCCGACGATCGTCGCCGCCCGCTATCTGCTCACGGTCGCCTTCCTTCTTCCCTTCGGGTTCCCGCACGGCAGACCTGACGCCGATGCTCCCAGGCCAGGACGCAAGGAGTGGCTCACGCTCTTCCTCGTGGGCGCACTCGGCTCGGGCCTCGGTGCCCTGCTCTTCACCAAGGCGCTGGATCTCGCGTCCGCCGGTGTCGTGAACTCGATCTCCAAGACCGCTCCGATCTTCGTCGCGCTTTTCGCCTACTTCACGCTCCGCGAGCGTGTCACCCATCTTCGCTTTCTCCTTGTCACCGTGATGGTCGCCGCAAGCGTCCTCATCGTCGCCGGTGAGCTGACATTCACCGGTAACTTCGCCACCAGCCGCCTGCTGGGCGACCTCCTCGCCCTCGGCGCAGGACTCACCCGAGCGGCTGCGGAATTGCTCGGAAAGAGCGCTCTTCGACAGTTTCGCGCCAGTACCGTCGCGATGTGGCGCTTCGGCGTCGGCATGATGGTCGCCGGCACGGTCGCTTTCGGCACCGGCGGGTGGAGGACCCTCTTCGACATGAACTTCGGCGGATGGATCATTCTCGTGCTGCTCGCCGGTGTCAGCACCGCGCTTTACATGGCCCTTTACTACCGCGGACTCTCCGAGATCCCCGCCCATGTCGCCGTCAGCCTCAAGCTCCTCGGGGCCGTCGTCACCGTGATCGTCTCATGGTTCGTGCTCGCCGAAGTCCTCACTCCCTACCACATCGCCGGCATCGCCGTCCTCATCTCCGGAGCATACCTGCTGGTCATACGCAGCGCGAACCCCCAGCCGGAGCAGCCCGACGAGCCCGACCTGCCTCCGCGCCGCCCGTGGGCGAGGCTCCGCCCGCGACTGATCGGCCTGGTCATTCTGCTCGTCGTCATGTCGGTCGGCGTTGTGTGGTACCTCTCTGTCCGGCACAGCGTCCAGCTTGTTCAGCGTCAGACGCAACTCACGGTGGGGGAGATCGCCGCTGTCCTCGTCGAATTCGGTGGCCTTGAGGAACGGCCGTCATGGCAGTCGTACCAGCAGTACCTCCAGCGGGTCGTGGGACACCGCGTCGAGGGCGACCTCTACGCGCTCGAGGTCGTCTACCTCGCCGCTCTCGACCCCCGGGGCAACATTGGCGCGTGGGCGGTAGCCCCCGAGCTTCAGGTCGTTGACGCGGAGGGCCGCGAGTTGCAGGTCCGTGACCGCGCGGCCATGCAGCGCCTTCTCGCCGAGATGGATGAGCGCGCGTCCACACACGGCCTCATCACCGCCACCGCGCGCCTGGAGTTGGAGGGGCGCATCGTTGGCTCCCTCAAGATGGGCTGTCGGCGCGAGATGCTGCGAGGGATGGTGGGGGAGATCATCGGCCGCAGCGCCGTCGCGGGGATCGCAGTGGTGTTGCTGGCGGCGGCGATCGCGGCGCTGGTCGTCGGAGGGATGGTCGAGCCGATCGAACGACTCACCGCTCAACTGTGGACGATGCGCGGATCGCGCGGCCCTGATGATGAGGCCGCAGACCTTGGCGAAGTTGAGCTGATCCGCCGGGCGCTCGGTGTCGTCGGACAGGCGATCGGCCTCGAACGCAGCGCGATCGCCGGCCTGACACTCGCTCTCGCACAGCGCGCGCACAACACCGGCCCGGCGCTCGTTGAAGCCCCGGCCGGGCGTGCGTGGCTCGCCGTGGCGCTGTCGGATGATGCGAAGCCCGAGGATCTGGCGCTCGTGGCCGAGGCCGTGGCGCGCGAGGCGGCCCGCCAGGACGGAGTGTTTGCGCAGATCGGCGCGGTCTCCGCACTCGCGGAGTGGGGCGCAGAAGCCGATGACGCGCTGAGGGCCGTGCTTGCCGCGCGCGGTCTTGCCGATGCACTCTCGCGTGAGCGCCTCCGGACGGATGCGGTCATCCTCATCGGCTCCGAGGATGACGGCCGCACGTGGCAGGAAGCGGCGCGGGCGACGCTGAAACGTACCGACGAGCCCCTGACAATACTCATGGGTCAGGCCGCGAAGCACGATGCCGGCCAGCATGTGATGACCGAATCGCTCGCCGGCGCAGGCACATTCGTCAGAGTCGTCAGCATGTCTGAACCGCCCGACCTCACGGGCGTTGCCGAGGATCCGGAGGATTGATGACGTGCGACACAGCAACGCAGAAAGAGACGATCAGTCAAATCACACAATGCCGGCGACCGTCGCGGGCCTCATCAGCGTCGCGGCAGCCGTTGTGAGTCTTCTGCTCATTGCAGGCTGCCCGCCGCCGGGTGACAGCGACATTCGCGTCACCGTGACAGGCAGTGGTGACACCGCGAGAGCTCTCTCCCGTGAGGAGATCGTCGCCCTGGCGCGGCGTGAGGGAGAGGTCTGGTGGTACACGTCCCTGCCCGAGCAGCAGGCGGAGGCATATCTCGAACGCTTCGAGCGCGCCCACCCTTACATCAACGCCAATCTCGTCCGTGGCAGCACCTTCGACATCGTCCGCAGAATCGACCGCGAACTCGCGCGCGGCGAGGTCCGCGCAGACAGCCTCCATGTGCTCGACCCCGCGGTGTTCGACGACCTCAGACGCCGCGGCGAGCTCTACTCGCATGATGCCGAGTACGCCCGCCACCTTCCCCCCGAGTATCAGGAGGCCGGACAATGGGCGGCGATGCGCGCGGTGACCATCTGCATGTCCTACGACGCCAGCCGCATGTCGGAACAGGAGACGCCATCGACCTGGCTCGACCTGCTCGACCCGAAGTGGCGCGGGAGGATCGGCCTGAAGGACGCGCAGACCGGAGGCTCCGCCTACTCGGAGTACTACCTGTTGCGCGAGCAGTACGGCGTGCACTTCTGGCGGCAGATGGTCGAGCAGCGCCCGCAACTCTTCCGCTCCTCGGCCGACACCCTTCGCGCCCTCACGTCGGGGCAGATCGACCTCGCCGGCGGAATCCTCGGCTACAGCGTCTACGGCGCCATCGAGGACGGCATGCCTGTCGCAGCCATCTGGCCCGAAGACGGCGTCCCCATGACCATCGGACCGCTCGCGGTTCTCAGCCGGGCGCCTCACCCGCATGCCGGGATACTCTTCATGGAGTGGGCGCTCTCTCAGGACGGACAGAAGGCTATCGTCGAGATCAGTGGGGCCTACTCTCTACGCGATGATGTCGCACCGCCACCGGGCCGTCCGCAGCTTTCTGACCTCAATATCCTCGCCCAGGAAGGCTCCTGGACCGAGTACCGCACGCGTCAGGACAGGCTGCAGTCTGAGTACAGCAGATTGTTTCATCCGGAATCGGAGTGATTTTTGCGATGAGGGAGGACAACTTCTCCACACGGAGAATGTCTAACCTCCAGAGTGGTGCGGACATAGAGGTATCCTGGGGGATGCCCAGCCGCACGGGATTTTTCACACAGCCAGTCCAAATGGAGGCAGTAAGATGACAGCAACGCGTACAATCCTCGCGGCGATCGTGGTCGTGGCCATCATGGCCGTGCCCGCCTTCGCTCAGACCCCGCGGATGAACGCCACCGGTGGCGGTTTCACCGCGGTATCAATCGACGAGACCGCTTCGCTTTTCAACCCGGCCGGTCTGCCGAATCTGCGCACATTCGGCACCAACCTGTCGCCGTGGCCCAGCCGAGCGTCGGCCAACCTGCTCATCGACGGCCCTGGTGACCTCGATCAGTTCTCAGCCTTCTACGCCGGCCGCGCGGCCGACAACAGCAAGGGCTGGGGCGCAGCCTACAGCCACACCGACAACGGCGCCGACATCGACCAGATCTCTCTCGGCTACGGCCAGGAGTTCGGTGACAACTTCACCGCAGGCGCTTCGCTCTTCCACGTCAGCAACGGCGACGACAACACTTCATTCGATCTCGGTGGCATGTACCAGCGAGACATCGCCCTGAACACATGGCGCTTTGGCCTCTGGGTCGAGGACGTCGTTGACGAGTACGGCGGCCCGTTCTTCCATGCCGGCGCGGCAGTCGAACTGCCCGCGGGCGTTGACATCGCCGCCACGTTCTTCGATGTCAGCGACGAGGTCGACTCGAAGCTCGGCATCGGCGCAGAGTGGGCCGTTCCGATGACCGACTTCATCGTCCGGGGTGGGAACATCGATGGTGACTTCACCGCCGGCGCGGCCTACCAGTGGAGCAACTTCGAGTTCGGTGTGTCATGGATGGACACCGATCCCGACGACATGATCACCGCTGGTGTGACGGGCTGCTTCTAAGCCCGATCCGCCACGCATGACCGATCCGAGCCCCCGGCATCCGCCGGGGGCTCTTTCTACGTGCGCTCGCGCACATCGACGAGGGCGGGGGACCGTCCGTATCGACGGCCACGCCCGCGGCCGGCGAG
>JBNJEK010000230.1:0-7336 GCA_051745855.1 Armatimonadota bacterium
GAGGACGAGGTCGCGCGCAAGGATATCCGCGTCGGCGACCACGTGGTCATCCGCAAGGCCGGCGACGTGATCCCGGAGGTCGTGAAGTCGCTTCGCGACAGGCGAACGGGCGATGAAGAGCCCTTCGAGATGCCGGCCAACTGCCCTGTCTGCGGCACGGAGGTCGAGCGTGTCGAGGGCGAGTCGGCGACGCGCTGCCCGAATTTGAACTGCCCGGCGCGGCGGCTGTCGCTGCTGACGCACTGGGGCGCGCGCAATGCGATGGACATCGACGGCCTCGGCGAGGCGGTCGCCACGCAGTTGCTCGACAGGGCGCTGGTGGACCGGCCGGAGGACCTTTACACGCTGACCGCCGAGCAGGTGGCCGAGCTTGACCGGATGGCCGAGAAGTCCGCGCAGAATCTGATCGACGCGATCGAAGCCAGCAAGGACCGGGGGCTTGAGCGGCTCATCCATGCGCTGGGTATCCTGCACGTTGGCCGGACGGCCGCGGCGCGGCTGGCCGAGCGCTACTCGTCGCTGCGGGAGATCGCCGACGCCACGCAGGAGGAGCTTGAGGAGGTCCCGGAGATCGGGCCGAAGATCGCGCAGAGCATTGTGCAGTACTTCATGCGGCCCGAGAATCAGGACCTGCCCGAGCGACTCGAGGAACTCGGAGTCGACACCACGCGCCAGGAGCCGGAGGCGGGCGCGGGAACTGCGCTGGCCGGCCTCACGTTTGTGTTCACGGGATCGCTGGAGCAGATGACGCGTTCCGAGGCGCAGGAGATGGTGGAGAACCTTGGCGCGCGCGCACCGTCCTCTGTGAGCGGCAACACCGACTTCGTGGTCGCGGGGCCGGGAGCGGGCTCAAAACTCGAGAAGGCGCGGGAGCTTGGCGTGGAGGTGCTCAGCGAAGACGAGTTCCTCGAGATGGTGGGCGGTGCCACGGACTGAGGTGGCGCCGATGGCGGCAGGCCGGCAGATTCTCCCCGACAAATCCTGCAGGAACATGCACGCCGATGCCCGAAGGGATAAATGTAAGGCGCCCACGAAGACGCTTCGTCTCATGGCGAATGCTCTCGCGGGTGGGGGCGGAGGAGATCACGTGACGCGGAGCACTTTCGTCTGCTGGTGGCTCCCGCCGGTCGCCTGGGGGGCCTTCATCCTCGTGGTGACGTCGATACCACGGATGCCGGTGCCTCTGCCCGAGGTGTCGGGGATTGACAAGGTGTCGCACCTGGCGGTCTACGGCGTGCTGGGCCTGCTGCTGATGCGGGCGTTTATGAACTGCCGGGAATTGTCGGTCGGACCTGCGACGAAGTGGACGTTGGCGGCGGGCGGGATATTCGCCGGATTGCAGGAGCTTAATCAGACGTGGATTCCGGGTCGTGGCGCGGAAGTTCTTGACCTGGCGGCGAACGTCGCCGGTCTGGTCCTCGCCGTAGTTGCGGTCCGGGCGTGGCAAAGGCTCATACACAGGACGGACCAATGCGACCGCGCGGACGCCGCGCGGGTCGTAAAAGACAACGCGCGTATGCGCAAGGAGATGACGACAATGGCCGAGGCGCTGCATGTTGATGAGGACACATTCGAAAGTGAAGTACTCCAGTCTGACAAGCCCGCGCTGGTTGATTTCTGGGCACCGTGGTGCGGACCGTGCCAGATGATGGGCCCGACGATTGACAAGCTCGCAGGCGACTATGAGGGCGAGGCCGTCATTGCCAAGGTGAACGTGGACGACAGCCCCGACCTTGCGAGCAAGTACGGCATTCGCAGCATTCCGGCGCTGCTCTTCTTCAAGGACGGAGAGGTCGCCGACCAGATGGTTGGCGTTCAGTCCGAGGACGCGCTCAAAGAGAAGCTCGATTCGCTGGCGTAATCAGGCCCGACGCAGCATCGGGTCGTGTCGAAGATAGTGGATGAGTCGCAAGCGTACCGCCCGAGGCGGGCGGAGCGTTCTGAAGCGAAAGGAGAGTGTGGTGGCTTCGATGAGCGACAGAGAAGACACAGGACACAGACACGCGCACATGATTATCATCCTGGTCAGCGTACTGATCGGACTGGTGATGGGCACGATCGCCTGCAACATGCCGGGACAGACGACGACCGCTGAGGCTCAGGATGCTGGATCGGCCGCGGAGCTTGAGAGCGAGTTCACCGCCGTCGCCGAGAAGGTGCTCCCCGCGGTCGTACGTATCAACGTGGAAGCGGACGTCGCCGATCAGCGTGGACAGGCTCCGGATATGGAGGACGTACCCGAGCAGTTCCGCGAGTTCTTCCGGCAGTTCCCGTTCTTTGGTGAGCCTGACGAGGACGGAGAGGGCGGCATGCCGCAGCAGATGCCGATGCCGCCGCGGCAGGGGATCGGCTCCGGCTGGATCTACTCAGCCGACGGCTACATTGTGACGAACGCGCACGTGGTCGCCGACGCTTCGAAGGTCACGGTGGTGTTGCATGACCAGGGGGAAGATGAGGAAAATGTCGAGGCTACCGTCGTGGGCCGTGACATGCGCACCGACCTTGCAGTCCTGAAGGTCGACGTCGATCGCGACCTGCCACACCTGACACTGGGCGATTCCGACAATCTGAAGGTCGCCTCCTGGGTGATGGCGGTGGGCGCGCCGCTGCAGCTTGAGCAGACAGTCACGGTCGGAGTCCTTTCTGCCAAGGGCCGCATCATCGAGCCGGACCCGCGCATGCCCTTCCTGCGCCTTGGCGACATCCTCCAGACCGATGCCTCGATCAACCCCGGCAACTCCGGCGGCCCGCTTGTGAATATGCGCGGCGAGGTCATCGGGATCAATGTGGCCTACGCGGCCCCCGGACGAGTCGGCAACATCGGTATCGGCTTCGCGATCCCAAGCGCCACCGCCGAGCGGATCATCCCGCGCCTCATCGAGGGCGATGAAATTGCCCGCGGCTGGCTTGGTGTGAGGATCGAGGAACTCTCTGAGAACCTCGAGGATTTCTACGGCGTGGACTACGGCGTGCGTATCGCGGGCATCGACGATGATGCTCCGGCAGCCGAAAGTGACCTGCAGGTTGATGACATCGTGATCGCCGCGGAAGGCCGACCCGTCCGTGAGACGTGGGACCTGCAGCAGGCCGTGGCGCAGACCGAGCCGGGTGAGACCATCGAACTGACCGTCGTGCGCAACAAGCAGGAGCGTACGATCGAGGTCACGCTCGGCACCATGCCGGCGGAGTACACCGGTCTGCCAGCGGACGAGACCCCTGAGGAGGAAGAGCCCGAGGAGTGGCCACTTGGCATTGCGCTGATGCCGATGAGTGAGCTCACTCCCGAGATCGGACAGCGGCTCGGGATCGAGGCCGGACAGGGCACCATCCCCGGCATCGAACGCGATGAGGGCGTCGTCATCCGCGCGCTCCAGCCCGGCAGTCCGGCAGCCGGGAAGGTGATGCCCGGCGATCTTGTGGAGAGGGTGAACGGCAACCCGGTCACCGACGTGCAGGAGTATCGGGAGCAGATGGAGGCCGCGATGGAGGGCGATCAGGACTTCGTGGTTCTGCATCTCACCCGGGTGGCTGAGGGAGATGCCACGACCCGCGTCGTGGACATCCAACTGCCCTGATCAAGATCGAAGGAGGCGTTCATGGCGGCCCCGGCGAATATGTCGGGGCCGCTTTCATGTCAGAGCAGGCGTCACGAAAACTTAATCGGCCGCGAGGAGGACTTCGGGGGCCAGGATGGGTAAGATAGGGGCACGACCAGCACGGCAAGTAAGCGGGGCAGGCTGGTATCTCGTCGAGACGGCGTGGGGATGGTGCGGACTGCGACGAGGCGCGGGCGGGATCTCGAAATGCTCGCTGCCAACACCGGATCGCGGCTCCGCATTGCTTTCAGTCGCTGGCGCCTCCACCGAGGCCCCTCACGACGCCCTCCTCGAGGAAGCCGCTCGGATGCTGGTGTGCTACTTTGACGGTGAGCCAGTCAGATTCGACCTGCCCGTGGCGCCGGAGGGGGCGACGGAGTTCGGCAACCGCGTTCTGGGGGCGTGTGCTGAGATTCCCTGGGGGGAGACGTGGAGCTACGGCGAGGTCGCGGAGGCAGCCGGCTCGCCAAAAGCGGCGCGGGCCGTCGGACAGGCGCTCGGGCGGAATCCGCTTCCGGTCATTGTGCCCTGTCACAGGGTCATCGGGGCCGATGGGAGCCTTACGGGCTTCGGACAGGGCCTCACAATGAAGCGGCGACTGCTCGAACTGGAGCGAGTATCAGTCACACCATGAGGTCCCGGGGGCGCCGGAGATGGTGGCCGGATGGCCGGCGCGCTCCGGCAGCAGAGTTGACAGGCATTGACCGTTTGCGTAGAATGGCGTGAGAAATGCCACTGCCACAGGGCCGAGAGGGTTCAGCAACCGACGTAGCGGGCGGGCACGACGCGGTGCGCGCCTCACACGGTGTCTGACGACGGTTGCGGGGCAGGCAGCGAAAAGCAGCGAGAGGTGGCCAATGAACATGCGCACATCCATGGCGACCCGATCCATCCTCTACGTCGTTTCCGCTACGTTGTTCTTCGGGCTTTCAGTCCCCTGCGTAAATGCGGCGGTGACGGTCGAGATCGGGGACTACCGCGAGCTTGCCCTGGAGTTTGTGAAGGAGAAGTACGACCTCTCCGATGAGGCTGCTCGAAAACTGGTGCGTCAGACTGAGCAGCAGCATGACAGCAGGATCATCAACAGTTTTGAGATCCCTGATGGAGCCATTCTTGACTTCATACGCGTGGATGGCAATGCCCCGGAGGCCGATTCCGCGGTCACGTATGAGGGCTCCGGCATCTTCCATGGCGCTCCCCCACAACTCTATTACAAGGCGGTCAGCGAAGCTCTCGAGAGCGCCTCGCCCACCGAGCAGGCGCATCTCCGCGAGGCCATGAAAGCCGCGGTCGAGCGTGGCTGGTTCATCGAGACGCTCACCGCCGAGCAGCGCGATGCGCTGATGAAGAACAACCGGGCCCCGGGCGAAGAGACGATGGGCACGCAGCAGGTCGAGAACGTGCGCATCCTGGTCGTGCTCACCAACTTCCCTCACTGGGATGATCGCTCGCCCGCGCAAAACGGTGGCAACTTCGACAATACGTGGCAGGGCCCCCGGGAGCATCCATTGTCGGCCGAGGATCCGGACACCGGCAAGCCTTCGTATCATACTCCGGGCGGACCGTTGAGCGAGTCTGACTGGGACTCCAACGGTCTCAACAACCCGTCCTGGAGCAACTCCGGCATGAACCCCTCGGGCTCCAACAGTTCCGTCAGCAATCACCCCCGTATCGAATATACAGTCAATGGCAGTGAGGGCACATCGGTCGATCTTCGTAACCGGTGGTTCACATTCCTCTTCGACTCCAACAACGCAATGAGCGTGGCCCGTTACTTCTTCGCCAACTCGAATGGTAACCTCTCCATCGACGGGGACCGCAGCGACATCGTCGGTCCGCTCGAGAGCCATCACCAGCTTGACCGCACACCGCTCGGCGGCTTCGGCGGCCACGACTACGCCCACCAGCCGGGCACGCCGGTCATCCGCGAGTTGGACACCGACCCGGCCCACCGGGGCGTTCCCGGGCTTCGCGGCATCAGCGCCGACAGCGACACTGACGCGATAGTCACGATGGGCTGGCAGACAGGCATGTCAGTCAGCAGCGTGCGGGAACGGCAGGACGACGGCACCTGGGATGCGGTGGATATAGACGACCGTGAAACCGACCAGTACTATCCCCGCCGCCGCATCGCGATCACCGAGGGATTCGACGAAAACGTGATGCTGCGAGTCAACGTCGGCGGGCAGCAGATCGAGTTCCGCGCGGACGCTGGCTTCAGCCTCAGTGACACACTGCTCACTGAAGACGATGTCATGGACACCGCCGAGAACAACCGGCTGCTGTCCATGTGCTACTACACACACGATCACATGCCCGGCAGCGGCGAGTTTATGGGAAGCCGCCCCTATCAGCTCGCCCACATCCGCAACAGCTCGGGTCGGATTGACGACATCGGCGGCACGGTCGATGACCCCCGCGACCATCGTCCGCGTCCGACTCCTTACGATCACGACGCGCAGGATCACGGCACCCCGAACATGGGGTACTTCGAACATCCGAACTCCCGTGGTCAGCACAACTTCATGGTCTGGCTGGACGATCTGATCGACGTGCTGGATGACAACAACATCAACCCGGACGGGTATGCGACAACGATCTACCTGTATCCCTCCGATGAGGCAGCGGGAGCGGATCAGGGCGGCACAAGCGGTCCCTGGAGCGGCGCACACGTGTTCCTTCCGAACGCCTCCCCATACGGAGTGGTTCTGCCCTCAGACGCCGGCCTCTACCTGACCGCTCACGAACTGGGACATGACCTCGCGGGTCTGCAGGATCTGTATGATCTCGACTTCTACGACAACAACGCGCTGGATCTCAGCCCGCGGCGTTTCGAATCAAACATGATGGGGCCGTACTCGGTCATGGCTCACGGTGGTCGGCGTGTCGACGCATTCTCGCGTATCCTTGCGAACTGGGTCACTCCCATAGCTGTCACCGAGGATATTATCGGCGCTGAGGTGCGGGAGATTGAGGGCACGCTGCAGGATCCGGTCGTCTACAAGCTTCCCGGTCGACCGCACTATATCGCGGAGGGTATCTCGCCGGATAACTGGCAGGAGTTCTATCTCGTCGAGAATCGCAATCGCACGGGCGACGACTACTTCGGGGACATCTCACCGCGCGGTCTTTACATCTACCACGTTGACATGCGCTTCAACCAGTACAGGGAAGCGCACCCGATGGTCATCGTGGAGCAGGCTGATGGCCTCTTCGAACTGGAAAGTAATCGGGATGGAGACTGGGGCGACCTCGACGGCGACCCGTTCCCCGGCAGCACCGACAATCGCAACTTCACACAGCTCACATCGCCAGACGCGTGGAGTCACGGGTGGGTGCAGGAGCTCGGCAGCAACATCATCCGCAGCATGGCGCAGACCCCGGGTGGCCGTAAACCCTACGTCCCGCAGCCCGGTTCAGGCACAGACAGCTTCTCGCGCGTCGCGAACATCTCCGATCCCGGGACCACAATGACCGCCGACCTGCACGTTGTCCCGCGCGAGGTTATCGTTACGAAGGTCGATATTCCGGATATGCCCGACGAGGTTCTGCAGGGCGAGGAGGACCTCCTCGTCCAGCACCTCCACTTCAACAACGATGACCAGGCGCCAAACCTCTCACGCGGTGACGTTGAGATTGCGAACCTGCGGCTCGACGAGAGCGGTTCGTCGCAGGACGATGACGATGTGGATCGGGTTTCGTTGTTCGACGATACCGACGACAACAACGAATTCGACCCG
>JBNJEK010000231.1:0-7303 GCA_051745855.1 Armatimonadota bacterium
CGTGGAGTTGCTGGAGTACCATCGTGGTGGAATGTGGAGAAGTAGGGCTTTTACGCTTAAAGCTGGACATATGTGGGCGCGCATCTCGCCGAACTTTGGTCAAGAATCCACGGCAAAGGTGCACACACCTTCATCCGTGGCTGCAGTTCGCGGCACGCGCTTTTACATGTTCTACGATCCGAATCGCTCCGAGACTTCCCTCTCATGTAATGACGGGGCGGTGAGGGTCGATGGATTCCGGGGCGATTCGGTGTGGGTGGTGGGCGGTCGCGCCACCTCAGTCGAATACGGGGCACCGCCCGTCCGCGTTTCTCGGATGGACAATCAGACGAGGCAGACGTTCGGCAGCCCATCGCTCAACGAGCAGATTGAGCCTGACCCCTGGCTCAAGCGCACAAGCATGGGAATCACCAGCGTGCTCGATCTGCCGCTCTCAATGCTCGGCATCGGCAAGTCAAGCTGGGCGATCGGGGCGGCGGACTTCGCCCGTCGCAACGCTGCGATGGAGGCGATGAGGCGGATTCACACCTCCATCGAGGGCTATCGGACCTATCCGGATTTCGTGGACCCCTTCACGCTTGCTGAGCTTGATTTCCGGCCACGGGACGCGGTGCAGATACTCAGGAATTTCGATGGCCGGTCGCTGGTGAAGTATCAGCGCGTGGGGCAGAGCTTTGTCATCTACGCCCGTGGTCGGGACAAAGCCCGGACGCCCTTCCGGCTGACGGCGTACGGGGTGGAGCAGATCACGGAGGAGGAGATGCCGGGCTTCTGACGATCGTGCCGGCAAAAGCATGAGAGGCGCGAGCCGGGAATCTCGCGCCCCTCATCGGACGGTTGCGTGTCTGACGTCCCCGTTTGCACGCGTCGTCCATGCGATGACAGGATCCGCGGGCAGTGCTGCGCATTGCATCTCCCGTCGGCGTCGCCCCCGCCACCGCTCTCGGCCACCCTCGCCGGTATCTATGGCCGACGGACCCCAAAGGTGACCTGAGATCGAGACAAATCCTCTATGTTGCGCCCGGAAAGTCCGATCCTTCGGGACTGGTCCGTCGGGCCTGCATGCTCAGAATCGGGACAGACCGGCCGGAACTTGAGGCTGCGCAATCTCGTCTCCGGAGATGTTACACGGAGGTTTCATCACCCGCCGCTCGAAGTTACATTGCACCGACGGTGAGAACACGCCCGGAGAGGACACCGCCATGCGTCTGATGCTGATTCCCTGCCTGATCCTGGCGGCAGCGCCCGCCTTTGCCGCGCCCGCGCTCACCGAGCCTCCCGTCGTGCTCACCGAGAGCTTCGAGGGGGACCTTGACGGCTGGGTCATGCAACTCAACCGGGGTGGCGAGGGCGTGATGACCACCGCCGCTGAGGGCGTGCTTGGCGGCACCTGCCTGCAGGTGATCCCGCAGCGGCTCAATGCTACCGATGATCGCGAGCTTATCTCCAATGTGCATCTACGATATGAGACGATTCCCCTGAAGGCCGACACGCCCTACCGACTGTCGGTGTGGATGCGGGCGGCCGCGCCGAAGGAGATTCGGATCAAGGTTCGGCGGCGCGATGTCGAGGAGTCGGTCTCCAGCGGCCCGGTGCTGGTCGGGACACAGTGGGAGCGGCACACATTCGACTTCACGCTGCCGATGGATTACCCCGACGGCACGCCGCAGTTTTTGCTCGCCAGTGACACAACGCCGGTCTTCCTCGACGCTTTCACAATCAGCGAGGTGAATGGCGGCATGCTTGCGCCGGCCGACTACCTGCATTTCGGCGACGAGTTCTCCGGCCCGTCAGCCTCAGTGGTTCGCTTTCTGACGGACTTCGACGATGAGGCGCACGGCTGGCAGTTGCATCTCAACCGCGGTGCGAGGGCCGAACTGGCGTATGACGCCGAGAACGGATGCGTGCGCGTCACCCCCGAAGCCCTGTGCGCGCCGGACGATCAACCCTTCGAGACCAACATCCACATCAAGTATGAGGGCCTGTCGCTGAAGGCCGACACGCCCTACGTCTACTCCGTGCGCCTGCGCAGCGAGGAGCCTCGCACGGTCGGTTTGCGCCTGCGTCGCGGAGACGTGAGCGGCTCGCAGTCCATCGCTGCAGTGGAGGTCGGCCCCGAGTGGCAGACCTTCGAAGAGCCCTTCACGCTGGAGGATGACATGCCGTCGGCCATCGCGCAGGTGCTGATCGGCGGGGAGACCGCGACCGTCTGGGTGGACGACGTAATCATCCGCGAGGCTTCGTGCGGCGAGACACCGCCCGAGGGCGTGATCGAGCGCGGTGCCCTCTGGCTGCGGCCTGAGGTCATCGAGGCCACAGGCGGCGAGGGGCCGCTGGCAGGCGTGACCGAGCTTGCCACGGATCTCCCGGAGACCTTCCGCCTGCGTTTGGCGGCGGATATGTTCGGCGCGGAGGCGCTGCGGTTAGCTCTCGTCGGCGACGATGATCCGACGCTCATCGATGTTGGCGACGAAATCGTCGTGCGCGACCCGGCAGGGAGTGAACTGCTGCGCGAGACGATCGCTTCCGAGAACTGGCGCCCGGGCGAGGCGGTGACGCTGACGCTCGAGCGAATCGACGAGATCGCGTTGAACAGGTCTCGGGGTTACATAGGCACGAGCTACAGGGGCGCGAAGCTGATCATCGGCGACACGCACCAGGTCACGCTGGGGGGGCTGAGCTTCGACCGCGTGCTCGTCGGCGCGTCCGGTGGGGCCAACATCGCGATCCTCAGTCTGGAGGGAGCCGAGATGCTGCCACTCGAGCGGCCGGATGGGAGCACCGAGAAGGAAGAGTACACCGACCCGGTGACGGGAAGGCGGATCGTACGACTCACGCACTCGCCGTACAATGACAAGCATTCGTACTACGACATCAGCCCCTGGAGCCCCGACGGGTCGAGGATATTCTTCACCTCGGCGCTGCCCGGGACACGCGACGCGACCGTCTACGTGATGGATGCGGACGGCACGAACATCCGCAAGGTCGGCGAGGGTGACAGCTTCGGCATGCACACCGGCGCTTTCCCGATGTGGGGGCCGGACGGGACGCTTTACTTCCACACGGGGTACACCACCGACAGCGGCGAGCGCGAGAGTGGAATGAAGCGCGTCTGGCTCGACGAGGACCGCGTGGAGACGATTCCGATCCGGGCGCGGCAGATCTCGCTGGCCACCGGCGACCTGCTGTGGATGGAGAACAGCCGGGCCGAGGACGCGCCGACCCGCGGCCTCTACACCGCCGAGCATGACGGAAGTGACCCGCGCATGATCATTCCGACCGCGGACATCGAGGCGCTTTCGCCCACGCGCGACCGGCACGACGAGTGCGCGAGCCTCGGGTTGACGAACTGCAAGTGGTCGCCGGACGGCACGAAGGTGATGGTGGTGCTTGTCGGCAGCAGTGAGACCGGCTCGCGGCTGGTCAAGGAGATCTACATTGCCAACGCGGACGGGAGCGACCTGAAGTTCGTCATGACCTTCGCACACCATCACATGTGGCACCCCAACTCCGAGCAGGTCATCGGCAACTGCGACGACGGCCTCTACATCGTCAACTATGATGGCACCGGCCAGCGGAAGATCAGCGATCTCGCGCAGGGCCACCCGTCATTCAGCCCGGACGGCTCCATGATCGCGACCGACTGCTTCGGCGGCGAATACTCGGACATGGTGGTGCTGATCGACCCGGAGACGGGCGAGGTCGAGCCGCTGGCAAGCTGCCCGAGCGTCCACGGGCGTTCGCATGAGGTGGGAACACACCCGCACCCGTCGTGGGCCCCCGACGGCAAGTCCGTCATCTACGATTCCGACCAGGAGGGGCACGTGCAGGTCTACCAGGCGTTCGTGGACTGACCGCCCGGAGTGAGCAATCGGGAACGGCCGTTGCCGTTGTCCAGTCGTTACGTGGCACGGGCGTCTCGCCCGTGCGTCGTCCGCACCAGCAAAGGAGACCTCATGCGTTCACCGATCATCGTCGCAACCATCGTGCTTGCACTTACGGCCGCGCACGCGCAGGAGCCCCTCGCCTCCGCCAGCTTCGAGGGCGATCTCGAAGGCTGGGAGTTGCAGCTCAACCGCGGCGCGGAGGTTGACGTCAGCTACCCCGAAGACGCCGTGCTCGGCGAGCACTCGCTGCGCTTCGAGCCGCAACGGCTCTGCGCGCCTGATGACATCGCGGCGCCGACCAACATTCACATCTACCTCGACAGCTTCCGCATGGAGGCGGGCATACGTTACGAACTGTCCGCGTGGGCGAAGGCCGATGAGGCGGGCCGCGCCTTTGCGCTCGGCGCCCGGCGGGCGGATGCCGCTCAGAGCCTCGCTCAGTCGAACCACCGGGCGGGACCGCAGTGGCAACGCTTCTCACACATCTTCACCGTCGGCGAGACGCTCGATGACGGGCGTCTGCAGATCATCGCGGGCGGGGACGAGCGTCCGATCACGATCGATGCGGTGCAGTTCCGCGCGCTGCCGGAGGATGCGCTGCTGCCCGCCGACCATCTGGCGTGGGAGGGCGCGTGGGACGACCCGGCGAGGTGGTCGGCCGCCGCGGAGTTTCCGAAGGGCGGGGGCGTGCGCGTCCCCGGTGTCGCAACATACCGACAGCCGCTACCGGCCAACTATGACCTGCAGATGCTTGTAAGGGCTGCAGAGCCGACCTCTCTTGCTTTGCTGGCAGGCGGAGAGATGATCAGGTCTGTTGAACTTCCTGCGGGTGAACTTACACAGATTGTGACTGTGAAGCAGCGTGGCGCCGCGCCTGCGCCCGAACTTGCGTTTCGGGCCGAAGGCGACGTGGCGGTGGGCATCATGATGATGAAAGGACACGAGATGCTGCCACCGCGACAGGAGGGCGACAGCGAGCGTTCGGAGTTCGTCGATCCCGAGACGGGCGCGAAGATCATCCGCCTCACGCACTCGCCCTACGAGGACAAGCACGCGTATTATGATGTCGATCCGTGGAGTCCGGACGGATCGAAGATCGTCTTCGCCTCCGCCCTGCCGGACCAGCGTGGCTCAACCGTCTGGCTGATGAACGCGGATGGCTCAGATATGCGCCGGATCGGTGAAAGCGGATACTTCAGCTATCACGTGGGCTGCTTCCCCATCTGGGCGCCGGATGGCGAGAGCATCTACTGGCGCGACTTCCACGAGGAGGACGGCGTTCGCCGCGTTGGCACGGTGAGGCATTTCCTTGCGGATGGCCGTGAGGAGAGCATGCCGATCGTTGTGCGACAGATCTCGCCATCGGGGCAGATCCTGGAGGTGCGCGCGAACGAGAAGTTCGACGCGCGCGGACTCTTCATCGCCGAGGCCGACGGCAGCGACCACCGGTTGCTCGCTTCAGTCGAGGAGATGATCGCGCTCTCGCCTGAGCGTGAGCGGGTCGAGGCGGAGAGTCTGAGCATCTCTCTGCCCAACTGCAAGTGGAATGCTGATGGAAGCCGCGCATTTGTTGTGTTCGTAGGCCGCAACGAGCAGGGGCGCAAGCAGTTCGCCGAGGTCATGACGATCAACCCTGACGGGACGGGCCTTACCTTCGTCGCGGAGATCGAGCATCACCCGATCTGGCACCCGGACGGAGAGCGCATCCTCTTCAACGGCAGTGACGGGATGTACCTGGTGAACTGGGACGGGACGGGCCTGCAGAAGGTCGCCGACTGCAACATGGGCCACCCATCGGTCAGCCCTGACGGCAGCACCATCGTCACCGACGGCTACGGGCGCGGCGAGTGGCGCGACGCGCTGTGGCTGATCGACGTTGAGACGGGGGAGGCGCGCAAGCTGTGCAACGTGCCGAACGTGCATGGCCGCCAGCACCAGCGCGGCACGCAGCCCCATCCGGTCTGGTCGCACGATGGCACGCGGGTACTGTACGATTCGGATGAGAGCGGCAGGTCGCAGCTTTACGAGGTGGAAGTGAACGACTGACCGGCGTTGGACCGCATCGGGCCTGGGCAGGCCCGACCTCCGGACGGCAAAGGCAACGGCACAGGCCGGAGCGGGGTCCGGCCTCTCCGGAACGGCTGTGCTTGCCAACACGCCCTGAACCGCGTACACTGCCCCTACCATGAAACTCTTCTACGACGTCTCTTTTAACGAACTCAAGCGATGGCTCGATGAGCATGGCGAACCGAGCTATCGCGCCGACCAGATCTTCGAGTGGGCCTACCAGCATGTAGTAGACTCCTTCGAGGAGATGAGCAACCTCCCGAAAGACCTCCGGGCCGCGCTGGCAGACAGCTTCAGCATCGGCCCCTACGAGCCCGTGGCCTTCTCCGAGGACGCGGACGCGTACAAGATACTCCTCGCCATGCCCGGCGGCGGGGAGGTCGAGTGTGTCGCAATGCGGATGGAGGGCTACACCTCGGCGTGCCTGTCGAGTCAGATCGGCTGCGCGGTCGGCTGCGACTTCTGCGCCTCCACCATCGGCGGCTGCGAGCGGAATCTCTCCGCCGGCGAGATACTCCTGCAGCTCATCTCCCTGCGCGCAAGCGAGGGGGCTATCCGCAACGTGGTCTTCATGGGGATGGGCGAGGCGTTCTTCAACTACGAGGCAGTCTGCGAGGCCATCGACCGCATGACCGACAGGCGCGCGATGGACCTCTCGCCAGGGCATATCACGGTCTCGACCTGCGGCGTGGTGCCCGCGATTCATCGCTATGCGAAGGAGGGGCCCAAGACCGAGCTTGCGGTCTCACTGGGCTCGGCCGACCAGGCCACTCGCGACCGGCTGATGCCGGGCGTGGCGCGCTGGGACCTCGGCGACCTGATGGCCGCCTGCTACGAGTTCAGCCAGGTGCGCAAGGGCCAGCCTGTGACCTTCGCCTACGTGATGATGGCCGGCGTGAACGATGGTTACCACGATGTGGATCGGCTCGTGCGCCTGCTGGCGGCCCAGCCGCACCACCTGAACCTGATCCCCTACAACCCGGTCCCGGACTGCCCCTACATCCCGCCGAACCGGGAGACGATCAGCACGTTCTACCGCCGCTGCCGGGATGCGGGGCTGAACGTCTCGATCCGCCGCTCGAAGGGCCAGGCGATCGAGGCGGCCTGCGGGCAGCTCAAACGGCAGGGAAAAGTGACGAGTGAGAAGTGAAGAGGGGACGGCTGAACGGCCGCGGGGTGTGGTCTTTGCTGAAAGCTGGCCGCTGATAGCTGCCGTTAAATGGAAATGGCTGGCGGGGCAGGAGTCGAACCTGCACTTAACCGGTCCAGAGCCGGTCGTGTTACCATTACACCACCCGCCAGCGATGTGTCGATAATATACCGTACGCACAGAGGCTCTGTCAAGGGGC
>JBNJEK010000232.1:0-7290 GCA_051745855.1 Armatimonadota bacterium
GGAGCCGATCGTCTCGCAGGACGTGGAGAGCGATGAGCGCTGGAGTTCGGATGTCGCGTATGCCATCGACTACGCGACGCGTTCGATCCTCTGCGTCCCGATGCTGCTGCGCGACGAAGTCGTCGGGGTCATTGAGGTCATCAACAAGCGCGAGGGCGTCTTCACCGAACATGACGTGCAACTGCTGCAGGTGATCGCGCATCAGTCGGCTCTCTTTCTTGAGAACGCGCGCCTCTACCGCGAGTTGTCCGACAGAGTGGACTTCGCAAACGAAGAGTTGCGCAAGACCAACACCCGCCTGCAGTTCGAGATGGCGCGGATAGCAACGCTCGTTGATGAGATGGCGGACGCGGTGATCGCGACCGACGGCGCCGACCGAGTCGTGATCTTCAACAACGCCGCGGAGCAGATGTTCGGGATGCCGGCGCAGCGGGCCGAGGGCAGGCTTGCGATGACGCTGGTCGATCATCAGGAGGTTTCCGACCTCTTCACAATGCCCCTGTCTCCGCACGGCGGTTCCTATGAGACGGAGATCGCGCTTGACGACGAGGAGGGCGTGGTGGTGCGCGCGCACATTGCGCTTATCGACGAACCGGGCAACCGCACGGTCGGCAAGTGCGCGGTCTTCACCGACATCTCACACCTCAAGCAACTCGACCGCATGAAGATGGACCTGATCTCCTTCGTCTCACACGAACTGAAGAATCCGATCGCATCGCTCCAGGGGGCCTGCAAGCTGCTGATCGACCGCGTGGACGTCGAGGACGAGCGCACCGCGCGCCTGCTTGACATCGCCCGCCGCCAGAGCCGGCGGATGCAGTATCTTGTGCAGGACTTCCTCGACCTCTCGCGGATCGAGGCCGGACAGGAACTGAGTCTGAACCTCGCAGAGATTGATGATCCGCGCGCGTTGATCGAGGACGCGATCGCGCTGTGCCGCGGCATCGATCCCGACGGTCCGATCTCAGTCGAGATCGCGCCCGGCACGACCTCGATCCACGCGGACCGCAACAAGCTCGAGGCGGTGCTCATCAATCTTGTTGAGAATGCGGTGAAGTATTCGCCTCCCGACGCGCCGGTCACCGTCAGGGTCCATCCGGACGACGAGGAGATCGTCATCGAGGTTGAGGATGAGGGCGCGGGAATTCGCGAGGAGGACCTCCCGAAGCTCTTCCGCAGCTTCCAGCGAGTGCACGATGACAGCTACGGACAGGTGAGCGGCACGGGCGTGGGCCTTTACATCTGCAGGCACATCATGCAGGCTCATGGCGGGGAGATCACCGTGGAGAGCACTTGGGGCGAGGGATCGACGTTCCGGCTGCATCTTCCCCGGGTGCCGGATGACGAGGAGACGACCGGCGCGTCTTAGCTTGATCGCACTATCAGAGTCAAAGCCGACGGCCGGAATGACGTCACATCTGGCGAAGCATGCACGGAGGACCTGTCGAATGTCCGAGTATCCCGCAATCCGCGAGGGAATGGTCGTGAGGCTGAAGAAACCCCACCCGTGCGGGACGAACGCGTGGGAGATTATGCGGATGGGGATGGACGTGAAGCTGCGTTGCGGCGGCTGCGGGCAGGTCGTACGCCTGCCTCGGAAGAAATTTGAGCGCCGGGTGCGCGGGATCGTCGAAGAGAGCGTCTCTGAGGAATGAACGGCCAGACCGAGGCCCGCTGGCTGCGGGAGAGATACGAGCAACTGCCGACGGCCGACTGCGCTGGCTGTGAGGGCTGCGCGAGCCGCTGCATGGGCAACCTCGCTATCACGCGCGCGGAGTTCGAAGCAATCCGGGAGTTTCTCGGCGGGGCGATCTATCAGCCGACAGTGCGCCACTCCGGGCGCATGGCGACCCCGTGCGAGTTCAGCGATCCCGACGGGCCCCGGTGCCTGATCTACCCGGTGCGACCGCTCATCTGCCGGCTCTTCGGCGTTGTCGAGTGGCTGCCGTGCCCCCGGGGCCGTGTGCCGGCGCTCGTCCCGGACGGGCCGAGGATCATGGAGCAGTACCGCCGGTTCGAGCGCAGGAGCTTTCGGGAGTGGATGCGAGAGGACGCGGCCTCGGACAATTGACCGACAGGGGGACGCGCAACAGATTGAAGCAGATTGGAAGGACCGTTTGAAGAATGGCAACAGTGGAAAGCATGATTGTGATCGCGGCGCCAGTGGAGACAGTGTACGCCATCGCAAAGGATGTCGAGCGCTTCCCGGAGTTTATGGATGATGTGCAGGATGTGGAGATTCTCGAGGAGGACGGGCAGAGGCGGGTCTCCCACTGGGTTGGGTTGATCGAGGAGTTCAACCGCACCCTGGAGTGGACCGAAGAGGACTACTGGGACGATGAGGAGCATTCCTGCCGCTTCGAGATGCTGGAGGGCGACTTCACAGAGTACAGCGGAATATGGACGTTCGAGGAGGAAGAGGGGGGGACGCTGGTGAAGTTAGTCGTCGACTACGAGTATGCGGTCCCGTTGATCGGGCCGCTGATCAAAAAGCTCCTTCATCGCAAGGTCCAGCAGAACTGTGACAACATGCTCTCGGCAATAAAAAAGCAGGCGGAGAAGGACTAAAGCCAGTCCACGTGGAATAGGGTTGAGGCGGAAGTATGCTGTTGTACCGGCATCGGTCCTGCCGTTGCCTGCTGCATGTGCTTTCGTTGCCGTCGTTGCTTCCGTCGCTGTCGTGTGTTATACTTCGGCGCAGGCTCGTCCAACTCGGCCAGATGCCGTCACCAGGTGAGGTGCGAGATGCAGGACATACGCAGTCACCGCACTGTCGTCGCAATAGTGATCTCTCTGCTCAGCCTCCTGCTCGTTGCAGGTGTGGCCGAGGCTCGCGAGGCCCAACTCGCGGGGATTCGACTCGGCCAGCATGCCGTCAACCTCCTCGACATCTACGGTCAGCCACGGGGTATCGTCACCGGTCAGGGCGAAGCGTTCGCCGGAGGTGGCGCCGCCGCTGGTGGCGAGATGGGCATGATGGGGATGGAGGGCGAGATGGGCATGATGGAAGGTGAGATGGGCATGCCCATGGAGGAGCCTGGCATGGTCGAACCGGGGATGGGGGGGCCGGGCGAGTTCCCCGAGGATGAGATGGCCATGGAGGGCGGGCCTGAAGGTGCTGCCGGCGCGGCTGCAGCGGGCGCAGGCGGAGTGCAGGCGAACCCCTATCCACTCTGGGCGCTTCCTGTCTGGGTAGACCTCGAGAGCAACCAGGTCCAGTGGCTTTACACCGTGGGCCCGGTCGTGCTCGGCTTCGTGCTCGACCGTGATGGCTACATCGAGTCGATCGCGGTCGCGGGTGAGAAGTGCGACTTCGCTCGCTCCAGCATGTGGCAGCCCCATCAGTATGTCAAGCTCGGCGACAGTTACAAGCACGTGATCTACCGCTACGGCTGGCCCGACGAGACCATCACGTACTACTCCACCGGGCCGGGCGAGGTCGGGACCGGCGGCGGACCGATCAGTGTCACGTGGAACGGGATGACCCGCGAGTTCACCCGCGACTGCATCCTGCAGTACGACGTCAACAACAACATCAACTTCACCTTTCACAATATGAAGGTCGTCCGGATGCACATCTGGACCCACGAGTGAACGGAATCGACATGAGCTGACAGAAGAGCCCCCGGACCCCGTCCGGGGGCTTTTTCGTAGGCCATCCGTCCGGAGCCGTGGCCCGACGCCGCGGTCGTAGCCGTCCGGAGGTCGGGCCGGCCCTGACCTGACGCCGTGGCCGTAGCCGTCCGGAGGTCGGGCCAGCCGTGGCCCGACGCCGCATCAAGGACCGATGGGAGTGACCGCGATGGAGTTCGCAACCGAGTACCTGTGGTTTGAGACGAAGAGCAAGCGCGAGTACATCAACATCACCGACGAGGTCGCGCAGATCGTCGCCGACAGCGGGGTGCAGGAGGGGATGGTGCTCGTCTCGGCGATGCACATCACCGCCGGCGTCTACGTGAACGATGCCGAGGCCGGGATCATCCAGGACATCGACGAATGGCTGGAGGAACTGGCGCCCTTCCGCGCGGATTACAAGCACCACCGCACCGGCGAGACGAACGGAGACGCGCACCTCAAGAGTCTGCTGATCCACCACGAGGTCATCGTGCCGATCACCGACGGAGCGCTCGATCTCGGCCCATGGCAGCAGGTGTACTACGCGGAGTTCGACGGAATGCGCCGCAAGCGCGTGATCGTGAAGGTCATGGGCGAGTAGAGGCGAATGTGTCGCTCGGTGCGGAAGGATTCGACCTGACCACAGTCGCGGGGAGGCCGACGATGGGCTATCAGATCCAGCTTCCAGAGGGCGCATACCATGTCGTGACCGCGCTGGAGCATTGCGCGTGGCCGAACCTCACGCTGATGCCAAACGACGAGATCGGCGCTGTGATCTACTCGCACCCGAGCCACGGATGGGATGAGGGTGACCCGGAACTGTGGGTCAGCTCAGACGGAGGATACACGTGGGCCTGCCGCAGCGAGGTGACCGAGCATGAGCCGCCGAGTGTGCGGATGAACGTGGCGGCGGGGCTGAATCCGGACGGCGACCTCGTCGCGCTTGTCAGCGGCTGGAGCCTTCAGGGCGAGGAGCGTGCAGGTCGCGGGCGGGTGCTCAAGCCGTGGGTGAGCATCTCCACCGACGACGGGCACACGTGGGAGCACGCCGGGGAGGTCGCGCCTGAGGCGATCGAGGGCTTCGAGGGCGAGCCGGTGCTGATCCCCTTCGGCGACGTCTGCGTCAACGGGGATGAGTGCGTGGTGAGTTGCTACGGCTCGGCGAACTGGCAGCAGGATGTCGCGCGGCACTGCATTCTGCTGCGCAGCACTGACGGCGGGCGGACATGGGGCGACCCGTCGATCATCGGCGCGGAGAATTACAACGAGACGGACGTGCTGGTCCACTCGAGCGGCCGGTGGCTTGCGCTGGCGCGAACGGCGGCGGTCGTTTCCAGCGATGTGGGCACCTCGCACGGGGCGAACGTGCGGCTCTTTGTCTCGGAGGACGAGGGGCGGACGTGGGAGTTTTCGCAGGATCTCAGCCAGCCGAGCCAGCACCCGGGGCACCTGCTGGAGCTTGCGGACGGTCGCATCCTCGCGTGCTACGGCAGCCGCATCCCGCGATTCCGCGGTGTGGTAGGCCGAATCAGCGATGACGTGGGGGAGAGCTGGTCGGCGCCCTTCGTGATCGTGGGCGGGCTCCTGGAGGGCGACTGCGGCTATCCGTCGAGCGCGCAGGTCGAGGACGGGGAGATCGTTACCGCGTATTACACGAACGCGGCTCCGTGGCACCAGCGCTATCACATGGGCGTGGTGCGCTGGAGCCTCGACGCAGTTCCGCTCGACTGAGGGTCAGTCGGCGTACTGCACCAGCGAGTCTTTGAAGCGCGCGTATGCATCGCGCCAGCGGTCGTACGCGTCCATGCTGTCGTAGCGGATGCCGAAGTAGTACTTCACGTTCAACTCCGGCTGATGAATCTCGATCCACGATCGCGTGTAGTCGTCCTGCGGGCCCTGCACGGTGACCCAGGTGAACGCCTTCCTCTCGATGCCCGCGCCCTCGGTGGAGTTAGTGCGTTCGAGGACGGTCTCACCCGGCCACGCGGTCGGCCACACCGGCTCGCCGCTCCACAGTGGCGAGTAGACGTAGAACTCGACGGCGCCATCCGCGGATACGAAGCGCATTCCGTCCTCATCGTAGCCGCGTGGACCACGGCCGCGGTCGTAGCCGGCGGGGCGGAAGCTCGCGGGGTAGTCGATATCAAACCACGGTCCGCGGTAGGTCAGCCAGTCACCATCGCGCACGGCCACCCGCAGGTCCATGCGGCGGCTTGCAGCACTGCCCGCGAGGGTGACGATGCGCCCGTCGTAGTCGATCGTGGCGCCGAATGATTCGACGACGAAGCGCGCGGGGACGTAGGTGACGCCCGCGAGGATGAGAGGCGGTTCGTCGAGCACGATCGCTTCGCCGTTGAAGAGCGCCGCGGTGGAGCCGGGACGCAGGTTCACCGTGATGTCGCGCCGGGTGATCGTGATCTCGTCATTCTCCCCGTCCCACTCGACAGTGGCTCCGAGCCACTCGGTGACGGTGCGGACGGGCACGAGGGTGCGCCCGCCCTGGAGCACGGCTACTGCTGAGCCGCCCTCGTTGGCGGCCAGCGTCGGAGCTGCGGTCAGCGCTACAAGCGCTATGACACTGAGACTGCAGGTGATACGCATGGCAGGCCCCCTCCGGCCTGACTGGACGTTGATATCTTCCTGGTACTTCGACGGCAGCCGGCAAGTTCCTCGTGAATGTTAAGAGGTCTCGCGCCGGTTGGCGGCGAATTGCCGGCGCGTTGTGAGTGTGAAGACCGAGTTTCATTCGGAGGCGCTGCGATGTCAGAGTTTCTCGTGCAGGACGGGCAGACGTACATCTTCCAGGGGGATTCGATCACGGACGCGGGTCGGCGGGCCGCCGCGGCACCCTTCGGCACCGGCTACGCCAAACTCGTGGTCGACCTGGTGACGGCGAAGTACCCGGAGCGGAAGATCAGGTGGATCAACAAGGGGATCGGCGGCAACCGCGTGGTGCAGCTTGCCGAGCGCTGGACCGATGACACGATCCGCCACGAGCCGGACTGGGTCTCCATCCTCATCGGCATCAACGACGTACACTCGATGCTGCGGCAGATGGAGCCGATCGTGCCGGTCGAGCTTTTCCGCGAGAAATATGACGAGATCATCTCGCGCACGATCGCCGAGACCGGCGCGCAGGTGCTGCTGATCGACCCCTTCTACATCAGCATCGACAGCGCCGGCCAGGACTGGCGGACGGTGGTGCTCGACGCGCTGCCGAAGTACATCAGGGTGACGCAGGAGATGGCGGACAGGCACGGCTGCCGTCATATCCCGATGCACGACATCTACCAGGAGCACCTGTCGCTGCGGGAGAGCGAGGTCTTCTGCCCGGAGCCCGTCCACCCCGGCCCGACCGGCCACATGGTCATCGCGAACGCGATCGTGGATGCGCTGACGGAGTAACACGAGACGTTGCCGTTACGGAGAGGCCGGACCCCGTTCCGGCCTGTGTTGTTCTGTCGTTCTTCGCTCTCCCTGCTTCCGCCTGGTGTTTAGGCGGGAGCAGGGAGAGGCGCCGCCTTTCCTCAAATCCTTTCCACGTCCACGAACTCCCCCGTCTCCATGGATTCGAGCGCCGCGAAGGCGATCGCGCCGGACATCCACGCGTCCTGGATGCCCTCTTCCGGGTCCTCGTTGCGCTCGATGCGGTCGAGGAAGTGCGTCAGCAGCGCC
>JBNJEK010000233.1:0-7284 GCA_051745855.1 Armatimonadota bacterium
CGTGGCCGAGCGCCTCCGCGGGGGTGTGGTGCTGCCCGCGACGTGGGTGGGCGCGCCGGGCTTTTGCAACTGGCGCGGGACGATCAGCTTCACGCCCGCGCTGGTTCGGCAGGTTGCGCTGGAGCTTTATCGCGAGCTTGAGAAGTGCGGATTTGAGTGGATCTTCGTACACCTCGCGCATGCCGGGGCGATGCAACGCGAGTCGTGGGAGGGCGCCGCGGATCAGTACGCGGACGTCGGGTTTGCGAAGGTCCTGGTCAAGCACGGTCCGTCCGGGCCCTTCGAGCACTCCCTGGGCGGCGGCCACGCCGGGCCGGATGAGGCTGCCGAACTGATGGCCGCCGACCCGGACGCGGTGCATCTCGACCGCTACGATCCGGAGGACACGCTGCTGCCGAAGTATGAGAACTGTGATCCGTGCCTCTACGCGCGTGGGCTTAGTGAAGAGGCGCAGGCCGCGGTGCACAAGTTCATGGCCCGGGAGCATTACGAGTGGTCGCCGGACCTTGCGGAGAAGGTCACGCCCGAGGCCGCCCGCGCCCACCTCGACGAAACCTGCGACAAGCTCGCGGACGAGGTGCGGGAGTGGATGGAGGGGGCGGGATAGATCGCCCGCCTCATCCCGCGGTGGTCCTCCACAGTCGCTCCGCCACGTCCTGCAACTCGTCCGCCCGCTCTACGCGATCTCGCCAGCCCTTGGGAATCGCGTGGATGCCGTTGTACGCGCCGGAGATCGCGCCCGCGATGCACGCCAGCGAGTCGCTGTCGCCATCGGTGTTCGCCGCGCGCAGCACTGTCGCGCGGTAGTCCTCCGGGCTGCGCAGCAAGCAGTAGAGCGCGCCGGCGACCGCCTCCTCCGCCACCCACGCCTCGCCCAGCAGGGCCCAAGCGTCCTCGGCATGAGCCTCCAGCGCCGCCGGGACCTGCTCGATGTGCGCCACGAACTCGTCGCTGATGTCCTCGGTGAGCGCGATCACACGGTCGAGCATCCGCTCCGGACGCTCGCCGTCCAGCGCCATGCTCACCAGCGCCGCGACCGCCACCGACCCGGCCAGCGCGCACGGATGGCCGTGGGTCGCGAGGCTCTGCGCGACGCCCACCTCGCGGATGCGCTCGTACTCGCCCGGCCAGGCGAGACCGACGGGCGCCGCGCGCATCGCGGTGCCGCAGCCCTTGCTCTGTGCGACGCCTGCCTGCCGCCACGGGACGCCCGCAGCGAGGTTGCGACAGCCCGTGCGGCACGTATTCCCGGGGGCGCGATGGCCGCCGACCGGTCCCTCGTTCCACGCAATGAACTCGCGGGCCACCTCAACCATGATCGCGTCAACCGAGACGTCCGGCCCCGCAGCGAGGATGCCCTCCGCGAGCGCCAGGGTCATCTGCGTGTCATCGGTGAAGTGCCCGGCGGGCCACGCGCCCGCCTCGAGATCGTTGACGCCATCAGGCCCGTAGCGGGATCGAATCTCCTCGAGACTTAGAAACTCCGTCGGCATGCCGAGCGCATCGCCAATCGCGAGGCCGAGTATGCAGCCTCCATAATCTTCACGGTCGCTCATCGTCGCTCACCTCAATACTCCGGCTTTTGACGGCAACGTCGCCTGGTGTACATGCGAAGGAAGCGGCCGCATATGCCCGGACCGCTTCCTTCGACACCATCAGTCTGAGCGTGCCTCACTTTGAAGAGACTGGCGGCTACTCGTTGGGATTGACGACGCCACGCACGTCGAACACGCTGAGGTCAGTGATCCGGTCGGTGACCTTGACGTGCCCGTCACAGTACGCGACGTTCATCTTCCCGGAATGACGATAGAGCAGGTAGCCGACGCGACCGTCATCGCCCATTGGGGTGGACGACGGCGTCCCGTCAGAGTTGAAGCCAAGGTCCCTGCACCAGTAGGGCTGACGGGTTCGAGTCTCAAAGATCATGACTGTCTCCGCAGGTCGGACACAGTCGGCGAGCACGACCGGCGTGGACATGTTGAACGGCGGGTTGATGACCGCACGACCGCCTCGCACCGCGGCGTAGCTGGAGCGCATTCGCGTGTGGTAGGCGCCCTCACCGACGGGGAAGTCCCGGCGCCACCCCGAGGAGCCGCCACCGTCGTAGTACCAGTGTCCGCTCGGACAGATCTGAATCTGCTCATTCATCGTGTAGGGCGCGATGACGTCGTAGTATGAGAACATCCGACCACTCGACCGACCAAAGTAGAATCGTGGATAGGTCTCGTCGTAGTCCTGGACGTACATCATCATGGCGAGTCCAAGTTGCTTGAGGTTGCTCTGACAGCTTGCCTGTCGCGCCTTGTCACGTGCCCTTGCGAAGACCGGGAACAGGATTGCTGCCAGGATGGCGATGATCGCAATCACCACCAGCAGTTCGATGAGGGTGAAGCCGCGCCTCTGTGTAGCCACTTTTACGACCCCCTTCTTATGATGGGTGCTCTAACGGGCGTCGGGCCCGATGATGCTGCACGAACCTCATTGTGCCCCGCTCTGCAACCTTACGTGACCGACTTCGCGGACGCTGCATTCACCACCTTCCTCTGATCACAATACTTCTTTTGAGTGCATCCCGGGATTTGGCGCCCACCATTTTTGGACATGCTCGCGATTAGTGCGGTTTTGCGGAGTTTTCTCGCGCATCCAGGTTTGACTGGTGTGGAAACGGGGTATCTACTACAATGAGTAGTAAACAGGCTGGTGTATGTCGACACCTGCCTTGCACCGACCTTGAGATCGAAAGAGAGGTTGCCGACATGCTACGGAAACTGCTGCCGATCGGGACACTCCTGCTCTTCGCGACTGCACTTGTGATCCTCCCACAGGCAGATGCGCAAGCAGACAGGTCGCGTCATCACAACCAGTACACGGGCCATCAGCTTCCGCCCGGGCTGCAGATGCTTCAGGGGAATTGGATCCCCCCGGGCCATCTGAAGAAGATGCAGCGTAACCGCGACTACGACCGCGGGCGCTATGACTGCGACCGAGACGACCGGCGCTATCGGGACGATCGGCGATACCGCGATGATCGCCGCTACCATGACACGCGCAACTACCGTTACGAACAGCCGAAATACAAGCGCTATGACCGCGACAGCGAGGATTACGGCCTGATCATCCGCAAGGGCCCACGAGGCACCACAGTTGAAGTCGAGTATCACAAGCGAGACAGGTAACTGACAGCCCCTGCGACAGGCCGTGCGGGCCCCGATTAACCGTCGGGGCCCGAAGTATGTACGCCTGATCGGTTTGCCGCGTTCTGGCGGCTTATCGACCGGAACGGCGAAGGTGCCGGGCCGCGCCCGACGAATATGTTGGAGGCATCGCACACGAGCCGCCCGAGCGGGCGCGCACTACACAGGAGGACTTCTGATGACTTCCGGAGTATGCCAGTGGGTCTTCAACAAGCTGCTTCTCGAAGACGAAATGGACATGTTCGACTGCATCCACTTCGTCGGCTCCGAGACCGAGGCCGACTGCTTTGAGCCGCTCAGCCGCTACTGGTACGCGGATGATCCGATCGACGAGCAGGCCGAGCGCGCCCGCGACATGCTCGACGAGCACGGGCTGTGCGTGTCCTGCTACACGCTCGACAGCAACTTCGCCGCGTACGACCAGGACGCGTTCGACGAGACCGTCGCGGACTGCATGCTCGGTCTCGACATCGCGGAGACCCTCGGAACCGACACGATCCGTCTCGATCCGAAGTCCGCGCTGCCGGACGAGCATCAGGCCAACCCCGATCTCGACTACATCCTCGAGCGAGTGGCGGAGGGTATGCAGCAGGTCACGGACGCCGCCGCCGACCGCGGCCTCACCGTCGGCGTGGAGAACCACGGGCGGCTGCTCGGCCGCATGGAGCAAGTGGCGCGGATGGTCAAACTGGTGGACCGCGACAACTTCGGCGTCAACCTCGACTACTCGAACTTCCGCATCGTCTTCGGCCAGCATCACATAGAGGCCACACGGCTCCTCGCGCCGCACGTGGTCCATGTCCACGCCAAGGACAACTGCCTGAGCGACACCGAGCCGGAGAACGCCGAGGAGGAGGGCTGGCGGAAGACGCTTGCAGAGGATTCGATCGAGTGGTTCCATCCGTGCGTGGCAGGCACCGGCGACATGGAGCTTACGAAGGTTTTCTCGATTCTCCGCGATGCCGACTACGACGGCACGATCTCGCTGGAGGTCTCGTTGCCCGACGACATCTTCGGCTCAGTCCGCGAGGGTGTCGCGAACATCAACCGCATCATTGACGGGATCGAGGAGGGCTGAGCGATGCGCCCATCACGCGGCCCGGCGATGCCCGACGACATCGATCGCGAACTGGCTCGCTCGGAGCCGGATTACGTGGTCTACGTGCCCACCAGTAACAACGACACCGGCAACGAGCACTTCCTCGTACGCGAGGCGCCCGACGGAAATCTGATGGCCATCTGGACGCAGTCGAGCTACGAGGGCGGGAGAGACCACCGCATCATGTTCTCCCGCTCGCTCGACGACGGGCGCAGGTGGTCTGAGCCGACGCGCATCGCCGGCCCGTCCGGACCGGACGATGACGTGCTCATGGCAAGCTGGGGCTTCCCGATCACCTCGGCGTCGGGGCGCATCTACGCCATCTGGAACCAGTACCAGAACTTCGCGGATGCCGAGGATCAGCACACCGGCACGATGGACTGCCGCTACTCCGATGATCTCGGGGAGACATGGTCGGAGTCGCAAACGGTCCCCATGCCCAGGAGTGCCTACGACCACCCAGATCGGCGGGTACCCTCGAACTGGGTCGCCTGGCAGCTTCCCATCCGCGACCTCGATGGGCGCTCGTACACCGGCTTCACGCGCTGGCTCTCGCCGGCGGTGCGCACCGAACCCGCGCGTGACTCGTGGACTGCGCACGAGTCCGTGGTGCAGTTCATGCGCTTCATGAACGTGGACGATGATCCTGAACCGCGCGACCTGCAGATCAAGTGGTCGGCCGATGACGAGGCGCTTCGCGTGCCTCACTACGATAGGCCGGATCTGTCAATCGCCCAGGAGCCGAGCCTTGTTCGGCTCCCGGATGACCGGCTCTTCTGCACGATGCGCACGATGAGCGGGTACATCTGGTACTCGGTCTCGGATGATGACGGGCGCTCGTGGTGCCCACCGCGCCCGCTTCTGCGCACCGACTACGGTCTGCCCATCGAGGAGCCACTGTGCTGCTGCCCGATCTACCAGCTTGCGGACGGGCGCTATGTGCTGCTGCATCATAACAACGACGGGCATTTCGAGGGCTCAGCGCGCGAGGAGACCGGGAAGAATCGGCGCCCGGCCTTCATCGCGCTGGGCGAGTTCCGCGAGGGCGCGGATCAGCCGATCTGGTTCAGCGAGAGCAGACAACTGATGGACAACGGTGGAGTCGGGGTCGGCCCGCTGCAGCGAATCGACATCGGCGTCTACCCCAGCTTCACCACGCACACCGGCGAGGACATCCTGTGGCATCCCGATCGCAAGTTCTTCCTTGTCGGTAAGCGCATCACCGACGAGTTCCTGGAGGGTCTGATGGTGCCGCGCTGAGCCCTCTGTCTTTCCTCCCCACGTCCTGCCTGACATCGCGCCGTCGCGATGTCCACGGAGAGGGGCCGGGGGGAGAGGCCGTCGTTGACGTCATTGCTTCCGTTCCCGCCTTGAGAGGTGACTGCAATGCCCGATTCGTCCGCCCCCAACATCATCTTCATTCTGATCGACGATCTGGGATGGAGAGATCTCGGCTGCTACGGCAGCACGTTCTACGAGACGCCGAACCTTGACCGGCTCGCCGAGCGGGGAATGCTCTTCACCGACGCCTACGCCTCCTGCCCGGTCTGCTCGCCCACCCGCGCGAGTGTGCAGACCGGCCGCTACCCCGCTCGTCACGGCGTCACCAATTTCCTCAAGGGCCGCGCGCGCGGGCGCCTCTGTGAGCCGGAGTACATCGATCACATGCCCCTGGAGGACCACACGATCGCGCAGGCCCTCGGTGACGCGGGCTATCAGACGTGGCATGTGGGCAAGTGGCATCTTGGCGCCGACGAGCAGTATTGGCCGCACAATCGGGGCTACGACGTCAACGTCGCCGGGTGCCGGATGGGCATGCCGAGCGACGGATACTTCAGCCCGTGGAACATTCCGATGCTCGAGGACGGCCCCGAGGGCGAGTACCTCACCGACCGCCTGACCGATGAGGCGATCAACCTTGTCGAGGCGGCGGGCGATCAGCCCTTCTTCCTCAACATGTGCTACTACACGGTGCACGTGCCGATCCAGGGGCGCACTGACCACGTCGAGCGATTCCGCGAGAAGGCCGCATCGCTGAAGCTCGATCAGATCGATCCTTTCGTCGAGGGCGAGCACTTCCCGTGTGAGCACAAGCGCGACAAGCGCCTGCAGCGCCGGCAGCTTCAGTCCGACCCGGAGTATGCCGCGATGGTGTGGTCGATGGACGAGAACATCGGCCGCCTGCTGCAGGCCGTCGAGGACGCCGGGCAGGCCGACAACACGGCGGTCTTCTTCACCTCCGACAACGGCGGCCTCGCGACAGCCGAGGGCGCCCCGACCTGCAACTTCCCGCTCCACGAGGGGAAGGGCTGGATGTACGAGGGCGGGACGCGGGAGCCGCTGATCGTCCACTGGCCGGGCGTGACGGAGCCAGGGAGCCGCTGCGCGACGCCGGTGACCACGCCCGACTTCTACCCGACGATGCTGGAGATGGCGGGCGCTGACCTGATCCCGGAGCAGCATGTGGACGGTGTGAGTCTCGCCCCGCTGCTGGAGGGCGGGGAGCTTGATCGCGAGGCGATCTACTGGCATTACCCGCACTACGGCAACCAGGGCGGGACGCCGGGGTCCTCGGTCCGCTCAGGCGACTGGAAGCTCATTGAGTTCTTCGAGGGGGGTTCGCAGGCGAACCCGGGCCACCTCGAGCTTTACAATCTCCGTGAGGATATGAGCGAGACGGTGAATCTTGCCGAGCAGCGCCCTGACATCGCCGAGGGTATGCTTCGGATGCTCCAGGCGTGGCGCGCTGAGATCGGCGCCGACCTGCCGAGCCCGAACCCCGAGTGGGACGGGTAGCGTAAGCTCGACAGATGCTGGTCGTGCGACCGGGGGTGAGCAGTGCCGGGCACTTGAAGCTATGAGGACGATGTGATGAGAGACGTTATCAGATTTCTGTCGATTTTCGTGGAACGGATTGCTGGTCTGCTGCTTGTGTTGCTTCCACTGCTCTTCGCGCGGGACGGACTTGCGCCCAGCCTCGCCTGGTGGAGT